>NZ_JAUTBL010000001.1:1022500-1322500 GCF_030819275.1 Agrobacterium larrymoorei | reverse complement strand
GGCAATCGAAAGCGAATGGGGTGGGCTCGATATTCTGGTCAACGCCGCTGGCATCTTGCGATTGGGGGACAGTGAAAGCCTCACACCTGAGGACTGGAAGGCTTGCATGGATGTCAACGCTGCGGGGCCGTTCCATATGCTGCGGCAGTGGAGCGGCACCTTCAAGCGGCAGCGGCGTGGCGCGATCGTCAATGTCGGCTCCAATGCCGCTGTCGTGCCGCGCATCGGCATGATGGCCTATTGCGCGTCCAAGGCCGCGCTGGTCAGCCTTAGCCACTGCGCCGCCCTTGAGCTCGCTCCCTATGGCGTGCGCTGCAATGTCGTTTCACCCGGCTCCACCGATACGCCCATGCTGGCGGGCATGTTGAGCGATCCCGCTGGCAAGGAACGGCTGGTTGCCGGTCTTCCCGAACAGTTCAAACTTGGTATCCCGTTGGGCAAGATCGCAAGGCCGGACGACATCGCCGATACCGTGCTGTTTCTCGCCTCCGATCAGGCCGGCCATGTGACGATGCAGCAGATCGTGGTTGATGGCGGCGCCACGCTTGCGGCTTAAATTCGAGGCGTTTGATTGAGGGTAAAGAAAATGTCCGTCGCTACGGCGTTTCATCGCGAGGCCGCCCCCGGTGCTTCGCCGGAAGCAATCTGGCCCTGGCCAGACGACAGACACGATTGCCATTGCCTCACCCTTTGCTACAGCGCCGAAGACGGCGGCGGCGAGGTTCCCTCCTTGCCGCTCCAGCTTTCAAACGCCACGCAAAGACGCAAGGCGGAATTCATTGCCGGGCGCAGATGCGCGGCGGAGGGCACGCGCCGCATAATCGGCCGCACCATCTTTCCCGGCATGGGCGAGGATCGTGCCCCCATCTGGCCCGAAGGCGTCATCGGCGCGATCTCCCATAGCCAAGGACAGGCGATTGCGCTGGTAGGCTTTTCCCTGCGATTTCGCGGCGTCGGCATCGATATCGAAAAACTGCTGACCGAGGAGGAAGCCAACGATATCGCTCCGCAGGCCTTGACCGCAAATGAGCGCTACAATCTCGGTAACGAGATCGATCCCTTCATGACCGGGCTGATTTTTTCAGCCAAGGAAAGCCTGTTCAAGGCGCTTTATCCAACGGTGAAACGGCCTTTCTTCTTCGAGGCAGCCGAACTCAGCAGTTTCGATGCATCCGGCTCCGCTTCGCTGCGCCTGACAACAGACCTTCACCCTGAATGGCGCCGTGGAGCGGAAGTACCACTCCGCTTTTGTCACATTGAAGGACTGTTAATCAGCCGCGTTCTTCTCCCACACCCGGACAAAGAGCGTAAATTTTTATGAGCGAATACCCATGCGTCACTCGGATGACGCTCCCAGCGGGGCACGCAGTCTGAGGTAACGTACAGCGAGGACCAAACTTCCTTAGCTCCTGAACGGAACCGTTACGCGTGCGCGTCCCGCAGTCCGACATTCATCGCGTGGTGGGTTGTGTCCAGCTCTCACATCTGAGCCAGCTTTGAGGTCTCATCTTCGCTAGGCCTGGTACGCTTGAAAATATTCTCCATGATGATCCCGGACGGGCACTTGACTGAATTAGATAACATGTTATCTATAAACATATGACCGATGATGAGCTTAGATTTCTAGTGACCAGTTCCCTGCCGCGTGCAGAGCGGCAGTTGCGCAAGCTCGGGCGCAAGCTTGCAGACATGCTGTGTCGCGAGTGCGGTTACCCACCAGGAAGCCTATCTGAAGCTTCGATCTTCCCTTTGATCATCATCGGCAGGTTGGGAGAGGGTGTCCGGCAGAACGCGGTCGCAGAAGAAATCGGGGTCGAAGGCCCAGCTCTCGTTCGCCTTCTGGATTTGCTTGCCGAGCAGAAGCTTATCGAAAGGCAAGAAGACCCCGGCGACCGACGAGCCAAGATGCTTTGGCTCACGGACGAAGGTCGGAAGCTACGACTGCGAGTCGAAACCCATCTGACGAAAATCCGGGCCGAGGTGCTGCGAGCCCATAGTCGGGATGATCTTATTGCCGCACTAAGGGTGATCCGTACGATGTCCACCTTCGTCGATGATGGAGTACTGGACGAAATGTTCGCGGACAACGCGACATGAGAGCACGCGTCGCGTTCCCGACGTTGACCGAATGGATCTTTTCAATAAAGACCTTCGCAGCGTCCATGGCCGCCCTTTACGTCGCTCTTGCGGCAGGGCTCCCCCGCCCATATTGGGCTATGGCCACTGTGTACATTGTCGCCAATCCGCTGGCTAGCGTTACGCAGTCGAAGACGGCATTCCGGGCGGCAGGAACAGTAGTTGGGGCAAGCGTAGCTATTTTCTTTACGCTGCAGCTTGCGAACGCCCCTGTCCTATTTGTGCTTGTCGTGTGCCTGTGGACCGGCTTTTTGACCTTCCTGGCATTGTTCGACAGGTCTCCCCGATCCTATGCATTTTTGCTTTCCGGTTACACTGTCCCTTTGATCGCGTTCCCTTCGATCTATGCTCCTGACAGCGTTTTCGGTACCGGCGTTGCCCGCGCCGAGGAAATCATTCTGGGCATCGTTTGTGCTGCGGTCATCAACAGCGTTGTGCTTCCTACCGGCCTCACAGGAACGGTGCGTAAAACGGCTGAAAACCTCCTGAAGGATATCTGTCGTTGGATTGGCGCAGTCATCGAAAACGGCCGCGACAGCAATGCGTTAAAGCAGAGCGAACGCCTGGCCTCAGATGTCGGTGCCCTCGATAATCTGATCGTTCACCTTCGTTACGATGTCGCTGCGGCGAACCTGACGTTCCACCTTAAAGCGTTCAAGGAGCGGATAGCGCCTGTACCGATCGCTTTACACGCATTTGGCGACCGACTGGCGATCCTTCGGGAAAGGGGGGCCATCGATGTCGACCTCGCCGATCTCCTTACGGACTTCCAGCTCTGGATTTCGTCGAAGGATCAAGGCGAGAAAGATAGTGACCAGACCGCAGCGCGTCTTCGCGAGAAGCATGCGCATCTGACCCACATCGTGGAGACGCGGCGAGATTGGGATGGCCTGCTGATCAGAAGCACGCTCGTCGATATTTTGCATCTCATCGATATGACGCAGGATTGTCAGGTTTTGCTGAGAGAGATTTCAGCCGGCACCCTGGCGCGCCGCCGTGTGAAGCTTCAGTCTACGCGTTCGGTTCAAAGCAGCTGGCATCACGACATCGTCGTCTTTGCGATTACGGGCGCCTCTATCGCGCTGTCCGGCTTCATCGCGAGCCTTCTCTGGCTCTATTCGGGCTGGCAGGCCGGTGCGGGTTTCGCTCTTATGGTACTCATTGCCGGGCCATTTTTCGGAGCGTTGGACAACCCCCTGCCGGGACTAAAGGCCATGGCGATCTTCAATGCCGTCAGCAATCTGGGAGCTGGCATATTCTTGTTCGGAATTCTCCCGGGCGTCAGCTCGTTCTGGGGGTTAGTGCTGGTCTTTGCGCTCCCTTTCATACTGTTCGGAACGATCATGAGTCGACCGCAATTCATGCTCCCGGGTATGGTCATGACGGTCGGCACCGCATCGACCATCGCATTGACGGCAACCTATTCTTCCGATTTCATTTCATTTGCCGACGGTGCTGTGGCCTCGACGCTGGGCGTGCTATTCGCCGTCGCGTGGAGCGCACTGACACACTCGCTCGGTGCATCGCGTAAGGCTCAGCGCATTGCCAAGCTGGGTTGGCGTGAAGCTACCGCCATCGCTGACGGTCGTTTCTCGAGATCACCGACCTGGTATGCCGCCCGAGGACTCGATCGGCTTGCTCAATTTGTACCGCGTCGGGCTGCAACTTCCGGCACCACGCTGAGCGACCTGGACATGATAACCGAATTGCGGATTGGGACGCGACTGGCTGCTCTGCAAGAAGAAGCTTCTGTCATGACGACGTCGCAAGCGCGACGGCTCGATCCCATTTTCGCCGGTATCGCAATCTGGTTTAGGTCAAAGACAGTTCACGATGCTCCGAATGCTCCTTCGCCAGCGATCCTGTCGAGCATCGATGACGCACTTGATGAATTCGACAAGCCTCGCATGCTTGCGGCTCTGACCGACCTGAGATGCAGCCTGTTTCCGCACGCCTCTCCCCCGATACTTGAAAGAACGCGTGCTCGAAGCCTGACCCGTTTAAACCCCATGGCGGCAGAGTAGGAAACGCGCATGTTTGGTGAAGTCGTATTGTTCGGAGTTTATCTCCCCAAACTGCTGATGCTGTCGATCCTTGCGTTCGTGCTGCATGGACTAGCAAAGAAGGGTCTTGCTAGCTTGCATGTCTATCGTCTGGTCTGGCACCCCGCACTCTTCAACCTGTCATTGTTCGTGCTGATTTTTGCTGCGACAGCGGATGTCTTTCAAAGGTATGCGTCATGAAGTCCTTTCTTTTCCGTTCCATGAGGCTGGTAGTCACGCTTGGCATTACGGTCGTTGCCATTTTTTTCGGATGGCAATTGTGGATCGCCTACATGGAGACGCCGTGGACTCGAGACGGCCATGTGCGCGCCAATGTCGTCACGATTACGCCGGATGTTACCGGGCTTGTCTCGGCGGTTTTCGTTCATGACAATCAGAGAGTGACAAAGGGCCAGACGCTTCTTAAGGTCGATCCCTCGCGCTTCCAGATTGCGCTCGACAGCGCCAAGGCAAGCGTCACGCAGGCAACCGCTACGCTGGATAATGCCAAAACCGAAGCTGAGCGATACAGGAGACTACAGGAAGGTTCTACCGTTTCGCAACAATCCGTGGACAAGGCCCAACTTGCCCTTGAGCAAGCCGAAGCGGCCTATGAACAGGCGCAGGCGAGTTACAATCTCGCCCAACTCAATCTCGTTCGTACAGACGTTGTGTCGCCCGCTGACGGCATTATTACCAATCTTGCACTGAGTCCGGGTGATTATGTGGCTTCCGGCAAGGGCGTGATGGCATTGGTCGCTACCAGTACGATCCGCGTCGAGGGATATTTCGATGAGAGCCAACTGTCCCACATCACTGTCGGCGATCCAGTCAAGATTACGCTTATGGGAACGAAAGATCCGCTGAAGGGCCATGTCGAGAGCATCGCGGCGGGTATCGAGGATCGCGAGAGAACAGCGGGTAGCACCCTTTTGGCTAATGTCACGCCGAATTTCACTTGGGTTCGGCTTGCACAACGCGTACCCGTGCGCGTCAGGCTGGACAAGGACACGGATGCCAGCGCCCTTATTGTCGGAACGAGCGCGACCGTGGCGGTTCTCCCTAAAGCGAACGACCGGGAGATTTCTCTCAAGACGGCAATCAGATGAAGCCCACCGCGTTCAAGTGATCTGACCTCGACATCCAGCCCTGAGGTCACTCCATGGGCTAGGAGATGCGTACCAGGGACACTGACCTATTCCAAGGCCGTCATGGACTTTGCGTGTGCCGAAGCATCGATCCACATGTTTCGAAAAGTTGTCACCTTAGCCAGCGGTGTTCCGAATCAGCGTCTAGGTGAGAGTGTCAAATGCGCTGATCTCTAGTTCAGACGTAGAGACGTGTGGAAGCGTGCCTTTGAAAGCCGTATCTCCCAATATCCGTATCGTTGAAGCAAGGGCCAGGTACAAGCCCGATCAAACTCTTTCATTAGCTGGCTCTTGAAGGGGCATGAGCAGACGGCCACCTACTTCGACAGACAGCTCTGACGTATGCTTGCTTTCATCCCGTCGAAGAGCAGCCGCCGTAAGGTACGGCGGCAAGTAGCTTCTTAGGGAGAGAGGCAACCTATCTTCGAAAGGGCAGCATCGACCCAGGCTCGGTCGTTTTTGCCTGCGCGGATTGCTTCCATCTGCTTCGTCTCCGCCGCGTGCTTTTTGGTCGCCGCTTCGTAATCCGTTCTCGCCGTCGGATTGGCTGGTGGCAATTCTCCGCCCGATTGCTCAAGCCTTATACGAACAGCCTGGTCAAGTTGCCATTTGTTACCCAGCCGACCGGCTGAGCGACCACGGATCTCCCTAGGAAAGGGCCACCCGAATTCCTCTACCTACAAACGGACCGCCGCCTCGGGCGAGCCAACGATGGCGGCGTTAGAGTAGATCATCGTCTGTAGTGCCCCTTCATCGCCTGACGAACTCAAAGTTATCTTGGCTTCACCATGCTCTTCCAGCTCCCCAACGCCTTTTTGAACACACTACTGCAACAGCGCGGGCTGCATACAGCGCGCATCCGTCACCCGGACATCAGCTTCACCGACCTTGACTCCGAAGATCAGCATCACGTTATAAAGGACTTGATCGACCGGCCGAGCAGCAACGGAAAGAGTATCGGCCAACGCCGCTTGTACCGCGGTCGGTGAGCCGACACTTAAAGCCAGCACGTTGATATCGAGATCGAAGTTTTTCAAGATGGACTGAATGTAGGAGGTCCAACCATCTCTAGTGGATACATCTTTGATCGTCGCTTGATTGATGTCCGCTTGCGTGAACGTCAATCTGGTCTTCGCCAAATTGCCGACCGTAACATGCGACATGCCGTTTATTTTTACGAGACGTGAGTCGACGATCGCTGCTTTCGTTACGCGCGACTTACTGCCGAACTTACTAAAAGCGCTTGTATCCACTTTGCCGACCGCAATTTCTACCACTCCAGGTACCACATCAACGTCCACGGCGTTGTTGCCGCCGGCTGCGCAACGAATGTCTACAAGTTTACCTTCAGCAGGTGCCATTTCGACGTAGAGAGGTAGACGCACCTGAAGGCCAGCCAAAGCTTTCAACCCGTCGACGGTGGTGTTCAAGGCAACTCGGGTCTGCGCAGTTCTGACGACGGTTCCAACGCCGCCCACCGCCAACGATGTCGTCAGCACAGGCAGTTCACCGATGGCGATGGTCAGTTTTGTGGAAGCCAAGCCGGGAATGTTGGTGCCCGCATCGACTTCAAACTGATGTCGTCCGTTTGCGGCAATCGCCGTAGCGGAAATCAAATCGAAGACGCTGACCGTGACCTTCGGATTGCCGCTGCTTCCCACCATATTGTCGAGGAAGGGTCCGAGGTTGACAATCTTCTCCAACGGAAAATTGAGAGTGGTTGTGTTGGCTGCCCTTTCCAATTTCTGGATGGTTGAGGCGACGGACGGCTGTAACCCACTGGTTCTAGCCAGGGCGCTGAGAAACTGGCTCAAGGTAATTTTCGTTGTTACGAGCTCGCGATAGGTTCCGACGTTCAGCTTAAGATCCGTTGCGAGGATGTCGATCGTTTTCAGCAGGCTCACATCGGCGCTGGCAAGCGATTGATAGTCCCCCACCTTAAGATGAATGGTCGAACCAAAAAGAGTGCTCAATACGCTGTTGATCAGACCGTCATTGAGGCTGGCTGCGCGAGATCCAACGGAAAAGGCGGCTACCTTTTGTGCCCCGGCCGTTCCCACTGCTGACAGATCAGGCGGGGTCGTGAAGCCTGACGCAAAGTAGAGCCTGCCTTTTTCGAAAATTGCGACCTTTACTGCGTCGGCAGGCGCTGCGTTAGGGGTAAACCGCCTCTCCACTGGAGTGTCCGGGTCTGCGACATAACGCCCTGTGGTGATCTCCGCGTAACCGTCCAGTCCCGCCCCCTCGATGTCGGCATCCTTTGGCAGGAGTCCACCTTCGGTCAAGAGACCTGATCCAGTTCTGATGCCAATTTTCTGCCCGTTGAGTTTGAAGTATTGCAATACGGCCTGTTCAGCATCGAGTGCGGAGGCCGCGGAAATCGCAGCGAGATCCGCAGATTGCTGGAGCTGCCTTTTTTGCAGCGTCAATGCCCCATAATCCACCCCGAGTGCTAAAACGCCGACAATCATCGGCGCAGTCAACGCTGCCATAAGTGCGATATTGCCCGCATCGTCTTGATTAAACCGAAAGATCGAAGATCGTATCTTCCCCATCTCATATACCCCCGATCCTAACGGTGGAAAATCGTCTTATCGTTTTTGCTGGAAGCGCATAGGTATAAAGGCCCCAAATTGGCAGCTTCGTTGCGTCATAATCCACGGTAACCGTAAACTGGTTGCTGTTGGCATTGTCGATGCCAACGGTGACGTTAAGGTCGCCCTTGTCCAAGAACGCATAACTAAGCGCGCTCTTGCTGACGAAGTCTCTTGCTAGTGCTTCCCGTTCCTGATTGTTCAAACCGGCAATCGCGGTTCTGGCGGCATCTGCAGCCACCTGCTGCACGGAATAGGCAGCCATGAGATATATCCCATAGGCTACCATGCTCAGCAGAACGATGATGAAGAGCGGCGCCACGATGGCAAATTCGATTGCCGAAGATCCAGACCGATTATGAAGTACTCTCGAGAGAAATGCCACGATTTTTGCCTAAAAATTGACAATATAATTTTCCTATTCCTAGTCTTGCGGCTTTTATTTTTTCTTAATGCAGAGATTTTCGATTTGTATCGATTTAATACAACGTTAGCATTACATTATATTATTATTTTTTCATGAGATTATATTACGATAAACGTCAGCAATATTTTTTGTTCTGAAAAATACTGTCAAAGACAATCTGCAAAAAATCAAATTCGCATCTTTAGCAATATCAAGTGACAACGAATGGGGATTTCCGGCGCTCGCGTGGCGGTTCGGCATCAATTAAAAAAACAGTGAGAAATGGCGATCTCGACTAGGTGTTAAGGATGATGCGACAGGCTCAAAGGATCGCAGAAGTACGGTATTGTCGGCTCTTGATGAGGCTGCGATTATTTCATTGAGGGCTTAGGTTCGCCGAAGCATCGATCCACATGTTTCGAAAAGTTGTCACCTTAGCCAGCGGTGTTCCGAATCAGCGTCTAGGTGAGAGTGTCAAATGCGCTGATCTCTAGTTCAGACGTAGAGACGTGTGGAAGCGTGCCTTTGAAAGCCGTATCTCCCAATATCCGTATCGTTGAAGCAAGGGCCAGGTACAAGCCCGATCAAACTCTTTCATTAGCTGGCTCTTGAAGGGGCATGAGCAGACGGCCACCTACTTCGACAGACAGCTCTGACGTATGCTTGCTTTCATCCCGTCGAAGAGCAGCCGCCGTAAGGTACGGCGGCAAGTAGCTTCTTAGGGAGAGAGGCAACCTATCTTCGAAAGGGCAGCATCGACCCAGGCTCGGTCGTTTTTGCCTGCGCGGATTGCTTCCATCTGCTTCGTCTCCGCCGCGTGCTTTTTGGTCGCCGCTTCGAAAACAGTTTCCGCGTCGTCAATATGGACGCTGAGAAATCCATCCGCATCTCCGCATGCAAGATCGCCGGGGTTGATCACCATCCCGCCAATCGAGATCGGAACATTCACTTCGCCTGGCCCATCCTTGTAAGGGCCGCGATGAGTGACCCCAAGAGCAAAGACCGGGAAAGTACCGGCGGAAAGCTCGGCGCTATCGCGGATCGCGCCGTTGATAACGATTCCGCCGAGGCCGCGCTGAACCGCGTGCGCCACCATCAACTCCCCGATAATCGCATTGGTGAGATCACCGCCAGCATCGACAACCACGATGTCACCGGGTTCCGCGATATCAAGCGCCTTGTGGACCATGAGATTGTCGCCAGGGCGAGCCTTCACCGTAACTGCCGGACCGACCATCATGCCGCCGGTATAGTAGGGACGAAGAGCCGCACCGCCTGCCGTCATGCGGCTCATGACGTCGCTGATATTGGCAACGGGCAAAGCACGAAAGGCGTCTACCCATTTCGCCTCGACCTTGCGTTCACGCTTACAAACGCGGAATCCAATCATTCTATTTCTCCTCAGTATCGATGATTTCAGGCGGCAGAAGCGAGGTTTTTGTTGGCAAGAGCCTGGCTGTCATAGCCCCTGCCCTCGAGCACGCCGATGATGTGGGTGGCACTCTGTACCGCCATGTTGCGCAGAGCTGAGCGGCTCGCGCCGCCGACATGCGGCGTAGCGATGAGATTGGGCAAAGTCCAAAGCACGCTGTCGCTGGGAGGCGGCTCTTCCTCGAAACTGTCGAGGGCGGCGCCGGCTATCGATTTCGATTGCAGCGCTGTAACGAGCGCGGCCTGATCCACCACCGCCCCACGAGCGGTATTGATCAAAAAGGCATCCTGTTTCATCAGTGACAGGCGCTCGGCGTTAATGAGATGGTGTGTCTGCGGCATCAGCGGGCAGTGCAGGCTGACAACATCAGCAGCTCTCAGTATCTCGCTGAGGTCTCGACTGACCGCGATCTCTGACGTGTCCGCCGCGAAGGGGTCATAGGCGATAACCTTCATCCCAAGTCCACGGGCAAGGGCAGCGGCGCGCTGGCCGATCTCCCCGAAACCGATGACGCCGAAGACAGCACCGGCAAGGTCGCGCCCCACATACTTCGTTTTCGGCCAACCGCCAGCCTTGACCTGACTATCGAGCGAAAGAACATCCTTCATCAGACTTACCGTCAGGCTGATCGCGAGTTCCGCCACCGACTGGGCATTGGCGGCAAGCGCCCTGAGAACCGGGACGCCCACTTCCGTTGCTGCCGCAAGGTCGATGTTGTCGACGCCACTGCCATGTTTGGCGATAACCTTCAGCCGCGGCGATGCTGCGATTACCGACCGGTCGATCGACCCTTGCCGCACCAGTATCGCATCGACCTCGTTATCCCGTGCCATGGCGGCAAGATCATCGGGCGTCGAATAGGCGGGTGCAAAAATCGGCTCAAGCCGGTGGTCTGCCAAGAGTTGCATGGCTTCGGAGACCAGTTGGGCTCCCGTGACCATGACTCGGCCTCGAACCTGCGCGTCAGTCATTTCAGTCGCATTCATTTGTGCGCCTCGTTTTTTAGAAATCGGTGGTGATTGGGAAAGATCACTGAGCTTTGGCCAAGGCAAAAGGTCATCGCGATCTCTCTGAGACTGGCAGCCGGCACCAATCTGTCTTTGCACCGGCAGCCTCTGCTGTGTTGCCGTTAGCCGTTCTGAGTGCCCCATTTGCGAACCGTCAAAAGCTCGATCGTACGGAAGACAAGTCCTTCAACCACGAGGCCAATGACGATGACGGTCAGCAGGCCGGCAAACACGCCGGAGGTTTCGAGTGCATTCCGAGCTTCGAAAATGTACCAGCCAAGGCCAGCAGCATTTCCTGAAACACCGAAGACAAGTTCGGCGGCGATCAGGGTGCGCCAAGCGAACGCCCAGCCAATCTTCAAACCGGACAGGATCGACGGGAAGGCTGCAGGAATGAGGATGAAAAACACCATCCGCAGCCCGCCGAGGCCGTAGTTCCGGCCGGCCATCTTCTGAGTCTGGCTGACGGAAAGAAAACCCGTAAACGTGTTGAGCGATACCGCCCAAAGGACGGAGTGGACGATCACGAAGACAATACTGCTGGTCCCGAGGCCAAACCACAGAAGTGCGAGCGGAAGAACCGCGATGGCGGGCAGCGGGTTAAACATTGCCGTCAGCGTCGCCAGCAGATCGGTCCCGAAACGGGTCGAGATTGCAAGTGTTGTCATCACTGCTGCAAGAGCAATCGCGGTCGCATAGCCGGTTACAAGAACCTGGAGGGATGTTATTGCCGCTGAAGGCAGCCGCCCGGAAACGATGTCGGCCCAGAGCGTCGTGATGGTCTCGCTAAAAGACGGAAACATCAGCGGATTGCCGAGATAACGGGCGTAAGCCTCCCAGATGATGCACAGCCCGATCAGAACCAGCGCACGACGAAATCCGGTGATGTTGAACAGGCCTTCCCAAAAGCCGACATCCTGCTTGATGCTACCGATCTGCGCGATATCGAGGGTCTTATATTCGAGATCGGGTCTGGCTGGCAGGCTCGCCGGAGCCGTGAGAACCTTAGTCATGAGCAACCTCCTGATCGCCGAAAAGCATCTGGTTGATCTTTCGATTGAAGGCCATGAAATCCGCATCGCCCTGGTGCTGATGCCCATAAGCGGTCGCGTCCAGTTCCGCGCGAACCTGGCCGGGATGCGGCGAGAGCACAAGAATGCGCGAGCCGACGATGATTGCCTCTTCGATCGAGTGCGTCACGAAGAGCAGCGTGAAACGCACGTCGTCCCACAACTCCAGAAGCTCTTCCTGCATACGGCGGCGCGTCAGGGCATCGAGAGCGGCGAAGGGTTCGTCCATCAGAAGCATCGCCGGCTCCATTGCCAGAGCACGTGCAATTGCCACGCGCTGCTTCATGCCGCCGGATAACATGTGGGGATAGGAATTCTCGAATTTCGACAGTCCCACCTTGTCGATCACCCGCCTCGCCCGGTCGCGGATCTCGTTTTTCGGGAAGCGTCCGGCCCGGCGCATCGGGAACATGACGTTGTCGATCACCGTCATCCACGGCATAAGTTGATCGAACTCCTGAAACACCATCATGCGATCGGGTCCCGGTCCTTTAACCGGCTTGCCTGCAAGCTTGATGTCGCCCTCGACCGGCGCCAGGAATCCGGCAACGCTCTTCAACAGTGTCGACTTTCCACAGCCAGACGGGCCCAGCAGGATGAAACGGTCATCCTTTTGAACGTTGAAGCTGACCTTGTAGGTCGCGGTGAGAATGGCTGCACCGGTCTTGTACTGGAGCGTAACACCGTTGACCGAGAGCAATGGGGAGGATGTGTCCATGCCCTGAGCGCCGTTTGCGAATTGGTTGTTCATATCCATTAGCTGCCATTCCCCTTACTGACAGGCTCGAAGAACATATCGCGCCAGCTGGCGGGCGCCTGCTTGATCGCGCCGGTCCCGGCGAGGAAGTCCGCAAACCTCTGCATCCCGCGTGGCTCGGTGGTGAAGACCTGACCGCGGATGGCCTCTTCAACCTGGGCTGCTGACAGACTCGTCTTTTCGGCAGCCCTATAGATTTCGCCAGCTTGTCGGGGATCGATCTGGATCAGGTCCATCGCTTCCTTCAGCGCACCGACAAATGCTGTCAGCACTTCCGGGTTGGCCTCAGCGAATTTTTGGGTCGAAGCATAGAGCGCGCCGGAGTAAGGCCCTCCCATGATGTCGCGACCGTCGGTGACTTTGAAGCATTTCTTCGATGCCTCAAGCGTGCTGATGAACGGCGGCGAGGCGAAGTAGAGGGTCACTCCGTTGCCGGATATCAGTGCGGTCGTGGCGTCGGGGTGCGGCAACTGGACCATCTGCTTATCAAAGCGTTTGGCCTCGCCCTTGCCGAATTCTTTCTCTGCCGCCATTTGCAACATGATCGCCTGCGGCGACGTCGTACCAGTCACCGCGATACGGTCCGTGGGCTTGATGTCCTGGATCGACTTGATCGACGGATCGTTGGTATACAGCGTCAAAACCGCTTCGTTGCATCCCGCGATCCCCTTGAGGTCGTAGGAGCCCTTGGTCTTGGCCCAGGCGGCGATCAGGGCAGTTGAGCCATAGGCGCCAATATCAAGGCTGCCGCTGAAAATGCCGTCATTGATGACCGTCGAGCCACTGACACGCTGAATCTGAAATTCGGTTCCGGCAATACCATTGCTCTGTGCGTGCTTTTCGAAGAGCGAAAGCTTTTCCGCGACAGTCGTTGCCAGATGGCTTGTACCGTACTGTGTGGCAACCTTGATGGTCTTCTTCTCTTGCGACCGGGCCACCATAGGCCCTCCGGACGCTACGAGAAGACCAATCCCGGCAAAGGCCAAAGACTGACGTCTTGTGAAATTGATCATGAACTCCTCCACGAGTTTCGCCTAGCGAAAATGAGCTCTCGGAGGGTTCACGACAATCATGAGCGCGTACCCATCCTCCCGATGAGCAGCACCTTGTTAGCATTTTGAAACGGCGTTGCAAATAATAAATGCAACGCCGTTGCATTTTTAAAATTCGCCACCCAGTGATTTCGTCAGGCCTTCGGCAAAGCTGCTCAACTGCTGAGCAACCTCCGCAGCCTTATCAGCTGTGAGCCGCGATGCGGGACCGGTGATCGCGAGCGCGCCCAGGAGGCGTTGACCAGCCCCAAACACAGGAGCGGCCATCGAAGCGACGTGAGGGTCCGTCACCCCGTTGGAATAGATGGGCAGCTCAATATCCTTGGGACTCTCCGTCTGGCCCGCCTCGAACATGCGCAGAACCTGCGCGATCGAAGACGCATCCATGGGTCTGAGATCACCTGGTCGCACATGCATGCGTAGCGGCGACGGCGAGTCGTGGCGGAACAGGCAAAGGCGCTGATCGCCGCGCCGGATATAGAACGAGGCGGTCTCGCCCGAGATGGAGACAAGCCGTTCCAGAACCGGCATCACTTCGGATTCAAGCGCATAGGATTGAAGGTATACGGAGCCAAGTCTGGCAATTTCCGTTCCCAAACGATACCGGCCGTCCCGCATCCGCTCAATGAAACCGAAACTTTGAAGCGAAACGCACAAGCGCATGATCGTGCTTTTGACGAGGCCAGTCCGTTCCGCGAGTTGTGTCAGTTCAAGGGCATCGTCACCTCTACGGAACGCCGACAGCACGGTAAGGAGCCGATCGGCGGAAGCCACGCCTTTCACCCGAGGTAAACCTTGCTCGTAATCGTCGTCCATAATCACCCTCTTCTTCATCAATCCGGTCAGCGTATCGTTAGCTTACAACCGCACCCATGCACAATTCCTCCCCTCGCACAGGCAACCTCGCGCGCAAGATACTGCCGGTCTGAGATTCGGTGATGTAGATCACGTGCCGGTCCTTTGGATCGAAGGCCATGTTGGTTGTCGAAATACCAGCGCATGACCGGATGCGGTGCAGGGGTTCTGCCACACGCGATACATGCCATATCGAGCCAAAGCCCGTATGGGCAACGAAAAGCTCCCCATCCTCCGACAGCGCCAGGCCGTCAGGCCCGCCCATGCCCCCGTGCAACTGAAGGAACACCCCCACCTTGGTTGCAATCCCCTCGTGGAGCGGCGCCCGCCAGATCTGCTGCGCGCGGGTCACTGCGACGAGGAGATAACTCATGTCTTTGGCGATGACGATCCCGTTGGGACTGGGAATGTCAGACAAGACGCATTCGAGCTTCCCTGCCGTAGACAAACGAAACACCCGGCCGGTCGGCGAGTGAAGTCCGCTTTGCCCCTGGTCGGTGAAATAGAGATCACCATTGGCGGCAAAGACGAGGTCGTTGACCCCCTTGAAGCCTTCGGAGAAGTATTCTTCGATCACCGGCGAAACCGCTCCGGTAGCCACGTCAAGCTGCAGGATCCCGCGTTTGTAATCGGTGATGTAGATTTTGCCTTCGCTGCGGAACTTCATCCCATTCGGCCAGCCGTCATATTCGCTGACAAGCTCCCACTCTCCGCCGGGTGTGATTCGGAATATCCGCCCAAATGGAATGTCGGTAACATAGAGGTTGCCGTGACCGTCGAAACAAGGGCCTTCGAGGAACGAATCGATCGCCATACCGGAGCGGTTTACGTCCGCCCAGCGGGTTTTACGAGGGTTCCGGAAGCGGTCCGGCATGCGGGAAAAGATTTCCGTCTCTATCGTCGGCGGCGGTGCGAAAAACATCAGAATTCTCCTTCCGGCTCAATGCCGAGCTTGTAGATCCGCGCTGCTGTCGAGAAGAAAAGGTCCTGCTTTTCCGAAGCACTGGCGCCTTGAGTCAGCCGTTTAAAGGCGTTCCATAACGCTCGGTAGGACACCATGCCCTTATCGACGGGGAAATTGCTCTCGAACATGCAGCGTTGCGTGCCGAAGCGTTCGATCGCATACGAGATGTACGGATCCCACGCCGCTGCGAGCGCTTCAGACGATGGTGGCTGCTGGGCAAGATGAAAGTCGAACCCGCCTGCCCCCATTGCCAGACCACCAAGCTTGACGGAGACATTCGGTAGATGAGCGATCCTCGCCATGGAAGCCTGCCATACGGCCAGCACCTCGTCTCGCCTTCCTCTATAGGCGCCAGCCCCAAGCGGGCCACCAAGGTGGTCGAGAATGATCGTGGTATCCGGGCAGGCACGCGCAAGATCCTCGAACTCTGCGAGTTGGGTATGATAGGCCCAAACATCGAGCGTCAGACCGCGTGCGCCCAGTCGGCGTGCCCCCTCACGGAATGCGGGCTCTAAAAGCAGCCCTTTTACCGGGGGGACGGGATTGGTCGCAATCGCGGGATCTTCATGCCAGGCAGTCTGGTTGCGGATGCCGCGAAAGCGCTCTCCGCCAGCAGCGGCCATGCGATCAAGCACTGGTTCGATACGGTCACCCGCCATCAGATCGCACGAGCCAACGATTGCGGCACACGCTCTGAACGATCCATAGAGCCCGGAGGCGGAGCGCGCTGCAATGCCGTTTGCGAATTCGACCTCCCCCACGGGTTTGAGCAATTCGTCCGGTTCATCGGCGCTGTACATGGACCTACTCTGAACGAAGACCGTCGCCTGGACGCTATGGCCCCGCCGGGCGTCAGCAAGGAGTTCATCGAACAAGTATCGAGAACCGGGGCGGTCCCACAGATGGTGATGAGGGTCCACAATCGGCATCTCAGGGAAAAGAACCTCCTCCTGTTCCAGAGCGAGCCAGTCTTCACGCACAGCGATATGGGGCGAATGTCCAGCCATCTGTCCTCCTCACAGTCTTGGCACCGGCAGCAGTAATCAACGATCGTCACAAAAGCGGTTGACAGCGCAGCCGAGATGACATCATTATTTTGCAACGCCGTTTCAAAAAGCACTTCGGGAGGAAGTATGCAACAGAAACTTCGCCGGCGCGCCGCTCTTGCCGCGATCGCCGCACTGTCGCTTTTCACAGTTTCAACCACCGTTTCCAGAGCCGCAGAAGAAAAGCCGATCTCGATCGCTATCCAATATGGGTATGCTTATCTGCCTGTTGTTGTCGCGGAGCAGAAGGGCTTCTTCTCCAAGCAACTGGCCGCAAAAGGCATCAACACGACCGTTGAGATCAAAAAGATCAGCGGTGCGCCTGCCATCAACGACGCCTTGATCAGCGGAACGATCGACATCGGTGCCTATGGCCTTCCCGGCATGCTGATCGCTGCGGAAAAGACGAAAAACTCGATCAAGATTCGCGGCCTTGCGGCACTTGTCGCAGGCGACAATGGTTTCTACACCAACAAGGCAGAGATCAAGGACCTCAAGGATCTCGGAGCCAATGATCGGATTGCCGTCACATCGACGACCGGTCAACAGGGTTTGCTGGTGCGAATGGCGGCAAAGAAAGCCTTCGGCGACGCAAAGCACTTCGACACGATGATGGTGCAACTGCCACATCCTGATGCAACGAGCGGCCTTCTTGCTGGTGGTACCATCAGCGCCTATGTTGCGCCCCATCCCTATAGCGATGTGCTAGAGGCAAACCCCAAGATCCACAAGCTTTTCAACTTCTCGGACTACCTCGGACAGCAGGTCACGAGCGGATTGTTGGCAACGACGGGCAAGTTCATCGAAGATCGTAAGGACGCCTCGCTCGCTGTCGTCGCAGCGATCGAGGAGGCCGATAACTTCATTCGCGACAATCCAAAAGAAGCGGCTGAAATCTTTTTAGCCTCGGAGAAATCGTCTCTCAATGCCGACCAAATCGAGAACATGCTGGCGACCGTCAAAGACGAGTGGGGCGTTCAGCCCAAAGGTGTGATGGTCTTCGCGGACTTCATGTTTGAAGCAGGCCTGCTGAAGTCGAAATTGGCCAAGTGGCAAGACGTGTTTTTTGAGCCTGTCGCAACTGGCCAAGGCAGCTGAGATCGGTTCAACCCAAAACATCATGCGCGCACAGCTTGGCTGATCGACGCGCGAGCGACTGACCAAGCACACAACGGATATCGGCGTCGGATGACGTGCTTACGCGCACGGCGCCATTTCTTCATTCACAATTACCACAGCAGCATTCTACGGCCGCCAAGCGTCTGCCCTGGCAGTGACGTCTTCGCACCGCTTGACGGCCACCATCCAAAGGAGGATTGGATTTGAAAAGAAACGTTTTCGCTCTCTCGCTCGCGGTCGCGGCTCTCACCGCATCCGCCCAATTTGCTCATGCCGAGTGGCCCAAGGATCGTCCGATCCAGATGATCGTTGCTTTTGCACCAGGTGGCAGCACCGATGTCATGGCACGCGCGATGCAGCCCTTCCTCGAAAAGGAGCTCGGGGCCGACATCGTCATCGAGAACCGCCCAGGTGCATCCGGCGAAATCGCCTACACGGCGCTGGCAAAGGCAAAGCCTGACGGATACACCTTCTCGTTCATCAATACGCCGGGTTTTCTCTCCATGCAGGTTCAGAGGAAGCTCGGATACGATCCCACGACGATAAAGCCGGTGGCGCGCATCGTTGATGATCCGGCCGCAATCGTTGTGCCAGCGAACTCTGAGATCAAAACGCTTGCTGATTTCGTGGCTGCGGCGAAGGCAAAGCCCGGTGCCGTATCCTACGGCTCCTCGGGTATCGGCACTGATGACCATCTGGCTATCATCATTCTCGGCGCCGAGTCCGGCACCACGATCACCCATATTCCGTTCAATGGGGCGGGCGAAACGCGCACGGCGATCCTAGGGTCTCAGGTCACCGGCGGTGGGCTGAACGTCAGCGAATTTGCCGGAAACGATACGTCTGGTCTCAGGATGATCAACACCTTTGGAAAAGAGAGGTCACCGCAGCTTCCAGACGTACCGACTGCCATTGAGTCCGGTTTCAATGTGGAGATGACTTCGGAGCGCGGTATTGCCGCCCCTCGTGAAGTGCCTGCTGAGATCGCCGATCGCTTTGCTGCAGCCGTCAAGGCGACGCTCGACAATCCCGACTTCCAGAAACAGGCCAAGCAAATGGCGTTGCCACTGGCGTATCTTAGTGGTCCCGATTGGGAAAAGGAAATGCCAAACCGCCTCGCCCGCTTCCAGGAAATCTGGAACAAGACGCCGTGGGTGCAGCAATGAACATGAAATCTGCAACCAAGACCCGGGACTTTCCCGATATTCTTGCTGGTTGTGTCATGATCTTTCTGGGAGCGCTTGGCCTTTGGGCCGGGCGTGACCTGTCATTCGGCACGCCGGGGATGATGGGGCCAGGCTTCCTGCCAAGGTCGCTTTGCGTCATCATAGCTCTGATCGGGGCCGTTGTGCTGATCAAGGCTTTGACCAAACCTTACGAAGCCCTTGATGCCGTCAATCCAAAGCCCTTGATCATTCTGGTCATCGGCATTGCTGGATTTGCTTTCGCCGCAGAAAGCCTTGGCTTCGTTGTTGCGACAATCTGGCTTCTTGTCGTTGGAAGTCTCGCTGACCCGGAATCGAGATGGCGAGAAATCTTCATCTCGACCGCGATCCTGACCACGCTCGGCGCGCTCCTCTTTATCTACGGACTCGGCGTCCAGATGCCCATTTGGCCTCTGTGATCGCCATCCTGACCTGATCGGATTACTTCGATGGCATTTCTCGACGTCTTGATGCTTGGCTTCTCGGAAGCATTGACACCGACAAATTTGATGTTTTGCTTCATCGGGGCGCTTCTTGGCACCTTGATCGGCGTTTTGCCTGGCATTGGCCCGACCGCAACCGTTGCAATTCTCTTACCCGTCACATTCTTCCTGCCGCCACTCGGCGCGCTGATCATGCTGGCCGGCATTTTTTATGGCGCGCAATATGGTGGCTCCACAACGGCGATCCTTGTGAACCTTCCCGGTGAAGCTTCGGCTGTCGTAACCGCGATCGACGGATACCAGATGGCTCGAAAAGGTCGGGCCGGTGCGGCACTGGCGATTGCGGCGTTAGGTTCATTCTTCGCGGGCACTGTTTCCACGATTGCGCTGGCGGTCGCAGGTCCGACGCTTTCGTCCTTCGCTCTTTCCTTCGGGCCCGCAGAATACGTATCGCTCTGCATCTTCGGTTTGTTGGCAGCGACGATCTTGGCGCATGGCTCCGTGGTCAAGGCAATCGGCATGGTTTGCCTTGGCCTTGTGCTCGGCATGGTTGGCATCGACGTCAACAGCGGTTCGGCCCGCATGACTTTCGGATCAACGGATCTTTATGACGGCATCGAGTTTGTCGTCATCGCTGTTGGTCTTTTCGGGATTGCGGAGATCGCAACCAATCTCGAATCGAAGGAGGTCCGCGGCGTTCTACAGAGCAAGATCGGTCGCCTATGGCCGACGCGTGAAGAATTCAAAGAAAGCTGGGGCGCGGTCCTGCGCGGCACAGGCGTCGGCACCATTCTGGGTGTTTTGCCTGGCGGCGGCGCAACGCTGAGTGCTTTCAGTGCCTATTCGGTTGAGAAGCGCATGTCCAAGACGCCGGAAAAGTTCGGTCATGGCGCTATCGCCGGCGTGGCTGGGCCGGAAGCCGCGAACAATGCCGGTGCGCAATCGTCCTTCATTCCGCTCCTG
The DNA here is from genome assembly GCF_030819275.1 of Agrobacterium larrymoorei. Classification (GTDB taxonomy): domain Bacteria; phylum Pseudomonadota; class Alphaproteobacteria; order Rhizobiales; family Rhizobiaceae; genus Agrobacterium; species Agrobacterium larrymoorei_B. The sequence goes on along the minus strand of NZ_JAUTBL010000001.1, from coordinate 1,302,261 downwards.
ACTCTCGGCATTCCCTCCAACTCCATCATGGCCATGATGCTTGGTGCGATGACGATCCACGGCATCACGCCCGGACCATCCGTCATCCAGAACCAGCCCGGCCTGTTCTGGGGGCTGGTGGCGTCAATGTGGATCGGTAATGCGATGCTCCTCGTGATCAACCTTCCGTTGATCGGGCTCTGGGTAAAGTTGCTGCAAATCCCTTACCGCATCATGTACCCGGCCATCCTGTTGTTCTGCTGCGTAGGTGTCTACAGCGTCAGCAACCGTGGTTTCGATGTCGCCCTGGTCATCCTGTTTGGTGTTCTGGGTTACGTTCTGCGTAAGGCGAAATGCGAACCAGGCCCGCTCCTTCTCGGGTTTGTTCTCGGTCCATTGCTGGAGACGAACCTGCGACGCGCCATGCTGCTTTCGCAGGGTGACTGGCTGGTGTTTTTCGAGCGACCGATAAGCGCCGTCCTTCTCGCACTCACGGCCCTCATGTTGCTGACTTTGATTTTGCCGACCATTCGTAAAAACAGGAAAGCTGCGTTCGAGGCGAGCGAAGACTAAACCTTGGGGCGCCACGAGGCGCCCTTCTCCTTTCGGCAGTGTTCCGGCGCTTCTTGCTCGGTCAATAGCTTGGATATGGCAGATGACATCCCCCATCTTCGCGGCAAAATCTGCACGACGTCTGGACAGCGTCCTTTCGCTTGATGATTTTGAAGCGCTGGCGAGGCGCCACCTCCCTGCGCCTTTGTTCGGCTATATCGCGGGCGGAAGTGAAACAAACGCCTCACGTCGGATGAATGAGGAGGCATTCGAGGCGATAAGCTTTGCGCCGCGTGTTCTAAGAAACGTCTCGGCCCGTACCACGGCGGCTAACCTGTTTGGAGAAGAGTGGAGAGCACCTTTCGGTATCGCGCCGATGGGCATCAGCGCCCTGATGGCCTACCGTGGTGATCTCGTCCTAGCCGAAGCGGCGCAGGCCTCAGGCATTCCAATGATCATGAGCGGGTCTTCGTTGATCCGGCTTGAGGACGTTGCCACGGCCGCACCGCGCTCCTGGTTTCAGGCCTATCTGCCAGGTGAGCCGGAGAAAATCGATGCTCTCATCGAACGCGTTGCGAAAGCGGGTTTCAAGACATTGGTCCTCACCGTCGACACGGCAGTGCTGGCTAACCGCGAAAACAACGTCCGAGCGGGCTTCTCTACCCCGTTACGCCCCAGCTTGCGTCTCGCCTGGCAAGGGCTCACTCACCCCAAGTGGACGGTCGAAACCTTCATGCGGACGATCATCAACCAAGGGATACCCCATTTTGAGAACTCCTTTGCCACACGCGGCGCTCCGATCATCGCCTCGAACGTGATGCGCGATTTCGGAAAGAAGGATCACCTGGACTGGAGCCACGTCGCCAGAATCCGCGAAAGGTGGACTGGCAACCTCGTCATCAAAGGTATTCTACACCCCGAGGACGCCAAGATCGCAGTAGAGAACGGCGTTGATGGCATCGTTGTTTCGAACCACGGCGGACGTCAACTCGACGGAGCAATGGCTCCACTTACCGCGTTGCCCGGTATTGTCTCGAGTATCGGCAACGCCGTTCCCATCATGTTGGATGGGGGCATTAGGCGAGGCACCGACATCGTAAAAGCGCTGGCCTTGGGCGCACAGTTTGTTTTCGTTGGGAGGCCGTTCCTCTATGCTGCCACTGTTGGTGGTATGGCGGGCGTGGCAAAAGCGGCCGCAATCTTGCATAATGAACTTCACCGCAACATTGGCTTGCTTGGGCTGACGTCAATCAAAGACATTGCTGATGAACGACCTGTGAGACATCGTATCCCGACGGTCGGGTAATTACGTCTGGTCATCGCTGTTGAATGGATTCGGACCATCGACCCCGCGATGGTTGGCCAAAACGATTGAAATTCCCGATCGCTTAATTCAAACGAAACCGATTAGTGTTACTGGGCGATCAACACCCCAACGCGGACCTGTTTTGGCAGGGAGACATCGAATCTCGACGATGTCGGGCCCGACCGCACTGCGTTCGAACCCACTCTCCCGCCAAGATCCCAAACTATTCCAAAGCGGAATGGGCGATTTCAATTTTGCATTGGACGCTCGCGCACCTTCTCGCCCATGATGCCCAAAATATAACTCCGACTACAATTTAAGCAGAAATGCGCACGTTTCTGCTTGTCGTGATTGGCCTTCTATGATGACAGACGGTGACAGCAAAAAGCGTATTTTCGAGTTTGACGTGGGGGGCGGCCATGTTCTGAATGTCGAGGATTACGGAGCCCACACAGGGATCCCGGTCATCCTGCTTCATGGCGGGCCCGGAGCCGGCATATCCCGCGGACAGATCGAAAGTTTTGATCTCTCTGCATTTCGCGTCATCACGTTCGACCAGCGTGGCGCGGGCAAGTCCACGCCACATGCGAGCATTGAGGGCAACACGACCTCGGCACTGATCGCCGACATCGAATCCATCCGCAATTATTTCGACATCGATCGCTGGCTTGTTGCCGGCGGGTCCTGGGGCAGTTGTCTGGCACTCGCCTATGGGCAGGCGCATCCCGAGCGCTGCTTCGGCTTTCGCCTTCACGGCATCTTCCTGGCGGGGCCGGACGACATCGACTGGTGGTTCAACGGCGTGCGTGTGATCTTTCCGGATCACTGGGAAGAGTTCGCAGCCTTCATTCCCGAGGTGGAGCGCCATGATCTTCTGTCCGCCTATTATCGCAGATTGACATGCGGCAACGCGCAGACGGAAGTGGCCGCGGCACTGAGTTTGCGGGAATTCTCCGCCAAGACCCAGACATTTCTTCCCGACCCCGCCCATGTGGCAACGTTGCTGGATCCCAAGTCAGCGCTTTCGGTGGCACGGCTGTTTACGCACTATTGCATGAACGGCGCATTTCTGGCACCTGGCCAGCTGCTCGCCGGTGTCGATCGGATACGCCACCTGCCCTGCCAGATCGTCAACGGTCGCTATGATACAGTCACGCCGATGCTGTCGGCCTGGCGGCTGCACCGGGCATGGCCCGAAGCAGGCTTCACGATCGTCACGGAAGCAAATCACCAATCCACCAAGGGCGCAATGTTCGAGGAGCTGGTCGCTGCGGGTGAGAGGCTTCGCCATCAGCTGCATCCCACCGAGCGGGCTGTGATGGAGCATGGCGCATGACAGCGAAGATGTTTACAGCCGCAGCCATAAATCCATTTTTGGAAGTTCGCGCCGTCAAGACGCCTGCGGTTTCGCCCGACGGTGCATGGCTTGCCTACCTCTCCGACGAGACCGGCTTCAACCAGCTTTTTGTCAGGCCCCTGACGGAGAATGTCGGGACAGCGCGACAGCTGACGCGCATGCCGGAGCCGGTCGGCGCTTTCGCTTTCAACCCTAAAGGAGCCGGAATTCTCTTCACCATGGATTGCGGCGGCGACGAACGCCATCAACTATGGTTGCTACCGGATCTCGACTCCGCGCCCCTGCCACTGACAAAAGCGCCGACCGTCGTGCATCTGTGGGGTGCATGGTCGCCGGATGGCAAGCGCATAGCTTACGCTTCGAACGCCCGATCGCCCCATGACATGGATGTGCAAGTCATGGACATAGCCACCGGCGAGGTCTCAACCGTGTTCAGCGGTCGTGGCATGCGCGAAGTGATGGCCTTTTCCCCGGACGGTCAATCGCTTCTAGTGCGGGAATCTGTCCGCTCAGGCAACGACCAGGACATCTACCGTCTCGATATCGACAAAAGTGCCCTCACCCCTCTGATGCCGCATGAGGGCAAGGCGCGTTATCTTGCCGCCCGACTTTTCAAGGATGGCAGCGGCGGTGTGACCGTCTGCGACCAGGACAGCGACTTCATGGCAATCAGCCGGTTTGCGGCTGAGGGCGGCAGCGCCGCGCCGGTGGTGGAGCTTCCCAACCGCAATATCGAGGCGCTCGCGCTATCTCCCGATCAGACCCGCATCGCGTTTCTCGCAAACGAAGATGGCTGGAGCCGTATCGGCATCGTCGATCGCGATGGCAGCGGCCTCATCTCTTTCGAGGAGCAACCATCCGGCGTGATCGGCTCGATCGCCTTCACGCCAGATGGCAGCTCCCTGATTTTTCCGCTGGAGAGCGCATCGAGACCGCCGACAATCTGGAGGCTCGATCTTGGAGTCGGTCATTTCGAGGAACTGGTGGGCGTGGATGCGAGAGGGCTCGATATGTCGAGCTTTGTCGATCCGGTCATCGAGCGTTTCGAGAGCTTCGACGGCCTCGGTATACCGGCCTGCGTCTACACACCGAAAACGCCGCCGCCGACCGATGGCTACCCCGTACTTTTCATCGTACACGGCGGACCCGAAATGCAGTGGCGGCCGGATTTTCGCGCTGACGTGCAGTTCCTGCTGAGCCAGGGAGTTATGGTCGTGGCGCCCAATGTGCGCGGCAGCACCGGCTATGGCCGGACATTCCATGAGCTCGACGATCGCGAGAAGCGGATGAATTCGGTCGCCGACCTGAAGGCGATCCGGCTGGCGGTGGGCGCCCGCGATGACGTGAACACCAACCGTATCGGCGTGTTCGGTCGCTCTTATGGAGGCTTCATGGTTCTGTCCGCGCTGACGGAGGATCCCGAACTCTGGTCGCTCGGCGTCGATTTCTACGGTGTCGGCAATTTCCTCACCCATCTTATTGCCACCGGCCCCTGGGGGCGTCAGCAGCGCGCTGCCGAGTATGGCGATCCGACAGCGATGCGCGAGGCATTGGAGCGGTTTTCGCCGATCAACCGGATTTCCCGCATGAAGGCACCTCTTCTCATCGTCCACGCCAACCGCGATCCGCGCGTACCGATGGGCCAGAGCGAGGACGTCTATTCCTGCCTGAGCGGCCTCGGCCACGACTGTGAGTATCTGCGAATCGACCATGAGGGGCATGGGTTCGCCCGGTTCGAAAACCGCTTGAAGGTGTTCCTCACCTTTGCCCGCTTCCTCGGAAAACATCTTTGACAGCAAGTCGTATTGGAGAGTGTTGACATGCAGAACAGTGAGCCGATCTGGGATCTCGTCGATGAGCACAGGACGGAGTTCGAAGCCCTGAGCGACCGCGTCTGGGGCATGCCGGAAATCGCCTACACCGAGTATGCCTCGGTAGCCGAACATGCGGCGATGCTGCGCCAGCAGGGGTTTCGCGTCACCGATAACGTAGCGGGCATTCCGACGGCCGTCATGGGTGAAGCCGGCCAAGGCGGGCCGATCATCGCTATCCTCGGCGAATATGACGCGCTGCCGGGGCTGAGTCAGGAAGCGGGGATTGCCGAGCCGAAGCCGATGCCCGGCAACGGCCACGGCCATGGCTGCGGTCACAACCTGCTCGGTTCCGCCGCGATGCTTGCTGCGACCGCGATCAAGGACTGGTTGGAAAAAACCGGCAAGCCGGGCCGCGTGCGCTATTACGGCTGCCCAGCCGAAGAGGGCGGCGCGGCAAAATCCTTCATGGCCCGCGAAGGCGCCTTTGACGGCGTTGATGCGGCGATCACCTGGCATCCGAGCGCTTTCACGGAAGTCGCCCGTGCGCAGTCGCTCGCCAATACTCGCATGGATTTCAAGTTCACCGGTCGCGCCTCGCATGCTGCCGCCGCCCCACATCTCGGCCGCTCCGCGCTCGATGCCGTCGAACTGATGAATGTCGGCGTCAACTATCTGCGCGAGCACGTGCCGGACTCCAGCCGCATCCACTATGCCATGCTGGATTCCGGCGGCATCGCGCCCAATGTCGTGCAGGCAAAGTCGGCCGTGCGTTATGCTATCCGCTCGCGTGACCTGAAGGGCATGCTGGACCTCAACGAGCGCGTCAAGCAGGTGGCGCTCGGTGCCGCCATGATGACCGGCACCACTGTCGAAATCTCGATCATGAGCGCCGTCTCCAATCTGCTTGCCAACAGACCGCTGGAAGAGGCGATGCAGCGCAATCTGGAGCGTCTCGGCCCGGTCCCCTTCGATGCCGAGGACAAGGCGTTTGCCGCAAAGATCCAGGCGACGCTGAGCGACGAGGACATCGACAACGCCTATCAGCGCACCGGCCTGCCGCGCCGCGAAGATACGCCACTTTGTGATTTCATCGTTCCGCTCGACGTTCATGGCGAACCGATGATCGGCTCCACCGATGTCGGTGACGTCAGCTGGCTCATGCCAACCGTGCAGGCGCATGCCGCAACGATCGCGATCGGTACGCCGGGACATTCCTGGCAGGTCACGGCGCAAGGCAAGACGCCCGCCGCCCACAAGGGCATGACCCATGCCGCAAAGATGATGGCCGGCACGGCGATCGACCTTCTGGAAGACGCCGATCTCCTGGCCGCCGCCAAGGCCGACCATCAGGCGCGCTTAGGCAAGACCGCCTACGTTTGCCCGATCCCGGCCGATGTGCAGCCACCGCTGCAACCGCGCCCGAAAGAGGCCGCGTGAGACGAAATAACCGGGGGCGCCAAAAGGCCCCCGGTCCAAAAATCAGCGATCAAGATCTAAAAACAAGGGGAACTGAAAGCATGATGACGGAACATTTTTTCAAGCATAAGAAGGCAATCGCTGCCGCGACCGCCCTTCTTTCCTCCATCGCCTTGCCAGCGCAGGCGGCCACGCCGTCATCGGCGCTGGTCATGGCGTGGAACATCGATGCTATCAGCACTTTCGATCCGGCCCAGGTCGGCGAAGTCGTTACCAACGAACTCTTGCAGAACACCTGCGATTCACTGGTGGATTTCGATCCGAATGACGAATCCAAGGTCGTGCCGCTGCTGGCCAAAAGCTGGGATGTTTCCGAGGATCGCAAGCAGATCACATTCCATTTAAACGAGGGGATGAAATTCCCGACTGGTGAAGCCGCCACAGCCAAGGAATTGGCCTGGTCGATGCAGCGCGTCATCAAGCTCGGCTTCGGCAATGCCGCGGCGATGACCGAATACGGTTTTAACAAGGAGAACGTCGCGGATCTCATCACCGCGCCGGACGACAACACACTGGTGATGAAGCTGGACAAGCCCTATCCGACAAATCTGATCCTGCAGGCGATTGGCGCCAACCGGGTGTCGGCCATCCTCGACCAGAAGACGTTGACCTCGAAGGAAGTCAACAGAGATATGGGCAACAAATACCTGGCGACCAACACAGCCTGCGTCGGCCCCTACAAGCTCGTCCAGTGGAATGCCGGCGAGTCCATCGTTCTGCAGGCCAACGACGATTACTATGGTGAAGCGCCGAAGCTGAAACGCGTGCTGATCCGCCACGTCGCCGAGCCGGGCACGCAGCGCCTTCTGCTGCAACAGGGCGACGTCGATATCGCCCGCGACCTGTCGCCGGACGATCTAGCCGATCTCGACGGCAAGCCGGGCCTCAAGGTCGAACGCGTGCTCAAACCGCAGCTATTCTTCTGGACCTTTAACGCTAACGACCCGATCTTCAAGAACGAAAAGGTGCGCCTCGCCATGCGCTACCTTATTGATTACGACGGTCTGGGCAAATCGGTCATGACCTATCTCGGCGTACCACGTGCAAGCTTCGCACAGCTCGGTGCCGTTGGTGCTCTCGATGCCCAGGAAGGCCAGCCCTTCAAGCTCGATATCGAAAAGGCCAAGGCACTATTGGCCGAGGGCGGTTATCCGAATGGTTTCGAAGCCAGCGTTCTGATCGGCACCCTGCCGCATTCGGCACCGATCGCCCAGAGTGTTCAGGCCAATGCCGCCAAGATCGGCGTGAAACTGAATATCGAGCGCATGGCCAATGCCCAGTTGTTCGCCCGCATTCGTGGTCGTGAGTTCCAGACTGGCATGCAGGCATGGCAGACGGGCGTTCCGGATGCGCATGGCAATGCATCGCGTCTTGTCTTCAATCCGGACAACCGCCCGGAAGCCAAGCTGACACAGTATCCATCCTGGCGCGCAGCATTCCAGAATGAGGATTACAACAAGCGCGTTCAAGCGGCGCTTCTGGAAAGCGATCCCGCCAAGCGCAACGAAATGTATGCCTCTCTGCAGAAGGACGTCATGGAGACCGGCCCGATGGCCATCATGTTCCAGATGTATAACATTCTCGGCATGAGCGATAAGGTTCAGAATTGGACCTGGAACGGTTTCCGTGTCTATTACGACCTGGCATCCAAGTAGGCGGCCCGATCATGGCGGACCTCACCCACTCGGATCCCAGCAGCGATGCGGGGAACAGGATGAAGCCCAATCCGGTTTTCGTCTTGCTGACCATTCTCAGCAAGACGCTGCTGCCGATCTTCGTCACCCTGTTCGGGCTTGCGGCACTGACCTTCTTCATCGGCAGAATGCTGCCGATCGATCCCGTCGCCTCCATTCTGGGCGATAACGCCACGCAACAGGCTTACGAGCAGATGCGCGTGGCGCTCGGCATGGACAAGCCGCTCTGGTATCAGTTTGGCGTTTATGTGAAGGGCATCCTGTCGCTCGATTTCGGCAATGCGCTGACGACCGGCAAGCCTGTTATCGACGATATCGCCCGCGTTTTCCCGGCGACGATCGAGCTTGCCACACTGTCGATCATCATCGGCACCGGGCTTGGCATTCCAGCCGGCGTACTCTCGGCCATGTATCGCAATTCCTGGCTTGATAACGCTATCCGTTTCACCGGGCTGATCGGTTATTCGGCGCCAAACTTCTGGCTCGGCCTGATGGGGCTGGTGCTGTTTTACGCCACGCTCGGCTGGATCGGCGGGCCGGGACGCATCGATTTCATCTATGAATTCGATATCGAACCGATCACCGGCTTCTACCTGATCGACACGGCCATCGTCGGCAACTGGGAAGTCTTTCGCAACGTCTTTGGCCACATCATCCTCCCCGCCTCGATCCTCGGCTTCGGCACGCTTGCCTATATCAGCCGCATGACACGCTCTTTCATGATCGAGCAGCTGTCACAGGAATATATCGTCACCGCTCGCGTAAAAGGCCTGTCCTGGGCGCGCACCGTATGGATCCACGCCTTCCGCAATGTCGCCGTGCAGGTCATGACTGTGGTGGCGCTCTCCTATGCCTTCCTTCTCGAAGGCGCTGTGCTAACCGAGACGGTGTTCGCGTGGCCCGGTTTCGGCCGTTACCTCACCAATGCCCTGCTCGTTGGTGACATGAATGCGGTCGTGGGCTGCTCGCTCCTGGTCGGCGTCATTTTCGTCACCCTCAACTTGATCTGCGATCTTCTCTATCGCGTCTTCGACCCCAGAACCCGCTGAGGCCACATGAGAGAAAAAGCCATCATCTCTCCGCCCCTTCCTGCCGCCAACGCCCGAAGCGGGCTTGGCGCGTGGCTGCGCGCGCCGGTGCCTACCTCGCCCTTCCATGCCCGCATGCAGCAATTCTGGCTGCAATGGCGACGCTTACGCGCCAACGGTTCAGCACTTTTCGGATTGTGCGTTATCGTCATACTGCTTTTGGCGGCACTTTTCGCGCCACTCCTCGCAACCCACGACATCTTCGAGCAGAACCTCGCGGCCCGTCTTCTCGCGCCGTCGACGGAGCATTGGCTGGGCACTGACGAACTCGGCCGGGACGTCTACAGCCGTCTTCTTTTCGGGGCTCGGATCACCCTTTACATCGCGCTTCTGACGACGGTCATCGTGGCGCCGATCGGCCTCATCGTCGGCACGACGGCGGGCTATCTCGGCGGCTGGGTCGATACCGTGCTGATGCGCATCGTCGACGTGTTCCTTGCCTTCCCGAACCTTATCCTCGCGCTGGCTTTCGTCGCGGCGCTCGGACCGGGCATCGAAAATGCGATCATCGCCATCTCGCTCGCCTCCTGGCCGCCGATCGCGCGGCTTGCGCGCGCCGAAACGCTGACTATCCGCAAGTCGGACTACATCGCCGCCATACGCCTGCAGGGCGCCTCGAGCCTGCGCATCATCTTCGGCCACATCATGCCGATGTGTATTCCCTCCGTCGTCGTGCGCGTCACACTCAACATGGCCGCGATCATTCTCACCGCCGCCGGTCTCGGTTTTCTCGGTCTCGGCGCTCAGCCGCCCAGCCCGGAATGGGGCACGATGCTGTCTTCCGGCCGCGAATTCGTCATGACCAGCTGGTGGATCGCCGCGATCCCCGGAATCGCTATCCTGCTCACCAGCCTCGCCTTCAACCTGTTGGGTGATGGCCTGCGCGACATACTGGATCCCCGACATGGATAAGCCGCTCATCGACGTCAAGGATCTGACGATCCGCTTCGAAACACCGCAACGCACATTCGATGCCGTACGGGGCGTGTCATTCGCCATCGGCCGGGAGAAAGTCGGCATCGTCGGAGAATCCGGTTCGGGCAAGTCGCAGACGGGCCGTGCACTCCTCAAACTGACGCCGAAAGTGGCAACGATCAGCGCGGGCCACATGCGCTTCAAGGATACCGACCTTCTCGCGGCAAGCGAAAAGGACATGCGAAAAATTCGCGGCAACCGCATCTCGATGATCCTTCAAGATCCGAAATATTCGTTGAACCCGCTGATGCGCATCGGCCAGCAGATCGTCGAGGCTTACCGCCTGCATCACAGATCGCCGAAGGCGGAGGCGCAGGTGAAGGCGCTCGCTATGCTGGAATCGGTTCAGATCCGCGATCCCGAGCGCGTCTTCAAACTGTTTCCGCACGAAGTTTCCGGGGGCATGGGCCAGCGCATCATGATCGCCATGATGCTGATCCCCGAGCCCGACCTGATCATCGCCGACGAACCAACCTCCGCGCTCGACGTGACGGTGCGCCGCCAGGTGTTGACCGTTCTCGACGAACTGGTGACGCGGCGTGGCACAGGCCTGATGTTCATCAGCCACGATCTCAATCTCGTCGCCGGCTTCTGCGACCGTGTACTCGTCATGTATGCTGGCCGGATCATGGAGGATTTGCCGGCCAGGGACCTGCGCAAGGCGCAGCATCCCTACACCCAGGCGCTGCTGCAGAGCCTGCCGCGTCTCGACGCCGAAACCGATGAACTGAAAGTGCCGGTACGTGATCCGTCCTGGCTCGATGGTCCCGTCTATCGCAACGGAGTTCTCGTATGAAACCGAGCCGACCCCTCATTGAGGCAATTGGCCTCTCCATCAGCTTCGGCCCGCAGCACGCCCGCAATCGCGTGGTGGACGACGTGTCGTTCCGCATCGGCAAGGGGGAAGCCTACGGCTTGATCGGGGAATCAGGTTGCGGAAAATCCACCATCCTGCGGGCGCTTTCTGGCCTCAACGTCGAGTACGACGGCGCACTGACGCTCAATGAGCGCGAACTCCTGAAGAAGCGCGACAAAGGTTTTTTCCGCCGGGCGCAGATGGTGTTTCAAGATCCCTTCGGCTCGCTCCATCCGCGCAAGATCGTCGAAAAGGTCCTCTCCGAGCCGCTGAAGATCCATGGCTTCGACCGGCAATCCGAACGCATTGCTGAGACGCTCGACGCCGTCGGCCTCGGTGCGTCCTTCCGCTACCGTTATCCGCATGAATTGTCGGGCGGCCAGCGCCAGCGCGTGGCTATCGACCGGGCTCTGATCATCGAACCGGATATTCTGCTGCTCGACGAGCCCACCTCTGCGCTCGACGTCTCCGTCCAGGCCGAAATACTCAATCTTCTCAAACGCCTGAGGTCCGAGCGGAACCTGACCTATCTGATGGTCAGCCATGACCTCGCGGTCATCGCCCATATCTGCGAGCGGGCTGGCATGATGCACAAGGGGCGTATCATCGAGGAACTGACGGCTGGACAGATTCGCAAATCCGAAGCGAAGGAGGATTATACCCGGGAGTTCCTGCAAGCCAGCATCGAGGCCGTTGCCCGCGATGCCGAGGTGGTGGCGTGACCAAGGGCTCCTTGAATTCGGATCCGGTTCACGATCGGCAAGGGAAAGCCACTGCGACCGATGCCGCGTTTCGCGAGGAGCGGCTGAAAGCGGTGCGCGCCTGCGTGGCATCGCAGGCAACCGATATGCTGCTCGTCGTCCGCCACGGCAAGGTGGTGCTGTCGATCGGTGACGCAGAAAAGAAGTTTCTCTGCCACTCCATGCGCATGAGCTTCCTCGCGGCTTTGATCGGCTTTGAGGTTGAGGAAGGGAGGATCGACCTCTCGGCCACGCTGGAAAGTCTCAGTATCGACGACTACCAGGGGCTGAGCACCATCGAAAGGCAGGCGACCGTCTATGATCTCCTGACGGCCCGGTCGGGCATCTACCATCCGGCGGGCTACGAAACCCCATGGATGCAGCGCATCAAGGAGAAGCGTCATTCGCATGCGCCCGGCACCTTCTGGTGTTACAACAACTGGGATTTCAATGCGCTCGGCACGATCTTCGAAAATGTGACCGGTGAAACGGTGCATCACGCTTTTGCGCGCCGCATCGCCGGGCCAATCGGCATGGAGGATTTTGCGCTTGAGGGCGGAACGCCGGATGGCTGGCACGAGAGCTTCGATATCAGCCACCACCGCGCCTATCCGTTCCGCATGTCGAGCCGGGATCTTGCCCGCTTCGGGCAGCTCTTCCTGCAGCAGGGAATCTGGAACGGTGTGACTATCTTGCCGGCGGGCTGGGCGCAGGAATGCGTCATGCCCTATTCCGATGCGGGCACCCACGGCGGCTACGGTTACATGTGGTGGCTGGAACGGGACGGCGTGTTCCTGCCCGGCGCCGTAACCCCGAAGGGCAGTTACGCCGCCATGGGTGCTGGCGGGCACTACTGCATCGTCATCCCGGCGCTGGACATGGTTGTCGTCCACCGCGTTGATACAGAGATTGCCGGCCGCGAAGTCAACCGCTTCAAAATGGGAAGGCTGCTGCGCCTGCTACTTGCCGCGCTCGATGACACGTCCTGATGGTTGATCTCATCAAACTCAGGACGTGTCTGTCGGGACCGCCAGAAAGTGCATTGCCAAAAAGCAGACAAGAGGCCTTTGATCATGACCGTCATCGAAACCATCGCCGCCTGGTGCGCCGCCCCACCCGCCCCCAGCAACACCGCTCGCCGCTTAGCGCGGGAAGCGATCACCGATACGATCGCCTGCCTTTATGCCGGCCGCAACGACAAGAGCACGGTTGCCGTCGCTCGCGCTTTAGGCTGGCAACTCACCGGAGAAGCTGCGCTCGTCACCGGTGGCCGGCAGTCTCCGTCCGTCGCCGCGTTGGTCAATGGCACAGCGGCTCACGCGCTGGACTATGACGACAATTTTCGCCCGGGGATGAGCCATGCATCGGCGGTCATCGTGCCGGCCCTGCTTGCGGTTGCCGATCGCGTCGGCGCGAGCGGGCGCGCATTGGTCGATGCCTATCTCGTGGGGCTGCAGGCGCAGGCCTTTGTCGGTAGCGGCGTCGCAGGTTCGCATTATACTGCAGGCTGGCACGGCACCTCCACCGTCGGCAGTATCGGCACGGCCGCAGGTGTGGCGAAACTGATCGGTCTCGATTCGGCGGGCATCGCCCGCGCATTGTCGCTCGGTGCCAGCATGGCGTCCGGCACCAAGGGCCAATTCGGCACGCCGGTAAAACCCTTCCACGCGGGCATGGCCGCACGCAACGCGGTGGAAGCGGCCCTATTGGCGGCCGAAGGCCTGCACGGGCGACTTGATATCTTAGAGGGCGAGCAAGGCTTTGTCGAAATGTTCGGCGGCGCACGGCCCGTAGGTTATGACGTTGCGGACATCGCGGCGACGCGCGAACATACGATCGAGACAGTCGGAGTCATGCCGAAGCTGCATCCCTGCTGCGGCTCTACCCACCTTATCGTCGATGCGGTGCTGGACCTCATGCGCGAAACGGACATCGATCCGGATGCAATCATATCCGCGAACTGCCATGTCGGCATCGCAAACTATCGCAATCTTGCCTATCCCGAACCGAAGAACGAGATGCAGGCGCGGTTTTCCATGCAGTATTGCCTTGCACTGGCGCTGCGAAATAAAACCCTGTCTCTGTCCGATTTCACCCCGGCCGCAGTCGATGTCTTCGCTGCCGATCCGTTGCTCGCGAAGATTGGCATGACCCATTACAGCGCGGCCGAGGAGGCAGAAGCGAAAACCTATCAGCTGCCGCACAGGCTCAAGGTCACACTGGCTGATGGACGCGTACTGGAGACTGAGCGCCAGGCTGCGCGGGGCGGCTTGGCAAATCCATTCTCGCAGAAAGATCGCCAGGCGAAATTTGCCGATTGCCTCGACGGCGCACCTGAAGCTGAGGCGATTTCCGCTGGCCTGGAGCGACTCGATGAAAAGGCGGATCTTCGCTTCCTCGACGGCCTGTTCTCTCCGCCAGCAAAGGCTGCGTGAAGATCAAGCAGAAAGAGCGACGCGGTCCGTGAGCGTGCCGACCTCCTCGGCGCGCTTCCAGAACCGGCCGGCGCTTTTGCATCGCAGGCGAAAGGAGCGGTAAAGGCGGATTTCTACGATCATGTCGAACGTGGGATCTGCCGCCCTAACCAGCTGCCCATTCTTCATCTCGGCCACCGCTAGGCTCTCGGGAACCCACGCGACGCCGTGTCCGGCAACTGCCATGGCCTTTAGTGCGGCAGACATTCCGTTCTCATAAACGGTGTTGAGCTGGAAGGACGCTCGATCGAAAATCGCCTGAGGCAGCGCCTGGGCGAAGAAGGAACTGTCGCGATAACCGAGGTAATTCACCGGCGCGCCATCGAGCGCGAGCTTGTGGATCGGTTTGCCCTCACCGTCCCCAGCGGAAACGGCAATCACCCGTTCGGACCCGAGCGTCAGATAGGGGTAGTCGACGAGTTCACGGATCGCCGGAACACAATCGTGAGCATAGGTGAGCAGGAAATCGCATTCGCTGCGCAAGAGCTTGGAAACATTGGTGGCGAAAGACGAATAGGCTTCCGAGAAGCGCGTACGGAATGGCTCACCGGACGCTTCCACCCTTTCCATCCAGAGGGGAAAGAAAGTCAACACCAGAGTACTCATGGTAGCGAAGGACAAGATCTCGTCAGGTGCTGAATGGCGCTGCAGCGTTTCCTCGCGCAACGCCGAAATGGCGTCGACCGCTTTCCTAGCGCGCGGCAGGAAGCTCTCGCCGGCAGGCGTGAGGTGTACCGGATAGGTGGAGCGATCGACCAGCGGAAGGCCGGCCCATTGCTCCAGCTGCTGGATACGCCGACTGAGCGCCGACTGTGTGATATTGCGGTCATTGGCAGCCTGCGTGAAACTCTTGTAATGGCAGAGAGAAAGGAAATCCTCCAACCATTTCATTTCCATGGACCTATCTCCCAACCTGCTGACAGGGGAAGATGACATGCTGGGTCCGACCTCGCAAGCCGGAGATGCATCTGATGAATTCTCTGAAATGAACTGACTCGCCTTTTAGGCCAAAATCTTGCTGGACCTGTACTAGTTTGCACCAGAGATCCTTCTGTGGCCAGACCAGCCAAATATAACTTCGCGGGCCGTTCCGGATCGGAACCCTCGGGCTCGAAGTCTGGGTATCTATGGAATTGAGAGGCTAAATAGGCAGCGTCCTGATATCGGCGCCCATCTGCCAGTTTTTGTAAATGTCAGGCTCAATCCCCAAACCTTCGAATCGCGCGCCATTTGGAAACATCTGCCTCTTGGTGCTGACCCACAACCGCATCCCGTCGCCCAAGTCGCATAGGTAAGGTTGTCCGCTGCTTCCTCCCGTTGTCTCACCCACGATCTCGGCACGTTTGTTGTCTTTGAAAGGCACGACAAAATCCTCAGCAGCTGAGAAGGTGCGTCTATCGATGAGGATTGTCAGCGGTCCTTTGATGCTTCCTCGATAGGCTCTATCCATTCTGCTTCGAAGACAAGCAAGGAAGCCGGCGCCCCTTGAGCGCGTACAAGGGCGTTCGTGACGGGTGTAACATATCTCCAGAATCGATATCGATCAGGCATGAGTGCGGCGACGAGTTTGTCGGGTGTGTTGCCGCCGGAGTTGCCGCGAACGTCGATCACCAGACGAACGGTGCTGCTGAGCGACTGCAGAAGTTCGATAGCGTCAGTTTCGAAGTGAGGTTGAGCAAAGCTTGGTATGGTCAAGAGGTATCTCTCGCCGTTCTCCAGCCAGCGACCGGTCGTTGCGGTACCGCCCCCGGGTAGCTCCCTTCCACGGTCGATTGTTTTCTTCGAGCCGTCTTCCATCACGATCTCGAAGGAAGGTGGAAACAAGAACGGCTTCGAGAAAAGCCGGGTCCGTTGCTCACGAGTGCTAGACCCTGGCACGAACGCCAAAAGCGTCGAGGCCACCTCATCTATTGGCCGGTCGTCGATCCTGACAATTCGAGTTCCAAGCGCAATATCATCGTAAGCTGATTTGGTAACGCGCCATCCAGCCTCATTATGCGTTACGTCCAACCCTATAGGCGCACCATGCTCCTGCCAGAGCCATTCATCGGAAAATACGGTATGCCCGTTCCTCAGCTTCGCAATAAACCGCATCGTGGCCAGATCGAAACCGACGCGATCGGGCGCCTCGAAAGCCTCTTCGAGATAAGCCTTGAACTCAGCCTCAAAGTCGAAATTGGACAGTGCCTCCCAGTGCGCGAAGCTAGACCGGATCGCCTCATAGATGCGAGCGACGATCTCACCGCGGCGCGATGTGGACAACGTCCTGTGAGCTTCTGATCGATCAATATCTTGCGTTGCCATTTCCAGCCTCAGCTCAATGGGCGATATGGCAGATGACGTGCCTAGATCGACCCGCATGTCAACGATCGGTGTTGCTACAACGTGAAGCCCCAGTCCACTCTGGACATCGGCGTACAATTATGGGTACCGTCAGTTATGTCTCTCATGCAAGACCTTGAGAAAATTCTGGGTACTGTTCTGTCAAGTGATCCGAGCTTCCGGCGGATCGAGCAGGCGATGATAGACAGCTACAGTCAAGACGCGCGCCGATTTGCCTTGGAGGGCTCCAAGGAGGCCTTTCTACTTTCCGCGATGCGCCTGCTCGCACTTCCAAACAACGGACATACGCGTCTGATGCCGAACGATTGCATCTCAGTGCTCCCGTTGAGGTTTGTCAGCATTGGCACGGTGGTGCGGTTGCGCACACGGCACTGGAACCAATGGCAAGAGGCGAGCTTATCGCGGTCAACGGCGCACCAGTGGGCGAGGTTGAAGCCGCCGCCGAAACGTTCCTGGCGGGAACGTACCAGAGGAAACGGGTCATTCGGACCTATACTTTTCGCATGGCCTTATGCTTTAGCTCACCTCGGCTTTTCTTAAAAAGGGAATAGTACGGACTATCTCTTACAAGAGGAGAACGGGCGGCTGACCAATTTGAAGGTGGAGAACGGAAATACGGTTCCGGCGTCCCTACTCTATCCGAGAAACGAACATGGCAAGGCCGATCCGACCTGGAAATCAGAGAGGTTTGCAGAGATCAAAGACTTGAAGGAGCTCGGCCTTTCAATCCTATTGCCAAGTTTCTACGATCCAAGTGGGCGGGCGCTGCCAGAGGCCACCTCTCGTGCGGCGGGGCATGGGAGGACCTGCTCGGCAAGGAAGCTCCTCATTGACGTTCGCGGAAACAATGGTGGCGACTTCCTCCATACGCTCCCCCTGATCGACGCCATCTGTGGAAATAAAAGCAGGCAGGTTGCTGTGCTAGTTGACAAGTTCACGTTTTCCGCAGCGATCGTATTTGTCGCCACCCTCAAACATCGGTTGGGAATTAGGCTCAAACTCATCGGGGAAGAAATGGGCGACGGCTTCATGTTTTTTGCCGAGGGAGGCTCGCTCGATCTACCGACCAGCGGTGCTGTGGTTCGATACTCAAAAGCCTTTCACGACTGGGAGAGTGGAACGAGCAACGAAACGACACCAACCGAGATTGCCAAACACTTGGTTCCGACGGGAAAACTGAATCTGGATCGAGAATGGGTCGAAAGATCCACCACTGGGAACGCAGAAGGCGCATTCTATGCACGCATTCTAAAGAATCTGGACGACTAGGATGGGGATCCATGGGATGACGGCTGAAACGAGAGCCACGGCTGCGAGATAATTCGTTGCAGAGCGGTCGTATCTCGTGGCGGTACACCTCCAGTTTTTGAGCCTTGCGCTGAACGATGCGCCTTGATGTGCGTCCTATCGATGGACAGTTCCTGTGGGAGAGGGCCGTTGGCAGCCATCTTCTCGAAAATGCGGTGCCAGATACGGCGGCGTGCCCAGCGGTGATACGGTTGTAGGCTATCTTCGCGGGATCGTATTCGGCCGGCACATAGCGAACGGCAGCCGACCTTCAGCACATGGAGAATGCCGGAGATGCGCCGATCATCGCCGCGCCGAGCTCCGGGCTGGTTCTTGAAGATGCGGCTCGATCGCCCATCAGGCCTCATCTGAAAGCCAGAAAAGATCGCTCATCATGAACCTCCTTGCCGTCGAAACCTAGAAAGAATGGAAACAGCCGATATCGGCAATAGTTTGATCAGGTCGCCATCCAAAGAGGCCCGGAACTAAACATCTAAGTGGCGGCACATCCGAGAAAGTTCCTGTCGAAGAGTCGGTTTTCAACTGGCGAATGGACTTGCGAAGCGCCGCCCCTGCCCTCAGGGGGAGCGCTCTAATCGCAAGATGGAGTGATATAGTAAGGTCCAAGCCACACACCGACGCTGCTTGTTACAAACGCGCATCGCATTCCGCAAAGACCACCCCTAAAACCACAATGTCACTGTTTAGAATTTTGCCGTCAGCGAGGCGTAGAATGTCCGCCCCGGCCCAGGCATTGTGACCAGACTCAACGGATCGACATAGTAGCGGTCCGTCAGATTCTCTATACGGAACGTCGCAGTGAAGTTATCGTTGATTTTGTAATCGGCGAATACATCCACTAACGTATAAGGCTTCCAGTTTACGAGCGAGATGAACTGCGACGCCCCTTGGGCCGTCACATCGCCATGTCCAATAGCCCGTGGCCCCACATGAGAAACTCGGGTACCAAGGGTCAAGCGCTCCTCAAAAAGCTGTTGTGTCAGCGTCAGGCCTAGAGAATATTCCGGCGGCACCTGATTGGTTGCATAATCTGCATAGAGTGACTTATTCGAGCAAGTCGACGCTGTTCGGCAAAACTCGACATCAAGGTAATAATTGGCCGTAAGGTTGGCGGCAAAGCCGCCGCGTTCGTACCGACTGGAAAGTTCCAGTCCTTGAAAATGCGCGCTGTCTATATTGTGAATGCGCATGGTGCTGACGTTGTCAGGGGCCGTATACCACTCTCGGGAAATGTAATTCTTTACGTTCCAGTCAAAGAACCCCAACTTCAGCATTGCCGTGTCATCATGAGCGAAGATCCCTTCCTGAACAAAGTTCGTCCCCAATTCCCAGTTGCTCGAACGCTCCGGCTTTAGATTAGGATTGACCTCCATCGTGAAAGCGGACACGGACTCGAACAGGCTCGGCATGCGCAGCGCATTCGAATATTTGACGTAGAACTGTGTGCCGTCCCAAGGCTCCAAGGTTGCGCCCACGGTCGGGCTAAAGCCACCTTCGTTTCGCTCGTTGGTGTAATTGTATCCCCTTTCCCACAAAGGCTTGTTGCGATCCTTGGACCGGAAATGGGTATAACGAAGCCCGCCATTCAAACTGAGCCAGTCCGATGGTTTCCAATCAGCCTTGGCATAAGCCGCCGCTTCCTCACGTTCGCCGTCACGATAATCCAGCCAAGTTTCAAGCTCCTTTGTCATTGGACCAGGAACAGTGTCCTCGCTTTTGTAGGAAAGGCCATACGTCGCATCAAGAGAACCCGCATCCGTCGCAAAAGTTGAGGTATTATCAACTGCTGCGCCCCACATTGTCGTATCTGACCCACTACGGTCGGAAGGAGGAGTACCAAACGCAGTCCGTATGGGATTGCGTTGTTCAAGCCGCGTGAGATACAGGCTGGCATGGAGGTCGATCAGATCGTTATCTTCGGGATTTAACCGATATTTCAGAGTACCGGTATCAACCTTCGCGCCCGATGTCAGGGCTTGTTGCTGTGCCTGAGCGGTAGTGCCGGCGAACCGGGACGCAAGACGGTCCCCTGCTTCGCTCCTGAACCCGGTGTATCCAGCTTGCAAACTTTGCCCTTCGCCAAAGCGTATGGTCCCCTTTGCAAGAAAGGATTTCGTTTCCAACTGCGAATTGAGAACCTCTTCGCCTGCGCGATAACTACTCAAACCCGTGTTGATAACATAGTCCTTGTAATCCAGAGACGGAATGCAAAGCCCAGAAGAGTAACAAAATGGTTGCGGCCCAATACTTTCAGGATTGGCGCTATCTCCATGCGAGCCCGCGTAATAGTTTCCACGTTTACGATAGGCATACCCTGCGAGGAAATCGAAAGTTTCATCGCGCATTGCCGCGACGACGCTGCCCGAACCATCGGTAGGCTGCAGAAACGGCGAGCGATCTAAGCCGTCTGGAGAGGCCGTAACCAAAGCTGTTCCACCACCACGATTGCGAATGCTATATCCCCCCAACGCCCCGTCCTGAGGGCTGGTCGTATTGGTACCGAAACCTCCTTTCAGTCTGACGCCGAAGCGTTCTCCATCCTCTATCACGTCCTCCACGCTCAGCGTCCGCATAGCAACGGTACCAGCGATGCCACCAGACGACACATCCGAGCCTTTCGTGATGTCTACGCCGGCAAGCAGGTCTGGATCGACATAGGTCCGGTTCGATATGCCCTGATACCCCTGATAAATCTGCAGGCTGTTTTCAGCGCCATCAACGGTAACGGCGACGCGACCCATTCCCTGCATCCCGCGGATATTCACATCGACAGAGCCTGCGCCATTTCGTGCCTCGCCCGAAGAGACGCCTGGCGTTCCTCTGAAGATGTCGGCGGGGCTCGATCCACGGAAATGTTCGATATCGTCCTGACCGATATAGCTTGTCGGCGCATCGGTGTAATAAGGGGCCTCCCTACCCGATAATCGGTCTGACTTTCCGCTGATGACAATCGGTCTGAGAACGGTAGCTCCTGCGACGCTGGTATCGGAGGCGTCCGACTGCCCGCTGCCTATCTCAACTCGGTTCGCCGCAGTGAAGCGATAGTCGACGCCTGTATCAGCCATGATGCGCGCGAGTGCTGCTCTGGCATCGAGACTGCCTTTGACGCCGCCAGTCGTTCTGCCGTTTGTGACATTGCTTTGATATAGGAGCTGAAGCCCGCTGATCGAGCCAAAGCGCGTCAACGCCCTATCCAGCGGTCCAGCCGGAATATCGTAGGCTATGACAGCTTGCTGCGCCTCCAGTCTTTCAGGCTGCAGTAAAAGGGCAGTCCAAGATACGCTCGCCATTAGAAAAAGAGCACCGAACCCTGCTCTCCCGACAGACCGTCCGGCTCTTGCGTCCCTTGAAAGATGATGCATTCCAATCCCCATTGAAGAATGGGTACAGACTTATGTACCCCTCAATGAGGAAAACGATGCCGGCGTAAAAACCCGAAAAATTTGTTGATTTTTTATATCAGGATTACGACGCCGCCCATGAGATGAAAGCTTTCGACATGCAGTGTCTGCGTCAGTTGCGCTAGAATCTCGTCCGGTCGGTTGAGATGAAAAACGCCGGACATGCGAAGCGTTTTCAATCTGGGGCGCGCGATAACCACTTTTCCTGGGCGATGGCGATTGATGTCCAGAACGATGTCTTCCAATGCGCGATTCTCAAACACCAGTAGCCCCCGACGCCATGCTGCCGCTGTCGCGACATCGATGTCGGAGACGGAGCCAAGACCATCCTGCGAATATGTTAAGCCATGACTCTCCGCCAGAAGCTGGCTTCCAAGACAGTGGACCGTAACCCTTTTCGACAGACACTGCACCGAAACGTCATCTGTATCGAGAGAGACGGAAAATGATCCTTCGGCAGCCTCCAGCCTTCCGGGTCCGGCGGTGACGGTGAACGGTCGCATAGTCTCTGAGGCGACCTCAAAAACCGCTGCGCCAGACATCAGTTCGACGCCCCTCTTCTCCCCGCCGAAATCTAAGGCCATGCTGGTGCCCCCATCCAGAAAAGCGCGCGAGTTGTCTGGCAATGTCACCGTCAATTGCTCTCCGGTCGAGGTGAGATAGTCCGGACTACGCGACCAGATCGACGGTAGGAGACCGAATGAGGATGCTGCGAAACCAACACCCGCCAGACTTGCTGCGACGCCCGCGCCTGTCATAACGGCGCGGCGAGAGAATACTGGCTTTGACGCCCGCTCGATCTCCAGCGCGTGTCCCATGTCGCGCCAAAGCCTGGCTTGATCGCGGAACGCGGCTTCGTGCTCTGCACTGCGCTGCCGCCACGAAGCCAAGGCCTTCGCATCTTCCTGTGTTGCCTCTCCCGAGCTCAGACGGGTAATCCACGTCAAAGCTTGCTGCCTCAGTGCCTCCGACCGCTCGTCCACATTGTTCTCCAACGGCTTTGCTGCTTCGAACAGACGCTTCTTATCCCTTTTAACGCTGGTGAACCATAAGCCCGCAATTATTTCCGGTTGAAGCGCGCCAAAGTCTCGCGGCAGAAATCATGAGCCTTGCGAATATCCATCTCGACGGTTCTGACTGATACACCAAGCGCTGCGGCGATCTCGGAGTGTCGTTGGCCATCCACCCTCGATCGTCGGAACGCCTCTCGTTGACGTTCGGGGAGTTGTCCGATGATCTCCAGCAGCCGGTTCAATTGCTCCCGATCAATCAACTCGCGCTCAACATCAGGTTGCTGGTCCCGTATGTCCAGTATCTCGTCGATCTGAATCTGAGACAATCGTCGGTTTTTCTTGCGAGCATGATCGATGGCGAGAGAGCGGACGATGGCACCAAGATATCCATCCAAGTAGAGAGCCGAGACGGCCTCGTTTCTGGCAAACTTGATCCAGGCCTCCTGCGCCAGATCCTCAGCGTCCTGTAGCGACTGAGTCTTGTTGAAAAAATAGCGTTTAATACGGACTTGAGCATTCAAAAACAGCTTAATTATCGTGTCATCGGAGGTCGTCATGAAGCGTACTCGACAAAAACATTCCACGCTTCTTAAGGCAGTTTTTCGACATTGCCAATAAAGTAGATTTTTATAATCATATTTTATCCAACTCCTCAGGAGGGAGGGGCACAGGCGCATTTCATCACGGCCTTCGCGGCGCCGCTTATTCTGAGGATAACGACGTCCCCTCAAAAAACATGTGAAGCTTCAGACTGCACACGCCCATCGACCTCACGAGCTCACAGGATGCTGGCGCCGTCGGTTGGCTTGGTGAGTGCCTCAAACGAAACCAGCAATTCTTCCAGTTCATTAATCATCCGAGGTTAGCGCCGCTCTCTGTACCGCTGTTTGGAGGCCAAGCGTGACGTCACCTCCCCTCTACACACGATGCCTCCTGGCAGATGAGCTCGAGCGCGTGTTTGAATACGCATAGTGACATCTCATCGTGCCTTCGAAACAAGGCATCAGTCTCTCAACACTCCAAGACCATTGAGTACTCCCATAAATTAGGCCAGTTGGAATTGGAATTTTTCACATCTGATCCCTGAGAGGAGGAAGAGGAGAGTTCGATGAAGGCGTCTAAGTTTTCAAAAGCGCAGATCGCATTCGTTTGAAAGCAGGCAGAGGATGAAAGCCCGTCACTCCACAGGAGCACTTTAAGGACGATTTATTGTGGACTGAAACTGCTCCTTCATCACAATTTCTTCTCTCATCAAGCTCCTGAAAATTTCGCTCTAATGCCGCTGCTTAACTCGCGGGGGATTGCGGACCACCTCTCGGGATCGATGTGATCCATGCTTCAACAGAATACGGGATTTTTGTTTCGCTCCTCCCAACTCCGAGGCGCATGGAGCACCATCGGGCGCGCTATATCGCGGCTATGTGACTGTCCTGCTTATCACCATAGTCTTCGCGAAACCTGGGCATTCCCTGCCGATTGTGGAGGCAGCGCCAAATGCGCGGACTGACTCGGCAAGCGAATGCAAGGGGCTTCCCCGTATCTGGCGATAGTCCAAGCACCGATACGACTCTCGCGAGACAGGCCCCGCGTGTACCGCCGCATTCGATCAGCCGGTAAGCCCTTTTGCGAAACGCACCCTTAGATTTAATGTCGGCACTCAACAACACGCTTAACGTTACGCCAACCATGTCGGCAATATGAGAAGCGATGTAAAGAATCTTATAAAGATCACCCTGTAGGCTTTGACGTAAGGCAGGCAGAGCAATGCAGATCGATTTACAAACCCTTTGGTACTTAACTGTCGGAACGCTCCTGGTGTCAGCGTCGCTTCTCCTTTGGGAAAGGCAGGCTCATCCAGGTCGCGCACGCGTGCTCGATGTTCTGGTCGCGGCACTCTTCGTGTTTGTTCTCGGCTGCATGTTTGCAATGAACCGCAGCCACTTTCCGGTCGCGCTCGGCATGGGGATGATCAACATCCTAATGATGTTGGGCTACCTTCTTGTCCTTAACGCCTTCGCTGGCCTTGACGGTCACCGGTATTTCTGGTCGTCCGCCGCAGCGCTAAGCTTCCTAGCCATCGCCTGGGCGATCGTTGGCACGCACTTCCCTGCCGCCTTCTGGAACCATATCTCTTCTATCCCCATCGCCCTGACCTGCGGCCTGACAGCATGGATACTTCTGCGGAGCCGCACGGTCCAGCGATTGCGCTCACGTCCGATCGCCGTATCGATCTCGGCTTTCCATGCCTTGTTCTACCTTGGCCGGGCGTTCATTGCCCCTGTCCTCCTTGAGCGGTACGGGCAAGATATTATCTCCATCATCGGAAAGGCGACGATGTACGAGGCTGCCTTGTACTCGGTAGCGATGCCGATGTCCTTTCTGATGATTATTCGAGAGGAGGAAAAGCTCCACCTGCTCCGCATGTCACAAACCGATCAGTTGACCGGGCTTGCAAACCGTCACGCCTTTTTTGAGCAGGCATCTCGGATCCTCCGCGAGCGGCATGGTGACCCCGTCTCCTTGCTCGCTTTCGACCTCGACCACTTCAAGGCGATCAACGACCGTCATGGACATCCAACCGGAGATAAGGTTTTGCAGCTGTTCGCCGAAACCGCCCGCGAAGAAGCGGGGCCCGAAGCGCTTATTGTCCGGCTGGGCGGTGAGGAATTCGCTGCGCTTCTGCCAGGGTGCGACCATTCCCAAGCTCTCAGTCGCGCCTCGGCGATCGCAAGCCGGTTCGCAAAAGCAGCCGCTCAGGCAGAGGGGTTGAAAACCCGGGCCACCGTTAGTATCGGCCTTGCGGCACCGGACTGCCACGACCTCGCCGAGATGCTTGCAAGCGCCGATGGCGCGCTGTACCGGGCAAAAGCCCTTGGGCGGAATCGCGTTGAGACCGCACCGCCGAACGAGTTGCTGCTGCACCCTTCAGCCGATCCCCTGCATCATCAGTTGCGGGTAGTGGCGACGGGAGCATCCTGATTGGATGTGGCGCTGGACGAGAGCGCCTTGAACATGCACCAACCGCTGCCCCCGTTAAGTGATGGCACTCGAACCTAATTCCCAAGCTGGGTTGCCACTTGAGGGAGGTGCCACAACGGCCTCCGTCACCCTGGGCCTTCATTCCAGAAATTTAGCCTGCCTGCGGCCGAGACCAGCAGCCCATCGCCTCCGTTCTCATCCAGAAGCGTCAGAGCAGCGCTTGCTAGACTTAAGTAATTTTTATTGAATTCCCAAATGTGCATATACTAAAGATTGAAATTTTACTAACTTTCAATACAAGCTGTGTATTAAATTCGTGTTTCCCGAGCTACGCCGACGGCGTTTCTCTGCAACATAAAAACCGTGTCGTGTTAGGAGTTCATCCATGGCCCCAAAAAGAAGTCCCGATGCGATCGATGTCTTCGTCGGCGGACGCATCCGGATGCGTCGCATAATGCTGAAGTTGAGCCAGACGCAGTTGGCGAACGAGCTCGGCGTGACGTTTCAACAGGTCCAGAAATACGAGAAGGGCACGAACCGTGTTGGCGCAAGCCGCCTGCAAAAAATCGCAAATGTGCTCGGCGTTCCACCAAGCTTCTTCTTCAATCAGGAGAGTGAAGAACCGGTCACTATGGCAGGGATCGGCGACTTTACGGCGATGAGCTACGTCTCGCAATTTCTTCAATCCCGCGAGGGTATGGCCCTAAACCAGTCGTTTCTAAAAATTCCCGATGCAAACGTCCGCCAAAAGATTGTGGCGCTGGTAAAGGCTATGGCCGAGATGGACGAGCTTGTAACGATTGCCCCTGAAGGGCGTTCATCGGTGGAAGTCAGGTTGAACAGCTAGATCGCAGAGCTGGGCTTTCGGACAACCATCACCGAACTGTAGTGGGGAGCAATGGCGTTCAGGTTGCTGACATTAGGAGAGTTGAGGCTCCTCGATCCTTCGGGGAACGCTGTTGCCTTCCCCGAAAAGGGCTTGATCATTCTTGCCTATCTGTTTGCCCACCCGCAACCCGCTCAATCGCGGGCGGCTTTGTCGAAGCTGCTATGGGATGCGGTCGAGCCAGCGCAGGCATATACCAATATGCGCAAGTCACTATCGAGGATAGACAGCCGCCAACAGGAGTTGGGTCAGCAATTCGTTGAAATTACTGCTTCCGATGTAAAGCTCAATGCCGAGGCGATGGATTGCGACATCGCGGGATTGCAAGCCCCGACTTCTTCGGACCCTCTGATTGATCTGCGCGCGTTGATTGGCCTCTTCAGTCACGTGTTTCTCGAAAACGTTGACAGCACAGGAGCTGCACTTTCAGCCTGGATTGGGCAGCAAAGGGCACAACACCTGTCCCGGTTACGGGAAGCCTTGATAACTGCGATACCGGTCGTGAAATCCGCGCAAGATATCGCGCTCGTCAAGGATGCGGCGCTACGGATATTTCAGCACGACCCGGACGATGAAATGATCGTCTGCTTGCTCGCGGAGACTTACTCTACTGAGGGAAGGGTAGAGGCCTTCCGAAACATCTATGACGGCCAGAAACAAAAGCTGTGGGGCGACCTGACGCTTGGTCCTGATGTTCATGCCTTGAATGTCGTCAAAAAAGTCTTTGAGAAGCAGCGCAGTCTTATTTCCATTCCGCAGCAAGGCATTGAGGACCGGTCGCGCGCGAAAGCAGACGCAGGTCTTAAGCGGCCCATCCCGAGACTTGTGCTCCTGCCGCCGGTGGAGAGCATTACCCGTAACCTGCCGTTTCTCCCTTTCGCTGACGCCCTTATCGAGGACGTCACCATCGCGCTGTGTTCCTTGACCTCGGTGTCTGTGGTCGCTCCCTACACAGCCGCCCAGATCGGGCGGCATTCGGACAAGGCCAACACAATCGCGCAGCATTCCATCTCATACGTGCTGGATACCAGGCTTTCAGGCCGCGGCGCCCAACGCAGCCTCTTCGTACAGCTGGTTTACTTCGCAAACGATGAGGTCATCTGGGCGGACCGTTACGACATGGACAAAGATAGTCTGGCGGTCCAGCGTCGGCAGATAGCCCGCCGAATTTCCATGGCGATCACCGGAGAGATAGAACGCAACGAGCTGGCACGAGAATATTTTGAGCAAATCCCGGCCGCATACCACCACTACCTGCTCGGACAGCGACATCTCAAGAACCTTGGTCTTCCAGAGATTCGCCGTGCACGCAAAGAATTCCGAACAGCGCTTAATCACGCTCCCTATTTCGCGCCAGCATTGAGCGGTATTGCTCGAACATATTCAAGGGAATGGCTGATCACGGCGCGTGGCGACACTGAACTCCTCAAAGAAGCCGAGAAACATGCCAACAAGGCGATCGCGGCCGGCCAAGACATGGTCGGGGGCTACAGAGAACTGGGTGTTGCCAAGATGCTCTTAGGCGCCATCGATGAAAGCGTTGAGGCCTTGGAGCTAGCCGAGACGCTGAGCCCCCATTATGCCGACGTCACCGCCGACTACGCTGACACGCTTGTCCATGCGTCCAAGCCCGGCCTGGCACTTGAGAAAATCGAAAAAGCTATCGAGCTCAACCCCTTGAGCCCCGATGTCTACCTTTGGACAGCAGCCGGCGCGAGCTACTGCTTGGAAGAGTATGAGCAAGCCTTATCCTATATCAAACGAATGGCCGACAGTGGGCTTGCTAACCGCCTATCCGCTGCAAGCTGGGCGATGATTGGCGACCAGAAACGGGCGAAGAGCTTCGTGCGCAAAGCTCGGGAAACCAATCCCGACTTCGATGTGGATACCTGGCTGACCGCCGTGCCTTTTAAGGAGCAATGGCAAAAAGATCACTACCGTGATGGCCTGCGTAAAGCAGGGTTTTGAAGCAAATGTGCCAAAAGAAGGATTTTTAGCATGGCAAGAATCTTCGTTATCGGAGCGCCAGGGGAGTCTGGCCTATGGGTTGCAGATCTTGATGCGGGAACTGTCAAACCGTTTCAGCCCCCGGCAGGAAGCGCGCTGGAGGCGGCGACTAAACTGCGCGCTGGTGGAGCCGCGATCATCAAAGGCGTGGATTTCGCTGTCGCCGTGAAATCAGCAGACGACGCGTTCTCCGGTCATCTCGACGGATAATTGAGCCAATGACGCGGCCTCGGGAAGACAGTGTTGTTAAACGATCAGATGCCGGAACTTCCTGAGGCCTGCTCCTCCACTTACTCGGCCCGTCTCTGCCCCCCCGAAGAGACGCTGGGTCGCGTCGCATCCTTCCTGCCACGCTACGGGATCACTCGCGTATCTCGATTGACCGGTCTCGATAACGTCGGGGTTCCCGTCTGGAGCGCGGTCGCTCCTAACGCTCGTTCGATCGTCATCCATCACGGCAAGGGCATCACTGATGCTGATGCTAAAGTGTCTGCGACGATGGAGGCGCTTGAGCGCGCCATCGCCGGCAGTCCATCGATCGACACGGTCACTACAACACAAGCAAGCCTCGAACTGGAAGGGCGGGTTGTCGATAACCTCGCGGGTCTTATCGCCCAAGGTCAGAACGACGTAGCTAACGACGAGATGCTAACATGGGTTCAGGGACGAAATGTTTTATCCAAAGCTGAAACCTGGGTTCCCTATGAAGCTGTCATCCTGGATCGCACCCCCGAAGCACCTCGGTTCTGGCAGTCTTCTGATGGCCTTGCATCTGGAAATACGCTCCTGGAGGCAAGCCTCCATGGAGTGCTGGAACGCATCGAACGCGATGCGGAAACTTTGTGGAACATAGCGAACGCGGAACAGCGCCTTAAGACCTGCCTCGACCCTCGCAGCCTTCTGGATCCAATTATAGATGGGCTCATCACCAAGATTGAAAGCGCGGATCTGAAACTCCGTTTATTCGACATTACCAGCGACATCGGCATCGCATGTTTTGTAGCGTTTTTGGGGCCGACCTCAATCACATCAAGAAGCACTTCGCGCTTTATCGACGTAACCAAGGGAAGTGGTGCGCATCTGGATCCTGCGCGGGCCGCGATCCGGGCAATCACGGAAGCGATTCAATCCCGCCTCACGTATATCAGCGGCGCGAGGGATGACATCTATCCGGACACTTTCGAGCGCCCCCTCCCACGGGAGATTTTGAGCTACATGAAAGCCGAGCCGAAGCCTCTCCCTTCCCGCAACACCATTGGCCTTGGACCGATGGAAGACATGTTCGATACCGTGCTCAAGCATCTTAAAGCTGCATCTATTGATTCTGTTATCGTCGTGCCTCTGACATCAACGGACTTTCCATTCTCAGTCGCCAAAGTCTTGGTGCCCGACCTCGAGAATCCGCCGGGAGAGCGAAAAAGACGGTTTGGGGCTAGGGGCATATCGAAGGCGCTATTTTCACTATGAAGCTTGTCTTTGTCGGCCCCACGCTTCCGGATGCAGTGCATTTGGTCCCGGCGGACGTCGAAGTCCGCGGGCCGGCCAAGCACAGAGATATCCTGGCCGCGGTTAATGACGGCGCGACTGTGATCGGCCTGATCGACGGTAATTTTGAGGATGTAGCTCCGATCTGGCATAAGGAAATCCTATTTGCTCTCTCTCAGGGCGCTCGCGTCTATGGCTCAAGCAGTATGGGCGCTCTGAGGGCTGCGGAATGTGCAGCATTCGGGATGATCGGGATTGGCAAAATTTATAGCCGTTATGCCAGTGGCGAACGGGTTGACGATTCCGATGTCGCCCAAATCCATGGTCCACGGGAGATGAACTATGTGTCGCTGTCCGAGCCCTTGGTGAATGTCTTCGCAACACTCGATGACCTGTCGTTGCGGCGTGAACTTGACCACGCGGAATATGCGAGCCTCAGGGCAAGCGCTGAACTCATGTTCTTTAAGGAGCGGACTTACCGGGCGATCGTCGCCAATGCCAACCTGCCGGAACATTCATCGCGAGAACGCCTAGAAGTGTTGTTGCGGACTAACGCTATCAACCAGAAACGGCTCGATGGATTAAAATTGCTGGACGCCATAGCGGCGGCTGACGACAAGTGCGTGCAAGTTCCCGCGGACTGGACCTTCGCCTCGACAATGCAGTGGCGGAAAATCCTTTAACGTCGCAGGTTGTAATCTGATCCTGTACGGCACTCCAAGCTGTGTCACGCCTATGTCACGCGCAATCGCAGAAGTTCTAATTTATCCTTCGCCGTAGAATTTCGGTTTGGAATGAAGGATTGATGATGGCGCTCGACACTCTTGAAAAAAATGCTGGCGAAAACGGCGATATCGCACACGAGCTGGTTTCGATTGCTCGGCTTGTCACATATGCGCGCAACAGTGCCAAGGAACTCGAGCTTGAGTTTCCGACCTACTGCCTCGATTTGGCTTTAGGTTCGCTGGTTGAGGAAATCAGCAAACGCGGAGTGGATGGTGCTGAAGGCACCGGTGAGGGGGATTACGTGCCGAGCTTCATCTCCGGAGCATCGCACTAAAGTCGCGCCTAGAGCGTTTCCCTGACGGATTGAATCAAATTGATTCTCAACTCACTTTCATTCTGATTCAAACTATCTGCCGATGGAGGTCGGCAGATATGTCGAAAGCGCTTTCCGTTGGTCTTCGCATGCGCGTGCTTGCCGCAGTTGACGGCGGCGCTTCGCATAGGGAGGCTGCGGAGGGTTTCGGCGTCAGTGCGGCCAGCGTAAGCCGTTGGCATAGCCTGCAAATCCGGTAGGGGAACGTTCGTTCCGGTCTGCTTGGTGGCGACCGCAGCTCCCACAAGATCGAAGCTCATGCCCTCTCATCATGGCCTGGCTTGCAGAGCACCGGGATGGGACGTTGTTTGAGCTTCGTGACGCTCTTGCAGCCCAGGAAATCATCGCGAGCAAGTCAGCCCTTCATTTTCGATAATCTATCCAGCCACAAACAACCTGCAGCGCGAGAAATGATCGAAGCGGCAGGTGCGACCATGATGCCCTTCCGCCATATAGCTCGGACTTCAATCCCATAGAAAAGGCCTTCTCCAAGCTGAGGGCACTCCCATGAAAAGCTGCCGAGAAAACCGTAACCCGCCTATGGGATCGCCTCGGCACGCTGATTGGTCAGGTCCAGCCACAAAAAGCCCGGAACTACCTCAACTCATGTGGATATGATCCAGCGTGAAGGGGAAACGCTCTAAAGGCGTAGCACTCGGTGAGGTGGTCATCTTTGCGATGACACTCACCATGCCACCACCCGCGACGGGGGGTCCGTTCAATTGCAAGCGCGTCGTTTTGCGACACGCGCAATGCTTTCGCTTATCCCGCAAGGGGGCTTATAACATTAGAACATACCCAGAGGATCACCGCTGGATTCTCGGAGGTGCTGACGAGCGCGTGCCCCATCATGCTGTCGAAATAACAGCTGTCGCCCGCATTCAACACGGTCGTGGCATAGAGACTGGTATGCAGCGTGACGCAACCTTCGAGGACATAGACAAACTCCTCACCTGTATGTGTGACCAGCATCTCGAATTCTTTAACGGACCGCGCCTCTATGCGGGTGAGAAGCGGGACGAGTTTTTTGTTTGCGATGTCCGCGCACAGAAGCTCATAGGTATAATTACCGACGGTCATGACTGCACCTTCGCCTTTGCGGGTTATTGCGCGGCGGCCACTAATGGGGGTGGACGGTTTGTGAGAAAAGAGCTCCGACACATCTATATCAAGGCCGTGTGCGAGGCTAAGGATCGTTTCGTAAGTCGGCGACATCTGCGCGTTTTCTATTTTAGAAAGCGTCGAGGGCGCGAGGCCACTACGTTCTGCAAGCTCGCCGATGCTGAAGCCGCCGTCCTGCCGCAGGCGCCGCAAGGTGGTAGAAAGCGACCGAGAATGAGGGCGCGATCCGCGATCCGGTGCATCATCGGAAGCCCTGTCGGTCTGATCATTCTTCAAAATCGCCATTGGTTTTTACCTCGGTTGGAGCTGCCTAGAGGTTGAGTCAACCTAAGCATTATAATTCCATGGTTGTTAGCCCTGATTAGCCATATCATTCAGGCGTTGCCAATCGGCAAGCTGAAGCAAAATTCCATTTTTCATGGATAGAGCGCGACTTGTGTGCCGCCGGTCACCGGGCAGACGGGAAACACCAACTTTCATTAGGCGCTCGGTGAGCGCATTTACCCTTTGCGCGAAAACCGTTTTTCTGCCGCAGTCAGGATCAATGACGATAACGACTTGACCCGTGTGGGGTGTCTGCGCGCCGGGATGGTCAGACCAGTCGACCTCATAGGAGAACTTGCCGCCAGTCAGAGCGGCGGCGAATAGCTCGATCATCATCGAAACGGCGGAACCTTTGTAGCCTCCGAATGTCAGGAGCGCCCCGCCGTCCAGAACGCGGTTGGGATCGGTTGTCGCTTTGCCATCTCGGTCCACTCCGTAACCAGGAGGAAGCGTAAAGCCCTGACGCGCAGCAATCTGAACGTCGCCATTAGCGATTGCGCTTGTCGCAAGATCGGCTACGAGAGGGCTGCCAGCGCCACGCGGTGCGGCGAACGCAATCGGATTTGTACCGAAGGTCGGCTTTTTTCCGTCGAAGGGAACAGTGCAGGCAAAGCTGTTGACCATACTCACGGCCAGCAAGCCCATTTCAGCAAAAGTCTCCACATCCGGCCACAATGCGCTGAAATGGTGCGAATTGCGGATCGCCGCTATTGCGATACCATTGCGACGTGCCTTCTCTATGAGGAGAGGAGACGCAGCGGCAAGTGCTGGCAGGGCAAAGCCGTTCATGGCATCGACGCGCAAAAATGCCGCTGCAACGTCTTCCACGGAAGGGACCGCCGAAGGATCTACCCACCCGCTCCGGATCGAGCTCACGTATCCCGGAATGCGGAAAATTCCGTGTGACAGCGCCCCATCGCGCTCGCAGTTGGCACAGTTCGATGACAGAAGTGCGGCAACCGCAGAGCTCGCGCCCACGCGGATGAAGATGCTCCGCAAGAGCTCACGCAGGGTATCGTAATCCGTTGTGACTTTCGATTCCGAAGGCTCGCCTTCCGAAGCGTAAAAACTGTTAATCGTCATGTTGATAGCGTCCATTTCCGATAGGAAACATATTTTGCGATGAATGCATTTTCAAGAAGAAAGTTTCTTCCCGCCCCAATTAGGGA
Organism: Agrobacterium larrymoorei; assembly: GCF_030819275.1. Taxonomy (GTDB): domain Bacteria; phylum Pseudomonadota; class Alphaproteobacteria; order Rhizobiales; family Rhizobiaceae; genus Agrobacterium; species Agrobacterium larrymoorei_B. The sequence goes on along the minus strand of NZ_JAUTBL010000001.1, from coordinate 1,268,814 downwards.
TGCATATTCACTTTGAGCATATTTAATTGAAATTACTATGGAAGTCTGATTTTTTGGGCTAGCAAAGGAATTTCATATTTTACATGGACAATGATTGACAACTGCAATCTTGTCATTACTATAGGCACAATAATTTCCGATACGAAATTAATTGAGTGGACGACCATATGCTGCCAGCTTGCCTTATCTGCAGCAGCATCAGCTATCGAGCGCGAAGTGTTCGTCGATATGACAGAGGGGCGGCGTTGTTCGGCGCCTTGAAACAGAGTGGCGGCTAGCTGAGGTTGAAGAATTGGAACTGATTGATCTTGATGCTAAGCTTGAAGATGTCATCGAGACAAATTTCGATGCTCAAGTCGCGTGGCTTGCCAAGCTTGTATCCTTTGATTCGGTTCGTGGAAATGAGGGGCCGTGCCAGGAATGGTTGGCGACTGAATTTTCAAAGCGTGGCTGGGGCTTGGACAGCTTCACGATCGCAGATGTCGATATTGAGGGAAAGCGTGGTTTTTCGCCCGTCATAGACGCGGACTACTCCAAGGCCGTTCAATTGGTTGCAACGGTTGAGGCTGGCGATTTGCCGGGTCGAAGCCTCATTCTCCAGGGACATATTGACGTTGTGCCTCCTGGCGCACGTGAGCTTTGGGACCGACCTCCTTTCGTTCCTCATATCGAAGACGGCTTCATGTGGGGACGAGGCGCGAACGACATGAAGGTTGGCATCGCCGAGATGGTCTTCGCGCTGGATGCGTTGAAGAAGCTGGGTTACGTACCGGATGGCAAGGTGTTGGTCCAGACGGTGAGTGAGGAGGAATGTACGGGTAATGGCGCCCTGGCTACGCTTCAGCGAGGCTATAGAGCCGATGCCGTTCTTATTCCGGAATCACTTAACAATCGCCTTATTCGCGCAGAGCTTGGATCTGTGTGGTTCAGGTTGCGGATACTTGGCAAGCCCGGGCACGTACTGAACTTCAATCGCGCATCCAACGCTATCCTCGCGGCCTATAAGTATGTTGAAGACCTGGAAAAACTCACTAAGGAGGTCAATGGTGAGGCGAAAAATCACCCTTGGTTCAGTCATATCGACAACCCTGTGAAGTTCAGTCTCGGGAAAATTCGAGGCGGCGACTGGCTCGGTTCAGTGCCCTCCTGGTGCGAGATTGAATGCAGACTTTCCGTCCTGCCGGGGCACCCGCTGCACGAGGTTCGTCAGCGAATCCTCAACCGTGTCGAAGAAACAGCAAAACGTCTCGGCGCTGACCGCGTGCCTGAACATACGTGGATCGGCTTTCAGGCCGACGGACATGTTTTTGAACCGGGGAGCGAGGCTGAAGCTGTGCTTGCTCGGAGCCATCGCACGGTCTTCGGTTCTGAACTTGAAAGCTTCAGTATGACGGCCACCAGCGATACGCGGCAATATAATCTCTATTATGATATTCCGGCCCTTTGTTACGGCGGGCGCGGTGAGGATAGTCATTCTCCCAAAGAGCGCACTGATCTGGCCAGCATGAAAGAAACAACGCGTGTTCTGGGATTGTTCATCGCAGAGTGGTGCGGCTTGAAGAAGGTGGATGCAATAGGATGATTGCCACCTCATCTCCTTCCATCGTTCTTGAGTCATGGGATTTAGACAAAGCCGAGCCTAGAGTCTTACGGAAACCTTTGAGAGCAGCCTATGACCATTGCGCGTGATAGCGAAGAATTATGGAAAATTGCAGCTGGTCCCGATGCCGGCCCGTCGCTCTTGTCCTACATCCGCCAAGGGCTCATTCGGGATGCGGGTTGTGAGTTGATGACAGCCTCGGTTTACGATGTCCCGAACATGAGATCGCGACGCGTTTTCTCGGACGATCCAAAGGCTTATCCAGTCGGCAATTTCAAGCGTCTCGACCGCAATCTCTATTTCGAAAAAGTAATCGTCGGGAACAAACACTTTTCATCTACAACGATCGAAGAAATTGCGGAGGTGTTTTTCGACTGGGAGAAGATCCGGGATCTCGGTTTCGAATCCAATCTCAATATTCCGGCAGTTTTGAATGGCCAGGTGATCGGTTCCGTCAATCTTCTGGCGAAGAAGGGGCACTACACCAGCGAGCGGGTAGAAATGGCATTGCTGTGGAAGCCGGCCATCACCCTCGCTTTCCTTCTTCTCCACCATCAAGGAGCGGAAACCGCCACCTTCACGTCAAGGCAAGAGATAACGGACGCACCCATAATGGAGGGTGAGTAAACGACCCTTCACGCCTAAAATCAGAAATCGAAAGAGAGCCGAAAAGGCCGCATCAGACCTTCAGAGTATACGGAGCGCTAAATGAAACTAAGATTGTTGACAGCCACCACCCTCTTGGTTGGGGCATCGCTGATATCCGCCGCGCAAGGGCAGGACAAGACCTTCAAGATTGCCTTCCTTGCGGCATCCAGTCAAAACGGGTTTAATCAGGCGATCTATTCGGGAATAGAAAAGGCCGCCAAGCAATATCCAAATGTCACAACCGAAATCTTTGACGGCAAGTTTTCTGCCCCGACGCAATTTGCCCAGGTCGAGGATTTAACCGCGGCAAAACGTTTTGACGCCATTATCCTTTCCCCAAACGATACGGTCGGTATCGCTACTGCGCTTGAAGACGCCACGGCTGCCGGCCTCAAGGTCGCAACCACGCTCTTCCCGGTTGGCCCCGACTTGAAGAACATGCAGCCTCAGATCAAGGGTCTGACGACCACGGTCGCCAGCGATCCTTCGATCGGCGCCAAGGCACAGGCAGAAAAGATCGTCGAATACTGCGCGAGCAAAGACCCGTGCCGTGTGGTCGTTATGATGGGTCAACTGATCTATCCATTCGACAATCTGCGCTATGAAACCTTCAAGGAAGTCCTCGGTCAGCACAAGAACATCAAAATTGTCGCAACGGGCGAAGGCAATTACAGTCCCGATACGTCCCTTAAGGCGATGCAGGATATTCTACAGGCCAACCCGGAAATCGACGCTGTGCTTTCCAACGCTGACCAGCATCTGCTTGGCGTAGAGATAGCGCTGGAAGACGCGGGTATTGATCCATCATCGATCTATCTGATTGGCGGTGGCCTGAATCAGATTACGATCGACAAAATCCGCGAAGGAAAATTCAAGGCATCCTTGGCCAACTTCCCGGAATCGATGGGTTCGTCCGCACTGGATGCCGTCGTGAAGTCTTTGAAGGGTGAGCAGGTCCCCGTCTGGATCGATGAATCTAAGCTTCACGATATTCCGATGATCGTAGACAAGGCCTGGCTCGATGCCCATCCGGATTTCAAGGCGGAATGGCCAGGCTGATATCGCTTCGCCGAATGGCGCGGCAGACTGGCCGCGCCAATTTTTTGACGCTTGGTAGAAGAGAACAGCCATGAAGGAACGCGAACTTGCAGTTCGCGTCGAGGCCGTTGCCAAAAGCTTCGGCGGAACGCGTATTCTCAACGATATCCATATCGACTTCCGTGTTGGGGAAGTGCATGCGCTTGTCGGTGAAAACGGTGCCGGCAAGTCAAGTGTCGGTAAAATCATTGGTGGATATTACTCGGCAGACGAAGGCGAAGTTTTTGTCTTCGGCGAGAAGGTCACCAAATATTCCCCGCGCGAGGCGCTGTCTCGGGGCGTCGCTATGATCCATCAAGAACTCCAGCTTGTCCCGGAGATGACGGTTGTTCAGAACGTCTTTCTCGGGCAGGAAAAGAGTCGAGGCGGGCTGCTGATCGGTGGTGACCTTGCACGTTTTCATTCTCTTGAGAAGACATGTGACTTCGGTCTCGACCCTAACGTGAAGGTGGCCGAGCTTCGTATCGCAGACCGTCAGAAAGTGGAGATCATGCGGGCCATTGCCCGCGACGCGCGCGTCATCATCATGGATGAGCCAACGTCCTCTCTGACCGAAGACGAGGCGCGACGACTCCATCAGTTGATAGCGCGCCTGAAAAGTCGCGGTGTTACCGTCATCTACGTCAGTCATTTTCTCGATCATATTATTGCTAACTGCGACCGCGTAACCATTATGCGCGACGGGAATGTCGTGAGGACGGCTGACATCGATGGGGAAACCAAGCAGAGTCTCGTGGACGGGATGCTGGGTGCAGCCTCGGAAATCATCTGGCCTGCCCTGCCCGCCCTGCCGGCACAGCAAACCCAGCCGGTCGCCGAGTTGAGAAACGTCCGTACTCGCGCAGGGCTTCAGGACATTTCGATGCAGATCCGACCAGGGGAGATCGTCGGTCTGATCGGTCTCGTCGGCTCCGGCCGAACTGAGGTGGCCCGCGCGCTCTTCGGTGCGGACGAAATCATCTCTGGTGATTATTTTATCGAGGGAAAAGCGCAGGTGCGCCTGAACGTTCGCAAAGCGGTTCAGCAGGGCGTGGCGCTGGTGCCGGAAGACCGCCGCAAGCAGGGTCTGGTTCTTACGCAAACGACACGGCCAAATATAAGCCTGGCGACGCTGGACAGGATTAACACACTCGGTTTTCTCCGGACTGGCCGCGAACGTGCACGCGTTGAAGAGATGATCCGCCATTTTGGCATTGTCCCTGCGAAGATCGACGGAGACGTCGCCTTTTATTCGGGCGGGAACCAGCAGAAGGTGCTTCTGTCGAAATGGGCGGTCGCCCGTCCAAAGCTGTTAATCCTTGATGAGCCCAGCCGCGGCGTGGACATAGGAGCGCGCCAACGCATTCACGAGTTCATCGTTGAAATAGCACGCGAGGGTGCTGCCGTGCTGCTCATCTCTTCCGAGTTGGAAGAGGTTATCAATCTTTCCCATCGCGGATATCTGATGAGCGAGGGGCGGATCTTTGCCGAAGAAGATTGCCGCACTTTGACAGTCGAGACTGCGCTCAAGCGCATCTTCGAAATCCAGAGCCGCAAAAACCCATCCGAGGAAAAGGTTCAATGAACGACTCTCGCACCATTGCCGCAAAGAAACACGGCAAGATCTTCGATCCCATCGCTATCGTCCGAGAGTACGGCGTTCTCATTATTATTGCGCTGCTTCTCATCGTGCTGACCTTCGCTTCGAACAGCTTTTTGACACCGCGTAACCTGTTGAATATCGTCAATCAGAGCGCGCCGCTGATGATCATCGCCTGCGCTTTGACGCTGGTCATCATCGGGGGCGGCTTCGATCTCGCAACAGGTGCGATCTTCGGTGTGGCGGCTGTTTCGGCAGGCTGGATCGCCACGAATATCGATCCCTATCTTGCGATCATTTCGGGACCATTGATTGGCCTTATGCTCGGAACGCTCAACGGGCTGATCATTACGACCTTTAATGTCCATTCTTTCCTCGTCACACTGGCAACGAGCCTTGTTTACCGTGGCATTGCGATTTTGATTACGGGCGGCTCGCTCATCCCGGTTCGGATCGAGCAATTTTCATGGCTTGGCCGCGGTCGCATCGGAATGGTCAACATTGCGGTGATCGTACTGGTTGTATTTATGATAGCGATGATGGTGCTCCTCAATCGCACGACTTTCGGCCGGCGGGTCTTCGCAGTTGGCGGAAACGAGGAGGCGGCAATCCTTTCAGGGATTCGGACAAATCTGGTCAAGACGATTACATTCGCAATCAGCGGTGCGGCGGCGGGCCTTGCAGGTGTCATTACCGTGTCACGTCTTTCTATGGCCGAACCGCAGGCAGGTGCAGGTTTTGAGCTGGAGGCAATTGCCGCCGTCATCCTTGGCGGAACCGCAATCAGCGGCGGTGCGGGCGCGATCTGGCGCTCTGTGGCTGGCGTGCTCTTGATGGCTCTGATCGGCAACGGTTTCAACATTCTCAATGTCAATCCGTTTTTCAAGGATCTTACGACGGGTGTGATCATCGTGATTGCAGTGGCGCTGGCCGCGTCCAAACCCCGCCGCTGACGGAGTTTGTACGTTTACGCGCGCGCTGCGGAGTCAGAAGCGCTTCGGACATGCATTGAAAAGACTATGAGAAGGTAAGTCATGACTGAAAAAATCATTCGCGTCTCGACGGATGTAGGAGGCACGTTTACGGACCTTGTGTATTTCGAAACTGATCCTGGGACCGGCCTTCAAACGGTGCGAACGGAAAAATCGGACACCACGCCGCCTGACTTCGAAATGGGCGTGTTGAACGTGCTTCAAAAGGCAGACGTTGATATTACCCGGGTGGATTTCTTCGCTCACGGAACGACAGTGGTCATCAACGCACTCACGGAGCGAAAGGGCGCGAAGGTTGGCCTCATCACGACGAAAGGTTTCCGCGACGCGCTGGAGATCGGGCGCGGAAACCGCCCCGATTTCTTTAACCTGATGTATCAGAAACCAGCTCCGTTCGTTCCCCGGCACCTGCGGCTGGAAGTTCCTGGGCGGATAAATTATCAAGGCCAGGAAACAACTCCCCTCGACCTCTCAGAGCTTGGCGCCATTGTAGACGCCTTCAAGGCTGCGGCTGTTGAAGCAGTCGCGGTTTGCCTGCTTCATGCCTACGCCAACCCTGCCCATGAAACGGCAGTCCTGGAAGCGCTGCGCACTCTTTGGCCGGAGGTTTCGGCGGTGGCCTCGCATCAGATCACCCGCGAATGGCGTGAATATGAACGCACCAATACGACCGTTTTGTCAGCGTATGTTCAGCCGAAAGCGGCCCGTTACCTCGAAAAGCTGGAGGTTGGGCTCAAGGACAAGGGATATCGGGGCAATCTCTTCATCATGCAATCGAACTGCGGTGTGGATTCCGTTGAAGCGGTGAAGGCTATCCCGATTACGATGGTCGAAAGCGGTCCGGCCTCGGGCTTCTGGGGGGCTGCGGAATTGGGCCGCATCATCGGCGAACCTAACGTGCTCGCCCTTGATATTGGCGGCACGACGGCGAAGTGCTCCCTTATCGAGAACGGTCAGGTCAAGATCAAAACCGATTACTGGATCGAACGTAACCGCACGTCTGCGGGTTATCCGATCATGGTTCCGGTGGTCGATCTGGTTGAGATCGGCAACGGCGGTGGCTCCATCGCATGGGTAGATGATTTTGACAAATTGCATGTCGGACCGCAATCGGCCGGTGCGTCACCGGGCCCGGCTGCCTATGGGCGGGGAGGTATGAATGCCACGACGACGGACGCCAATCTCGTCCTCGGTCGCATCAATCCAGACTACTTCTGTGGCGGTTCGGTTGTCGCTGATATCAGTGCCCTGAACGCGGCCATGACCCCTCTTGCCGAGAGGCTCGGGACAAGTATCAAGGATGTCGCGCGCGGGATTGTGCGTATCGCCAACTCGAATATGGTGAATGCGCTCAAGCTCGTCTCCGGTCAACCGCGGTTTTGATCCACGCGACTTTACCCTCATCGCTTTTGGTGGTGGAGGTGCAATGCACGCGGTCGCTCTCGGACAGGAGCTCAACGTTCGGAAAGTCGTCATTCCTCGTGGTGCGTCTGTCTTTTCGGCATGGGGCATGATGATGAGTGACCTGCGCCGCGATTACTTCGTCACTCAGTTGATTGATGAAAAGGACTATCAGTCACTCGACATATTGCTTTCACGCACGATGGAACTGGCGAGAGCGGAATTCCTTCGTGAGGGCGTCGGCGCCGACAAGATCAGCATGCGTCCGCTGGTTCGATGCCGTTATCAGAATCAGGAATTTGCCGTGGAAGTGCCGATTTCCGCGGGCCGTATCGGACCGGAAGAAGCCGCACAGGTGGCCGATGATTTCCATGAGATTTATCAGCGTGAGTATACTTATCGTCTTGATGCAGGCGTTGAAATCATAGGACTTCATCTGATCGCGTCGAGCGAAGTTGGCAAGCTTGAACTTGTGAGACTGTCAAGGAACGAAGCCGACATCGATAGTGCGATCAAAGGCCGTCGTTTGGTGGACTATGCGACCGAAGGCGAACATGAGGCAACCATCTATGACGCGACCAAGCTGGAGCCGGGCATGATGTTCAAGGGGCCTGCTATCGTAGAGGATCCGGGTACGACGATCGTGATCCATCCGGGCAATACCGTTTTCATCGATGACTTCGGCAACACGCATATCAACATCCGGAATTGAATCATGACCGAAACACAGCAAAAAGAGTTCGATCCCGTTACCTTCGATATCATCCAGAATGCCCTCGAAGCGGTCGCCAATGAGATGTTCGTGGCTCAGCGCAAGACATCGATGAGCGCCATCATTTACGAAGTGCTAGATCTTTCTTCCGGCGTGCTCGACAAGCACGGGCAGGTGGCTGCATCGGGTGCTGGCATACCGGCCTTCATTGGCGTACTCGACAAGGCGATTGCGGGTATTCTGAAAAAATTCAAGCCAGAGGAGATTAGGCCGGGAGATCTCTTTGCATCCAACGATCCCTATTACGGCGGTGTGACGCATCTGAACGACATGGTGCTCGCCTTGCCTGTTTTCCATGACGAGCATCTGGTGGCCTGGGTCGCCAATATCGCGCATTGGAACGATGTCGGCGGTAACGTCCCCGGATCCATGTCCTCAGAAGCGACCGAAATTTTCCAAGAGGGTATTCGTATCCCCGCGGTGAAGCTGTTCGATGAGGCCCGCCCCAATCAGGCGGTGTTCGATATTCTTTATGTCAACACACGCCTCCCGGATTTTTTGCGTGGTGATCTCTGGGCCGGTATCGCTGGCCTGCGTATCGGTGAGCGTCGAATTCTGGAGCTGGTCGAGAAATACGGTACCGAGACGTTCGAGGCCGCCGTTGCAGATTTCATGGATTTCGGTGAACGACGGGCGCGGGCCGCGCTGAAGACAATCCCCAATGGCAGCTATAGCTTCGAAGAGGAGCAGGACACCGGAGCGATTCACAAAGTGACGCTCACCATCTCCGACGAGGAATTTGTGGTCGATCTTCAGGACAATCCATTACAGAAGGGATCGTCGAATTCGAGCCGTGAAGGTACCGAAATCGCCATACAGCTGGCGTTCAAGTCGTTCACAGATCCCGAAGCTCCCGGGAATGGCGGTTTTTTCCGTCCGCTGAAAGTGTTGACCAAGCCGGGTACGATTTTTCATGTTCAAGAGCCTGGCGCACTGGGGTACTATTCCGAGGTCGAGATCCGGCTCTTCGATATGGTTCTAAGAGCGCTGGCCGCCCACTTCCCAGGCGCCGTTCCGGCTGGAAATTTCGCATCGATTTGCGGCACCGTTGTGGGAGGGCCACATCCTGTTACCGGCCGCCACTATACGATTGTAGAGCCACAAGTTGGAGGTTGGGGCGCATGGGAGGGCGCTGACGGCCCAAGCGGGCAGTTTTCCGGCTTCCATGGGGAAACCTTCAATTGCCCTGCAGAGGTGGCGGAGGCGCGCTATGGCCTCAGCGTCGACCAGGCGACGCTCAATGCGGAACCCGGAGGTGAGGGACAGTGGCGTGGGGGCAAAGGCATCGACGTGCATTATCGCGTTCTCGCTGACAATAACTTCCTTTCTGTCGGGTACACACGCTCACGCATTCCGCCGTGGGGTGTAGCTGGGGGGCTGGACGGTTCGACGAACTATGTGGAGGTTCGGCGCGCAAATGGCTCAAAGGAACGTTACGCTTTTGCCACGAATGTTGCCGTCAACAGGGATGACGTCATTCGAGTCGTGACCGCGAACGGTGGCGGCTTTGGAGATCCGAAATTGCGTGACCCGGTATCTGTAGCAGCAGATATCAGGGATGGATATGTAACCCCGGAGCGGGCGACAGCCGTTTACGGAGTTACCACAGAATAAGTGCCGGCGGCGCGGCGATCTCGATCCATGTGGCTTGTTAGGCTCACGTCGCGCTTGACCATATCAGGTACTATCTGGAGGATGTAACACATACTGATGAAGCCAAAGCCCGCATCGTCAATTACGATGCGGATACCTAGATATTTAGTCCAGGCCGTTGATGGAGCGGATTGAGGCTGAACCTTTCTGGCTCCGAAATCCAGACTTTGCAGATCTATTCGTAAGATGTGAGGCCTCTAAGTGTCTTCAGCCGGCGGCCGAAATTGTAGACATCGACAAACTCGCTCAAGTGCCTGCGAAGTTGATTCTGGTCGTCGTGGTGGAAGTGTTTTACCGTCGCATCCCTGATGGTGCGGTTCATCCACTCGGCCTGGCTATTCGTCCATAGGTGGCGAGGTTTAGTCAGGCGGTGCTCGATGTCGAGATCAGCGGGGGCCAGTTCAAATGAATGAATGCGAAGTGGCACGTTGTCACGGCACATAATCTTTGTATCTTATGGGTCAACCGAGGACGATGCCTTAAGTCATACGTCAGGATTGCATTCACGCCTCCGATGCAATCAGATCCGTATCATCGACGCAGGCGCTTATGCGGTGATACTCGGAGAACGGCGACGAAGGAGACACCTCCATTCGGAGCGCTTCGTTACAACCTGCGCTTCTTAGTCGTCCCCCAATGACAACGCCTTGCCCGACGGCTGATCGAGGTGGACGTGGCTGGCTATCCCTCCCGGCGACACGAAAAGGTCCGTGGCGTCGATGATCTCCACTGCATCATCAAGTCCGCTCGAAAGGGTAGCGATCTTTCCGTCGAGGATACCGATGTCACAGACAAAGGTATCGCTAGCGGTGTCCACTATTCCGTTGCAGATGATTGTTCGAAGCGCATCAAGACCTTCCTTTTCTCAACTCGCTTTTGCAAAACCTGTTTCGCCGGAAAGAATTTGGTCAAGAGCCTGCGTGAAGCGATCGACTTCTTCTAAAGTATTGTAGTGCACCATAGAAACTCTGAGCATCCCACCATGGTCGGTGAGCCCGAGATACTCGGCCAACCGACGCGAGTGAAAGTCGCCGAACCGCATCGCGATCTTGTGCTCATCCATCGCCCTGCATATCTCGGCTGCGTCCCGGCCATCGAAGCGGAAGGCAATCGTAGGAACGCGGGAACTGTCTCCATTATGACTCTGCCCCACGATCTGGCAGTCATTTCGTGAGCGCAGGTAGGACAACAGCCTCTCGGTCAGTGCATCTTCCTGCGCAGTGATTGCACTGAACGCTGTCGCGATACGACTGCGAACGCTGCCTGTGTCGCCCGCCTGTTCCCCAAGCTTCGTGAGATAGTCAACGATGCCACAGGTGGAAAAGGCAAGCTCGTAATTGGGATTGCCGGGTTCAAGCTTCCCCGGAACTTTGTCCTTGCCGTAGAAGTAGTGGTACAGCGTATCGAGCTCGAGGAGATAATCGTATTTCCCATACATGAGCGCGTAATGAGGACCGTACGTCTTGTAGAGACTGAAGACGTAGTAATCCGCATCAAATTCCTGCACGTCAACGAGACGGTGGGGTGCGTACGCTACGGCATCCACACATAGCCGGGCACCGCGCGCATGAACGAAGTCGGCGATCTCGCGCACCGGGTTGATCGATCCAAGAATGTTCGAGACATGCGTTACACAGACAAGTCTGGTGCGCTCCGACATCAGGGGTTGAAGATCTGCCAGATCAAGGGTCAAAGTCTCCTTGTTGAGCGGCCAGAACTTGATTATGACACCGGCCGATTTCAAGCGATCCCAAGGCCCGATATTCGATTCATGGTCGCTCACGGTTACGATGATTTCGTCGCCGGGACTAAGCTGGCTTTGCATGGCGCGCGCCAGATTCTGCAAAAGCGCCGTTGTCGAATTTCCAAAGATGATTTCTTCGGGCCTCTTCGCGTTGACGAGGTGCATGGCTGCGGTACGCGCCTCATACAATGCTTCCGCAGCCTTCTGCGATACCTCATAGGAACCACCGATCTGGACATTGCGCTCGATCAGGAAGCTGTTGATGCGATCGATTGCTCCCTGCAGGATCTGCGAGCCGCCAGCATTGTCGAAAAAGGCCCAGCCTCTTGCCAAACCGGGGAATTGCTTGCGCACGAATTCCATATCGAGCGATGGTTTACTGTTCATCGTGTGTCCTCCACAGACATAGTTCAATGATTGAGTACGGCGCGCAGGAAGCTGCGCGTTCTTTCTTCTTGGGGATTGTCGAATATCTGCTGGGGGGTACCCATCTCGACCAGCTTCCCGCCATCCATGAAGATGACGCGGTCGGCCACCTGCTTGGCAAAGCCCATCTCGTGCGTCACGACGATCATCGTGACACCGGTCCCGGCCAGACGCCGCATGACGTCCAAGACCTCCCCCACCATTTCCGGATCGAGAGCCGACGTCGGCTCATCGAACAGGAGAACCTTCGGCTCCATGGCGAGAGCACGCGCGATGGCCACACGTTGCTGCTGCCCGCCGGATAGCTGTCCCGGATACTTCTCCGCCTGTTCGGAAATCCCAACACGGGCCAAGAGATCTTTTGCCTTCACAGCAGCGTCCGCTTCGCTGAGCCCTCGCACACGCATCGGCGCCAGCATGACGTTTCTGAGCACAGTCATATGCGGGAACAGATTGAAGGACTGGAACACCATTCCGACTTCAGCACGAACTTTCGCAAGGTCCTTGCCGGGACGAACCTTGATCCCATCAACAGTGATGAAGCTGTCAGGCGAGAAAGGCTCCAGATGATTGATGCACCGGATCAAGGTCGACTTTCCGGACCCGGACGGGCCGATAATACAAACGACCTCACCTTCGGCGATGTCGAGATCGATGCCGTGTAGCACGGTATAGGTGCCATAAGCCTTGAACAGCTTTTCAACGCGGATCAAATTCTTGGATCGGTCTGTCATCTGCGTCTCCCTGCACCAAACCGCACTTCGAGACGGGAAACGACGGCAACCATGGGCCAGAGCAACAGGACGTAAATGACCGCCGCGCCAATCAAAGGCGTTGGATTGGCACTCAGAGCCTGCGCCTGTGTCGCCTGTTTCAATAGATCCGGCATGGCGACCACCGAGGCCAGCGCGGTATCCTTCAGCACATTGATCGAATTATTGGTCAGCGGCGGGATGACGATCCGGATCGCTTGAGGGAGAATAATGTCCGCCATTGTATGCCGGTTCGATAGTCCCAAAGCCGCCGAGGCCTCGAATTGGCCAACGGGTATGGCCTCGATGCCTGCGCGAAAGATCTCCGCCGTGTAAGCCGCGGAAACAAGCGAGAGCGCGGTGACTGCCGACAAGAAGGGCGACAGCCTTATCCCCACGAATGGCAGAGCGTAGTAGATGACGATGAGAAGAACGAGCAACGGAATGGATCGGAAGACATCCACATAGACACGGATGAGCAGCACGATCGACCGTGGCGCGTAAAGCCTTGCCACAGCAAGGACGAGGCCGCCCACGAGACCCGCGACGATGCTGACAATGCCGATCTGAAGAGTGATGACAAGTCCCCACATCAGTTGCGGAAGGCTCTGAACCAGGACATCGTAATTGAAGAAGGTATTGATGAGATTCATGCCGAAAAGGCTCCCTTAGGCCAGCGGATCGAAGACCCGCTGGCGCCTGCGGCGCTATCAGAGTTTTGGCATGTCCATGACCGTCACGGTCGATGTTTTCTCTTCCGCAGGCGCACCGAACCAGGTCTGGTGCAGCTTGGCCAGAGAGCCGTCCTTCTTCATTTCGGTGATGACGCCATTCACCTGCTCTGCGAGCGGATCGCCCTTGTTGAACATGATGGAGTACTTCTCACCTGTGGGTATACGGGCCACCACCTTCAGTTCCGGCTTGTCCTTGACATAATACAGGAGGGCAGGAATATCGCTGATGTAGCCATCGATGCGGCCCGCGACGAGATCGAGCATGGCGGGAGACAGTCCCTCGAACCGCCGGATGTCGGAGAATTTGTATTCGGCTTTGTTCTTCTCTGCCCACATATCGCCAGTCGAGCCGGTATCAACGCCGACAACCTTGTCGGCCATGTCTTTCAAGCCGGTGATGCCAGACTTTGCCGTGACAGTGAGGGACTGGTCACTATCGTAATAAGGCTGAGCGAAGGATACAGATTCAAGGCGCTTCGGGGTAATGGTGATCGAGGAGATCGCCATATTGATGCGGCCCGATTGAACCGCTGAAAACAGTCCATTGAATGGGGTGTTCACAAACTCGACCGACTTGCCGAGTCGCTTCGCAACCTCGTTGACAAGGTCGACTTCGAATCCAACCACTTTGCCGGAAGCGTCCTGGAATTCCCACGGCACGTTGCCGATATTTGCGCCCACCGTCAAATCGGCGGCGCGCGCTGCCTGCATGCTCATAAGAGCGATACCCGCGGCCAATGACGCGGTTAAAAATCTCGCTGTCATGCGTTTCATCAGTGTTCCCCTTGTTATTTGATACACGATCACACATTGTGGTCTAACTGGTCGGACCAGTTAGACCACACAAGCATGGACTTTCCGTCTTGGCAAGCTGTGATGTTGAAAATAGATGTTGAGTGATGAAGAGAGGGACGCGCGCAGAATGCTGAACAAAACGCTTTTGCCACAAACGGTGGCGCGCGAAATCCAGAACATGATCCAGACCGGTGTGCTGAAGCCCGGCGAGAAAATTCAGTCACAGCGCGAACTGTCAGAACAATTCGGCGTCAGTCGCGCGTCCCTTCGCGAAGCCTTGCTCACCCTTGAAACGCTCGGCATGGTCAAGACAGAGGCAGGACGCGGCACCTTCGTCACCGCGCCAGCAGAGCGCGCCGCTGGACCTGCCGCCAACATGGCGCCGTGGCGCTACTCCCAAAGCTACTCCGCCTTCGATGTCTTCCAGACACGCGCACTTCTTGAGGGCGAAATCGCGAAACTGGCTGCTGGTCGCTTAACGCAGCGCCAACTGGATGAAATGGAGCAGGCAACCGAGACGATGGAGCGGTCTTGGGAGAAACAGGATGTCATCTCCAATGTGGAAGCCGACCTGCAGTTTCACGCGACCATCGTATCCGCCTGCTCGAATGTGATGATGCAGGCGCTGTACCAAACTGTCCGTGAACTGATTACCGAGACCCAACGTCAACCCATTCCCATCACGGATCCAGCGAGAATGAGAAACTCAATCGCCGAGCACCGCCGTGTCATCGAGGCGCTACGTCTCAACGATGGAAACCTGGCGAAGGCAGAAATGGAAACGCACATCCGTAATACAGCCCGATGCGCTGGGCTGGATCCTTAGATGGGTTACCGTAGGTTTCGGTAACGCGCATGAGAGTGGCACATCGCGATAGCAAGTGCCGCGATTTAGACAAGCCACAGCGTCTCTGACGCTCACACCCGAACGCGACAAATCCATTCCCGATATTCCGAGCATATGAATTTCGCTCGGAACAGGAGCGGAATCCATGAGTTATCCTGATCCCAACAACAGGAGAAAGATCATGGGTCACAGCAATCACATCCGCCTCACCGTTGATGAACTGAGACCTTCAGTGCTCGCAGGAGCCACGGTCTACGGAGCAGACGATCACAAGGTCGGGAAGGTTGACCACGTCCATGGTATCGGCACAAACAGCAGCGTCATCATCGATGTCGGCGGCTTTCTCGGCATTGGCGCGAAACCGGTCGCAGTTTCGATTTCCGACCTGGACTTCATGCGCGATGAGGATGGTGACGTACACGCGATAACCTCCTGGACTAAGGATCAGCTCAAGGAGATGCCCGAGCATCGCGACTGATATCTTCAAGAGCCAGAGGTCGTTCGCAGGAACTGCCTCTGGCTTTTGATTGCGTATCGGCGCCTGGTCAGGTGCGTGCTGAAGGCAAAAGCGGCGTTGTAGTATTTCCGATTACAGGACTGGACGATAAGGACATCGTAGACTGGCCTTGAGCGCGTCCTGAAGCGCACTGAGCGTTAACGCCTCCAAACCGCGCCGCCGTCTCACTTCAACTGATCGAGCAGAGCAGAAATCTTGTCGGATTCAGGCAGATGCGGCGCATGTTCGAGTTTCGATTTCTGCCGATAGCTCGGGCTCGTGGCATACCAATCGATGAGTGCGGAGGCGACTTCCTGCGCTCTGCCATCGCTCTTGTCGACACCATTTTCCTCGCACCAGGCGTTCAGGAAGCGGTTGACCTCTTCCAGGTCATCTGACGAGAGGGGAACGGTCGAATAGGATGAAGCATGTGTGTTCACGGCGGCACCAACCAGTCATTATATATGTGATAACTTCCGCATAAATTATTTGGTTCCCATAAGTATTTGCGGCAGCTCATGGTATTGAGAGAATCACGTTGATTGCTGTAGCCATAATCCAAGGCCGTGCGCTTTTTATGGCATGGAGCAACTGAAAATATATGTGCTCCGTCTTGCCCTTTGATGCCAGCAATTGTCAGGATGACGTCTCCAAGGCACCATTGTTTGAAAACGCTTGTCCAACATCCTGTCTCCTCATATTCAGATCAAAGATCTTGAGCGCAAGCTTTGACCCCGGGGATGTCACGATGCAGAATGCCAGACCGACCATCGACAGCGTGAAAGCTGAAGAAGCAGCTCTCCAGATTCCAACATTTCATTATGCCTTTGCCTGGACGCTCGGAAGCTTGATCCGGCAGAAGGCTGCAGAGGGCAATCACCCAGTGGCGATCGAGGTCAGACACGGAAACGATGTGGTCTTTGCGACGCTTCTGCCCGGCGCGACCATCGATAATTTCGGTTGGGCCAGGCGCAAATGCGCCGTCGTACACCGCTTCCACCGCAGTTCGCTTCGCGTGCGGCTCGAGGCTGAAGCCAAAGGCTATGATTTCAATGCGAAGTTCGGTTTACCCGTAACCGACTATGTTGCAAGCGGCGGCGGTTTTCCTCTGATCCTGAAAGGTGGTATCCTGGTCGGATCCGTCGCGGTGAGTGGACTTCCGGATATTGAGGACCACGCCATGATCGTGGAGAGCCTTCGCGAACTCCTGAATGTCTGACGCCGGCCTTACAACTGCGACCATCGTTTCGCGATAAGCCGATCTAAGAGAAGGTTTTTCTGCATTCTTGCTGCATTGAGGAAAGCCGTTCCTCGTGGGATACTGGCGGTTCGCCTATGTTGCCCGGCGAAATAGGAGCCTCCCATGTTCGCCAAAGCCTTTACCAAAGCTGTTTTTGCTCTTTCCATCTCGCTCGCAACGCTAGCGGCGACCCAGGCTTCTGCGGATGCCACGCTCGACCGCATCAAGGGCCGTGGTAAACTAACGGTCGGCGTCATTCTGTCCGGCGCCCCATTTGGCTACATCGATCCCGCCTCTCAGGAGCAGAAGGGCTACAATGTCGATCTTGCCAAGGCCTTGGCAGCAGATCTCGGCGTCGAACTTGAAACCGTCACCGTCACCCCGCCCAACCGCGTCCAGTTCCTGCAGCAAGGCAAGGTCGATATTCTGATCGCCAACATGCAGTATACGGAAGAGCGCGCGAAGATCCTCGATTATGTGCCGACTCCGTATGATCGCGCCGGCGGCGCGGCTGTGGTTCGCAAGGATAGCGGACTGAAGGATTGGGCCGATTTGAAGGGCAAGCCGGTCTGCATTTCGCAGGGCTCCAACTATGCGCAGCCACTGGCGGAACAATATGGCGCCATCGTCAAGGGCTTGCCAAGCCAGCCGGAATCGCTGCTCGCACTCCAGGGCGGCAACTGCGTTGCAGCTGTGCATGTGGGCGCAACCGTCGGCCTGCTGCTTGTGGATCGCGCCGATGAATGGAAAGATTACGCCATCCCCTTCCCCACTGAACTCATCCCTTCCGACTCCGTGATCTGGCTGCGCAAGGGTGAAAGCGACACGCAGACGGCACTCGACAACAGCGTCAAGAAGCTTCACGCGTCCGGCAAGCTGCTTGAAATGGCCAAGGCAAACCGCCTGCTGAACACCAAGTATCTCGAGGAAGAAAAGACAAAGCTTTCTGCCGCGCAGTAAGCGGAGGCCAGCGGTAGCGCTCCATGCAAGACATGAACCTGACCAGCCTGTTCGTCGATCTGACGGGCAGGCTGGGCCTCAATTATGAGTTTCTCCTGACCGGCTATGAAGCGCAGATATGGCGCGACGGCTTTTTGACGACTCTCTATCTCGTCGCCATCACCATTCCGGTCAGCCTGTTCTTCGGTGTCATCTTTGCGGCCTGCCTGACCTCTGGCAGGCCATTGCTCTCTACGCCTGTGCGCGCCTTCGTCGAGCTTACGCGCAACACGCCGACGCTGGTGCAATTGATGTTCAGCTTCCTTGTGCTGAACACCATCGTGTCCAACATGGTCGGGGGTGCGGTAAACAATCCGCTGTCGCCGTTTTTCTGGGTCGTTGCCGTGGTGGGGTTGCATGTCGCAGCCCTGCATGCGGAGGCAATCCGCGGCGGTATAGAGGCGGTTCCTGCATCGATGATCGAAGCTGCGCGTGGCATGGGTTTCAGCCAGTTCGAAATTCTCCGCTATGTCCAGATCCCGCTCGCGCTCCGCTCCTCACTGCCGGCGATCGTCAATGGCCTGATCAGCCTCGTCAAATCGACGACTGTCGGCAACGCGATCGCGGTCAGCGAAATCACCTACGCCTCCATCATGGTCTGGACGCAGCGCGACAATGTGGTCGAACTGATGATCGTGCTGCTCGCCTTCTTCAGCCTGATCAACTTCCTCATTGCCCGCCTCGGCACATGGGTAGAACGCAAGCTGGCAGTTCCGGGGTATGGGCTATGAGTGCAGTCACCTCACAACAAACAGGGTCCGGCGGCGGCATTCTGCGCTATATCGGGTTTGTTGCCATGCCCCTTCTGGTGGTCATCTGGTCGCTCATCGACCCGACACTTGGCGCCGAACTGGTGAAATGGATCCCCTATCTCGCGTCCGGCTTCTGGATGAACATCGTCATCACGTTCTCTGCTGTGACGCTGGGGACCGTGGCGGGTGTTCTTCTCGGGCTCATGCAACTGGCACCACTTTGGCTCATCCGCTGGCCGGCGGCGATCTATGTGCAGATTTTCCGCAACGCGCCGGCACTCGTGCTGATCTTCGCTACCACCTACATCTTTCCCTTCGAGATCGTCGCCTTCGGCCACTACCTGCCCTTCCCCGACTGGATCAAGGCGGTGATCGGCCTTGCTATCCTTGCAAGCGCTTACATTGCGGAGATCACCCGTGGCGCCGTGCTCTCCATTCCCACGACGCAGTGGGAGGCGACCAAGGGGCTCGGCTTCTCAAGGTTACAGGCGCTGCGCTTCGTCATCCTGCCGCAGTGTATCAGGCGATCCCTGCCACCTTGGATGAACGTCGCCTCATCGATTGCCATGGGCACGTCGCTTGCGTCGCTCGTCGGTGTTCACGAACTCATGCACGCCGCGACCGATGCCAGCACCGCCGTGCGCCGGCTGGACTTCACCGTCATCGCCTATGTCGTGGTCATGGCCGCCTTTTTCACGCTTTGCTACCCGCTCTCCCGACTGACACGCCGCCTCGAGCAGCGTTTCAATGCGGGTTGAAGGATTTCGATCATGACCACATCCACCAACACCGCGATCGTGAAACTGGAAGACGTTCATCTCGCATTCGGACAGACCGAGGTTCTAAAAGGCATCGATCTCACCATCAACAAGGGCGATGCCGTCTCGATCATCGGCCCTTCGGGCTCGGGAAAGTCCACGCTGCTTCGCTGCATCAACGCGCTTGTTACGCCGCAGAAGGGCCGCATCACCGTGGCTGGCACGCGGGTGGATGAGCTGACCAAGGAAAGCGAACGCATCGCGCTACGCAAGCGCGTCGGCATCGTTTTCCAACAGTACAATCTCTTCCCGCATCTGACCGTGCTCGACAACATCGTGCTGGCACCGACCCGCATTTTAGGCGCGGATCGTACAGCGACCGTCAAGCTCGCGCGTGAGTTGCTGGAAAAGGTGCGGCTTTCGGAAAAAGCCGATGCCTATCCAGGCCAGTTGTCGGGCGGCCAGCAGCAGCGTGTGGCGATTGCCAGAGCCCTGGCGATGAAGCCGGAGCTGGTGCTCTTCGACGAGGTAACATCGGCGCTCGATCCGGAAACGGTGGGCGAAGTTTTATGGGTCATCCGCGACCTGATCCGCGATGGGATGACCAGCATTCTGGTCACGCATGAGATGCGTTTTGCCGAAGAGATCAGCGATACTGTCATCTTTACGGAAAACGGCCGGGTCGTGGAGCAGGGTTCGCCAAAGCACATTTTCCACGAGTCGCAAAATCCGCGCATCCGTCAATTTGTCGGAGGCCTTTCCGGTGGACGCTCCGTTCGCGATGGCGAGGGCATCTAACCATGTCCAAGGCCATTATCACCACAGCTTTTGCGACGGCGATCAGTAAAGCCGATCCCCGTCAGGATAGCGCGGCCATGGAAGCGGCGCGGATAGCGATTGTCGATTTTCTCGCCTGCGCTATCGCCGGCGCCAATGACCGGACGACGGATATTCTCGCCAAGGCTTTGAGCGCCGATCTTCCGGGCAATACGATCCTGATCGGCCGAGCCGCAAAGACCGATCCTCTTACGGCTGCCATCATCAATGGTTATGCTGGTCATGTGCTGGATTATGACGATGTTCATTCCAGCGTGCGCGGCCATCCGACAACCGTCATTCTGCCAGCTCTCCTGGCATTCGCCGCCGAGCATAGTATCCGGGCAGACGCCCTCATCGCGTCCTACATTGTCGGTCTCGAGGCAATGGCGAGGATCGGGCTGTCCCTTGGCTCCAGGCATTACGAAAACGGCTTCCACGCAACCGCCACACTTGGCCCGATCGGCGTTGCCGCCGCCATCAGCCATCTGACCGGCGCTTCCGTCGAGGAAACGGCAATCGCGCTGGGCCTTGCCGCAACGCAAAGCTCGGGCCTGCGCCTGCAATTCGGCTTCGACGCCAAGCCCTACCATGCCGGTATGGCGGCACGCTCCGGCCTGCTTGCGGCACGGCTGGCGGCGGCCGGCTTCAGCGGCGCGCCCGATTTTCTCGACAATCCAACAGGCTTCTACTCCGCTTACGGCTTTGGTGCCTCTCGTCCGGAACTGGCGACCGAAAACTGGGGCGCTCCATGGCAGATCGTATCACCCGGGCTTACGCTGAAAGCCTACCCCTGCTGCACGGCAAGCCATCCGGTCGCCTCCCTTGGCATCGAACTGCATCGTGAGGGTCTTGCCACAGACCAGGTAGAGGCGATCACCTTTACCTATCCACCCGGCGCGGATGCAGCTCTCGTGGTCACGAAACCGGAAAACGGTATCGAAGCCCGTTTCAGTCCTGAATATGTGTTTGCTGCCGCTCTGCTTGATGGGGCACTGAGGCTCGATCACTTCGATGAAAGACCGGTCGAGGATCGCATCATGGCGCTTGCGCTAAAAGCCAGCCGCCGCCACGACAATACCGCTCCACGCATGTCGAGCGATCCGGCCACGCGCTTCGTGCTTCTGGATATCGCGCGGAAGGATGGCACGACAATCCATCGTCGTTTCGACGGCTTGCCGGGCCTCACCGACCCCGAACAAAAATTCAAGGATGCGACTTTAGGGCGCCCGGCTTTTGCCGATATTCCCGAACTCGTTCGCAGCATGGAAAGCGAAGCCGATCTCGTGCGCCTTCTATCGCTGCTCAACCAGACCTCTCTCTGACGAAAGACTTTTGCCATGACTGCCAAGCGACAAATCCACCTCGGCCTGTTTCTCCAGGGCGCGGGCCATCACGTCTCAGGTTGGCGGCACCCGAAGGCGGAAGCGGGGAGCGAGAATTTCGACCTGCTTCGCCGCGTCACGCAAGCCGCCGAGCAGGCGAAGTTCGACATGGTGTTCCTGGCGGACGGATTGACCAGTGGCGTCGATGCCCATCCATCCACCATTGCCCGTTTCGAACCGCTGACGCTGCTAGCGGCACTTGCCCTCGTTACCGACAAGATCGGTCTTGCCGCGACATCCTCCACGACCTACGGCGAACCCTATCATATAGCCCGAGCCTTCTCCTCGATCG
This sequence comes from Agrobacterium larrymoorei, assembly GCF_030819275.1. Lineage (GTDB taxonomy): Bacteria > Pseudomonadota > Alphaproteobacteria > Rhizobiales > Rhizobiaceae > Agrobacterium > Agrobacterium larrymoorei_B. The sequence goes on along the minus strand of NZ_JAUTBL010000001.1, from coordinate 1,247,035 downwards.
ACCATCTGAGCCACGGGCGTGCCGCATGGAATATCGTCACGACTTCCTATGCCCGCACTGCCAACAACTTCTCCAAGTCGCATCCCGAGCATGATGAGCGCTATGCGGTGGCAGAAGAATTCGTCGATGTGGTTCGCGGTCTCTGGGACAGCTGGGATGATGACGCTTTCATCAAGGACAAGCAGAGCGGCATCTATGCCGATCCGAACAAGGTGCATGTGCTGGATCACAAGGGCAAATACTACTCGGTCAAAGGTCCACTCAACATTCCGCGCGCGCCACAGGGTCACCCGATTCTGATCCAGGCTGGCTCGTCCGGTCCGGGACAGGATCTTGCCGCCCGCACCGCAGATGTGGTCTTCACCGCGCAGCAAAGCCTTGCGGAGGCTCAAGGATTCTACAAGAGCCTGAAATCACGCGTGGAGAAATTCGGACGTTCTCCAGATGCCGTTGCCGTCATGCCGGGCTTCCTGCCGGTGATTGGGCGCACGTCGAAAGAAGCGGCGGAAAAACTGGCAGAACTCGACCAGTGGACGGAGCTGAAAAGCGCCATGCCGCTCCTCGAAGAGCGCATCGGTCACAGCCTTGCCGATTATGATCCGGATGGTCCTTTGCCGGATCTGCCGATCTCCGACCAGTTGCGCAGCCGGGCCGAGCTTTTGACGGCGCTGGCCAGACGCGAGAACCTGACGATCCGCCAGTTGGCGCTGCGCGTGGCTGCCGGACGCGGCCACCATATCGTGCTTGGCACGCCTGTCGAGGTTGCGGACCGTATGCAGGAATGGTTCGAAACCCGAGCCGCCGACGGCTTCAACGTCATGCCGCCCTTCTTCCCAGAAGGGCTTGAGGACTTCACGCAGCTGGTCGTGCCCATTCTGCAAGAACGGGGGCTGTTTCGCACTGAGTACACTGGCTCGACCCTGCGCGACCATCTCGGGCTCGTCCGTCCAGCCCTTACCTCGGCCTGATCCTATCGTCCAGACCGTTATCCAACCTGACGCCAATCCTACCGGTTCTCGTAGCCGCCAGCCTTGCATCCTGAGGGTCGCAATGCCAGACAGGGATAACGGCTGGTAGGCATAGGACAGGCAGAGGCAGGATTATGAACAGAACGGTTTACTTGAATGGTGCATGGGTTGCGGAAGTGACGCGAAAGTATCGGTCTTCGATCGTGGCTTTCTGTTTGCCGACGCCATCTATGAGGTGACAGCCATCATTCAAGGCAAGCTCGTCGATTACTCTGGTCATCTTGCCCGCCTGAAACGATCTCTGGATGCGCTCGGTATTGCCATGCCGGTGGCGGAAGCCGAATTGCTGGAACTGCACAAGGAAATCGCGCGGCGCAACGGCGTCGAAGATGGTCTTATCTATCTGCAGGTTTCCCGCGGCGTTCAGGATCGTGATTTCGTTTTTCCAGAGACGATGCAACCGACCTTCGTGATGTTCACCCAGACCAAGAAGGTGCTGGACAATCCGAAGTGGAAGACGGGTCTTTCCGTCAAGACTGTCCCTGAGGGCCGCTGGTCGGACCGGCAGATCAAGACCGTTCAGCTTCTCTATTCGTCGCTGCGCAAGACGCAAGCCAACCGGGAAGGCTACGACGACGTCCTCTTCATCGAAAACGGCTACATCACCGAGGCAAGCTCCGCCAATTTCCATATTGTCACGCAGAACGGCACACTCGTTACCCGCGATCTATCGAACGCGCTGCTGCACGGCATCACCCGCGGCTCCATTCTGCATCTTGCCAGACAGGCCGACCTTGCCGTTGAAGAGCGCGCCTTCACCCCAGAAGAAGCCAAGTCCGCATCCGAGGCCTTCGTGACGTCTGCCACCAGCTTCGTCACGCCGGTGGTCAAAATGGATGGTGACACGATCGGTAACGGCGAAATCGGCCCCATCAGCCGTCGTCTGCTGGATATCTATATCCGCGAGCAGATCGCCACGGGCATTCCGATCGCGAACTGAATTCTGCATCCCACGATCAGGCGTTTACAAGGCTGATCCGCCGGTTGCTCGATTTGCGGTGCTCACTGAAGGCTGCGGTGATCGCACGCAGTGTCTCTCGCGTTTTGGCGTCGGTGAGCGAGGAATGCAGCATGATCGATAGCGAAGGGATCGGCGGCAAGCCGAGCGCATGGCCGACCTCGATCATGTCCGGCGTTGCCAACCGGCAGGGAAATGCGGCGACGGCAAGGCCAGCAGAAAGTGCCGCAGTGACGGCGGACGTGCCTCCGATAAAGACTTCCGTCCAGGGAATTGATGCGCCGTCCAGCAGGCGGGTCGCCACTTCGCGCACGGTGCAGCAGGTCGGATGGCTGGCGAGCGGCATCGGCTCTCCGGACCGATGCTCGAAATCGGCAGAGGCAAACCATCCGAAATGTTCCGGGCCCAGCACCTCCCCGCCCCTGCGGTCATCATCGCTTCGAACGATAATCGCATCGAGCGCACCCGCCTCGTAGGAGTCGAGAAGCGCGCGTGAATTGTCGATCATGACTTCGACCTTGAGGCAGGGGTCGAGCGTCTTCAGCTTGGCCAAGAGGATCGGCATTTCCGGCCCCATGATATGGGCAGCGATCCCAAGCCGGAAGCGTCGCCGCTCGGCGGTCAATGCAGCCATTGCTCGCTCATGGGCAGCGAGAAACTCCCTTGCTGGTGTCAAGAAGGTTTCGCCTTGCGCCGATAACCGGACTTGCCTTGGTGTGCGTTCGATCAACCGCTTTCCAAGACGATCTTCGAGCCGTTTGAGCTTGACGCTGACCGCACCCTGCGTGGAACCGAGCGCTTCTGCAGCACGTGTGAAGCTCTGATGGTCCGCGATCATCACGAAGGCCCTGACAGCATCGACTTCCAGCATACTAAGCATCCCATTTTGTTATCACTGAAATCCTCTGACATGCGATTGATGGATGATCAAGACTCCGGCAGGTTCGCTTCGACACAAATCAATTTGCAAGGCCCTCGTGCCCAGTCTTCGCATCCTGCTGGATGCGATGTGCCTTGCATTGTGGAAAAGCAAGGCAGACCATGACAAACTATCCACCATCCAGAAATCGTCTAGCGCTCGTCGCCGTATGTCTGTCGGCATTGATGCTGGGGCTTGAAATCACCAGCATTCCATCGATCTTGCCGACACTTGAGAAAGTCCTTTCAGCCGACTTCCAGCAACTTCAGTGGATCATGAACGCCTATACGATAGCGATGTGCTCCGTGCTGATGGCGATGGGGACGCTGGGGGACCGGTTTGGACGCAAACGAGTCTTCATGATCGGCATCACGGTCTTCGCCGTCGCCTCGCTGATTTGCGGACTGGCGACCAGCGCGCCCCTGTTGATCGCGGCCCGCTTTCTTCAAGGAACGAGTGCTGCTGCAATGCTTGCGTGCCAGGTCGCGGTTCTATCCCATCAGTTCCAGGATGCAGCCGAGCGCGGCAAAGCCTTTGGCTGGTGGGGTATCATCTTCGGAATAGGCCTGGGTTTTGGCCCGATCGTCGGGGGAGTGCTTATCACACTCACAAGTTGGCACTGGGTTTTTCTGATCCATGTGATGATTGCAGTCGCAACCTTCATCTTCGCACGCAAGGGCGTCGAAGAGTCGGTCGATCCACACGCAACACGCCTCGATGTGGCAGGGATGGCAACACTTTCGCTTGCCGTCTTCGGCACCGTCTATCTCATCACGCAGGGCCAGCAGCTCGGACCGGCAAGTCCTGTGACGTTGACGTTGCTTGCCGTGTGTGGTGCGAGCCTCCTACTGTTCATAATCATCGAGACACGGGTCGCCCGACCTATGTTCGATTTCCGGGCGCTCCGCGTCCGTCGCTTCTCCGGTGCAATCATAGGGTCGAGTGGCATGAATTTCAGCTTTTGGCCCTTCGTCATCTATCTGCCGATCTATCTTCAGGCCGTGCTTGGCTATGATGCGATCGCAGCAGGCATGACGGTACTGGCCTACACGCTTCCAACCATTGTCGTTCCGCCGCTTGCCGAACGGCTGCTGCTCAACCGGGGACCGAGACTTGTGATCCCACTTGGCCTCCTCACCATCGGTGCGGGCTTCATGCTCTTGATGCTGGTGATCGGCAGTGAGCATGCAAGCTGGCTGACTTTGCTGCCGGGTTGCGTCTTGGCTGGCGTCGGACTGGGCCTGACCAATACGCCTGTCACCAACACGGCAACGGCAGCACTGCCGCCGGAACGCAGCGGTATGGCATCGGGCATGGATATGAGCGCCCGCATGATCTCGCTCTCCATCAACATTGCGCTGATGGGGCTTATCTTGTCGAGCAGCGTATCCGGCTACATCCTGCACGCGGTTCCCGATACACTCTCCAACGCCACGCTGCGGATTCTCTCGGATCTGATATCGGCCGGAAACCTCGCCGCCAGCGAAAGCCAAGGCCTGTCGGTCACGTTGGCTCAGGAAGCACTGGCGCACGGAATTTGCAGGGTCACTCTCTACGGCGCGATCTCGGCGTTGATCCTGGCCTTGGCGAGCTTCATAATCTTCGGAAACAGCCGCGCGCCCCTCAAAAGCTAGCAGACCGGTCAGCTTCCCGTCGATACTCGATCATCCTGGCACGGCTGGTCACAAGCTCCACATGGTCATCGCCGAGCATGTGGAGGCAGACCCGCTTCGTCCAGGGTCCGTCGTGGAGAGTGAACAGATAGCGCCCGCTGCCCAGACTGGTCAGCGGTCTACCGCGCCGAAGCGGGCCGATGCCCATGACGACCGAACCTGCAACGATGTCGAACTCCGCGCCCTCATCCGAGCGCCAGCGTCCATCGAGTGTTGCCGGAACGTCGACGGTTGGCACGACAGGACGAAATTGCCGGGTTGCATGACCGACTTCCCCAGTGAGTGCCGAACCATCGAGGCGAAGACGGATCGGTGACGACGCTGAACGGGACGAGACCCATCCATCATCATCTTCATAGAGCGTGTCTTCGGCATCTAGGAAGCTGCAGGTGCTGCCCTTGATCTCCAGCCACCAGGGGCCGGTCTCGGTGACGTAGAGCCCATCCGGCAAGGATACCGAAGGTTTCGGCAGCGGCAAGCCCGTTAGTGACGCCATGCTTTCGAGCGCGATCTTGAAGCCGTTGGTGTCCTCACGATTGGAGAGGACGACAAAGCCGGTGCCGTTCTCGGGATCGAGCAGGAAATAGCTCTTGTAGCCGGGATGCGACCCGCCGTGGCCGACGAAACGGCTCGCTCCGAGGTGGGTCCAACGCAGGCCGAGGCCGTATTCGCTCATCCTGCCATGCGCAAGCGGGCGCGGCGCCGACAATTGAGCGAGCAGGCCGGAAAAACCATTCGCTCCCTCCAACAGGCACTGCAGCCATGCCACCAGTGCCTCAGCGCTTCCGGCGAGACTACCGGAAGCAGAGAGATGAAGGCCGGCTGCGGACAATTGCCAGCCATTATCGGACTTCCAATAGCCGGGCGCGAGACCGGCAACGGGATCATTCCAGACATCCGGAGCGGCCAGGCCAATTCCCAAGGGCTTGGCGATCCGCTTCTGCACGAAGTCATCGAAGCGCAGGCCCTTTCGCGCCAGTGCGGCCTCGACCAGCCGGTAGCCGGTATTGGAATAGGAGACTTCCGTTCCAGCTGGAAAATTCAGCCGCCTCTGGCGCGCAACATACTCCAACAATGGCTCCGCTCTGGTCTCGCTATAGACCGATAGCCCAAGAAGCGAGAGGCATTCACGCACATCCGGCAAGCCCCCGCTCATATCCAGCGCCTGACCGACAGTGACGTCGCGGAGTGGGGACTGCAACTCCGGGAGATGATCGGCAAGCGTATCATCGAGGCCGATCGCATCGGCATTCGTAAGGACCATCGCGCAGAACACATGTTTGGTGAGCGATGCATAGCGGGCGACGGTCTGAGACGAGAACGGGACGAGAGTCGAGAGACTTTCAACGCCACCCGCATGGACAAACCGAGTGCCGGAAAGATCGAAGCCGACCACGCAGCCACCCGGCTCATCTTCGCCCCAACGCGAAACCAACTCCCCAGCGGTTTTTGAAGCCGCGCTCCAGTCCATCGTCGTCGCCATGAGTCTCATCCTCATTGTTCCACCAGGCGGCGGAAATCATTCTTGCATTGCATTTGCCCCGCTCTCGGGGATAGAGCAAGAACGCCATGACATCAGTTGGAAGCAATCCTATGACCGATCAAACCGTCCTGCCCGTCTTCGATGGGCATAATGATGTTCTGCTGCGATTGAAACTCGCCGGCTATTCAAACCCGGAAGAGCGTTTCATCGACGGCGACAGCGTCGGCCATATCGATCTTCCCAAGGCTAGGAAAGGCGGATTGGCCGGTGGGCTTTGCGCCGTCTACATCCCCTCACCCCGCGGAACCGACGCTAATGGCGATTTCCTCGCGCCGACGCAGCAGACAGCGCTTGCCACGACGCTTGCGATGGCGGGTCTGCTGTTTCGCATCGAAGCGCAGTCCAAGGGTGGGCTGAAGGTCTGCCGCAATGTCGCCGATATCCGTGATGCCATGACGCACGGCGCTTTCGCCTCCGTTTTCCACATCGAAGGTGTCGAAGCCTTCGACGCTGACTTGGAAGCGCTCTACGTCCTGCATCAGGCAGGCCTTCGCACGCTCGGTCCGGTCTGGAGCAGGCCCAATATCTTTGCCTATGGCGTTCCCTTCCGCTTTCCCTCTTCGCCAGATATCGGACCGGGGCTGACGGAAGCAGGACGGCGCCTCGTCAAGACCTGCAACGAGCTGAAGGTCATGATCGATCTGTCGCATATGAACGAGCAAGGCTTCTGGGACATTGCCAAGTTGTCCGACGCGCCGCTGGTCGCCTCACACTCCAATGCCCATGCGCTTTGCAACCACAGCCGCAACCTGACCGACCGGCAGCTCGACGCCATTCGCGACACGGGCGGCCTGGTGGGCATCAACTTCGGCGTTCTCTTCCTGCGCCAGGATGGCATCAAGAACCCGGATACGGATATTCGTGAGCTGGTTCGCCACGTCGATTATATCGTCGAGCGTATCGGCATCGACCATGTGGCACTCGGCTCCGACTTCGATGGCACGACAATTCCAGCTGCTATGCGGGATGCGTCCGACTTGCCGCTTCTCATCGAGGAGCTTCGCAAAGCCGGCTACGATCAGGCATCGCTGGAAAAAATCGGCCATGGCAACTGGCTACGGGTTTTAGAGCGCAGCTGGGGTGCGTGAGCCAGTATTCCCTCATGCATTTTAGACAAACGACATACTGTAGATAATCTCACAAAGGTTATGAATTTTCGTATTTGTGAAACCACAACGAATTACTGTCATAATCCTGTGATTGGCAAACTGCGCCTCGCTTTCGTGGAACATTAAATGACAGAGAAGAACGACGTCACGCCGATTGAAGAGGCCGAAGGCGGCCTGAGCGGTTTTTTCGAACGTTACAAGCCCCATTTGACATCGCTTGCGGTGATCGCCGTCTTCGTCATGATGACGGTCACGATCTATCGCCTCACCTCAGAGGTCCGCTACGATGACATCGTCGTCGCTCTTCTCGACACTAGCTGGAAATCGGCCTTTCTGGCCGTTCTGTTCACCGCGCTCAGTTTCGCCGCGCTGATCTGCTACGACCTCAATGCCATCGAATTCATCGGCAAGCGCCTTAAAAAGCCTTCCGTCATCGCGACGGCCTTCATCGCCTATGCCGTTGGCAATACTGCCGGTTTCGGACCTTTGAGCGGTGGCGCGATCCGTTTCCGCGCCTATACGCGTATGGGACTGACGCCCTCCGACATCGCCCGCGTCATCGCCTTCGTCACGCTCTCCTTCGGCCTCGGCCTCTTGTCCGTCAGCGCGCTCGCAACCTTGATCGTCGCGCCACGCGTCGCCAGCATCATGGGCGTAGATGCGATCTGGCTTCGCGGCGCTGCGGTCATCGTCATCCTCGTTCTGGCAACGCTGATCTATGTCGGCCGCAATGGGCGCGTTGTTCAGATCCGTCAGTTGAAACTGCGCCTTCCCGACAGCCGCACTTCCTCGCGCCAGTTCCTTGTGTCCGCGCTCGATATCGCGGCATCGGCCTCGGTGCTCTATGTGCTCTTGCCGGAAACCAATGTCGGCTGGCCGAGCTTCTTTGCCATCTACGCCACTGCCGTGGGTCTCGGCGTTCTCAGCCACGTACCGGCAGGTCTCGGCGTTTTCGAAGCAGTGATGGTCGCGGGTCTCGGCAATGCCATCAGCCTCGATCAGCTTCTCGGCGGTCTTGTTCTTTACCGCGTCATCTATCACGTCCTGCCGCTTCTCTTCGCCATCATCCTGATGCTGATCACCGAGATGAAGCATTTTGCCGCGAAGCCGGTGATGGCCGATATCGGCAATCTCGCCGGTCGGTTGGCGCCGTCGCTTCTTTCGGCTTTCGCCCTCATCCTCGGCGCGATGCTGATCTTCTCTTCCGTGACGCCAACGCCGAACAGCAACCTGGATTTCCTCTCGAACTTTGTTCCGCTTCCCATCATCGAAGCTGCGCACTTTCTTTCCAGTATCCTGGGCCTCGGTCTCGTCGTCGCATCGCGCGGCTTGAGCCAGCGGCTGGATGGCGCATGGTGGGTGGCGCTGGTGGCAGCATCCGGGGGCCTGTTCCTCTCGCTGATCAAGGCCATCGCCATTTTCGAGGCGATCTTCCTCGGCATCTTCATCGTGGCGCTGTTCTTTAACATGCGCGCCTTTACCCGCCACGCCTCGCTTCTGCGGCAGGCGCTTGGCCCCACCTGGATCGCCGCCATGGCGGTGATCGTCGCCGGTGCGGCCACTATTCTACTCTTCGTCTATCGCGACACGGATTACAGCCAGACGCTGTGGTGGCAGTTCGAATTTTCCGAGGAAGCGCCACGAGGCCTTCGTGCGGTCCTCGGTCTGGTGCTCGCTTCTTCCACCATCGCCATCTTCAGCCTTTTGCGACCCGTCACCTACCGGCCGGAGGAGATCAAACCTGACGACATCGAGAAGGCCACCGAAATCGTCGCCAAGCAGGACGTGGCCGACGCCAATCTCGTGCGTATGGGCGATAAGCACATCATGTTCTCGGAAAAGGGCAACGCCTTCATCATGTATGGTATTCGTGGCCGCTCTTGGATCGCACTCGCCGATCCTGTTGGAGACGAAAGCGAATTTTCCGATCTGATCTGGCAGTTCGTCGAAACCGTGCGTGCCAATGGCGGACGAGCCGTCTTCTACCAGATCTCTTCCGCGTCGCTGCCCTATTGCACAGATGCCGGCTTGCGCGCCTTCAAGCTTGGCGAACTCGCCATGATCGACCTCAAGCGCTTCGAACTGAAGGGCGGCAAGCTTGCCAATCTGCGCCAGTCGCTGAGCCGTGGAGCGCGTGACGGCCTGACCTTTTCGGTTGTCGATACACAGGATGTACCGGCCATCTATGACGAGTTGAAGAGCGTCTCCGATTCCTGGCTGGAGCACCACAACACCCGCGAGAAGACCTTCTCGCTCGGCTCCTTCGAGCGCGACTACATCCTCTCTCAGCCGGTTGCCGTGCTGCATAAGGATGGCAAGATCACCGCCTTCGCCAATCTGCTGATGACCGATACCAAGAACGAAGTCACGGTGGACCTGATGCGCTTTGCGCCGGATGCGCCGCGCGGTTCCATGGACTTTCTTTTCGTCAGCATCATCGAGCACATGCGTGAACAGGGCTATGCCCAGTTCAACCTCGGCATGGCGCCGCTGTCCGGCATGTCGAAGCGCGATGCCGCACCGGTCTGGGACCGTATCGGCGGCACCTTGTTCGAGCATGGCGAGCGCTTTTACAATTTCAAAGGCCTGCGCGCCTTCAAGTCTAAATTTCATCCCAAATGGGAGCCACGGTATGTTGCCGTCTCGAACGGCACGAGCGCCGCTCTGGCATTGATGGACGCAACGGTTCTCATCAGCGGCGGCGTGAGAGGAGTGATCGGTAAATGAGATTTTTGAAACGCCTCACAGGCGCATTGCTTACGGCAGCGGTTTTGCTGCCCTCACACGCGCCAGCGCAGGACGCTCAAAAATACGAGACCGGCATGATCCCGGCCAATCACATTCTCCTGCCCGATGGCGATATCACCTCCACGGTTTTCCTGGTGTCGGATGGCAATGGCTGGGATGAAAGCGAGCAGAAGGAAGCAGACGCTCTGCTCGAAAAGGGTGCCGCCGTCGTCGGCATCGATTTTCCTGCCTATATAAAGTCGCTTGAGACCGACCCGGATGACTGCGTCTACATGATTTCCGACATCGAGCAACTCGCGCAGGAAATCCAGCGCAAGGCCGGCGTCTCGAATTACAGCCTTCCAATCATCGCCGGCACAGGCGATGGCGGCGCGCTTGTCCTGGCGATGATCGCCCAGAGCCCGGCGGCAACCATTGGTGAGGCCGTCGCAGTTGATCCGGTGGCGAGCATTCCTTTGAAGAAGGTGCTCTGCACGCCTGCAACGAAAGACAAGGACGGCGATCGCACCATCTACGGCCTGACCGATGGTGCGCTTCCCGCGCCGGTTACCGTTCTCTTCACGCCCAAGGCCGATCAGAAGGGCCGCGCCCATGTGGATGCACTTTTGAAAGATCATTCGGACATCGACGTGAAGGATGTCACCGACGACGCGACGACGGCGCTGACCCAGGTTCTTCAGGACCGGATCGATGCCGCCGCAAATTCCGACAGCCCGCTTGGCCTGCCGCTCACCATTCTCGAAACCAAGCCGACCATGGACACGATGGCAATCATCTATTCCGGTGACGGCGGCTGGCGCGATCTCGACAAGGATGTCGGCGGCTTCCTGCAACAGGACGGCATACCAACCGTCGGCGTCGATTCCCTGCGCTATTTCTGGTCTGAGAAGAAGCCGCAGGATGTGGCCAACGATCTCGCGCGCATCATCGACACCTACCGTAAGGAATGGAAGGTCAACAATGTCCTGCTGGTCGGCTATTCCTTCGGCGCAGACGTTCTGCCAGCAGCTTACAATGCCCTGCCTGAGAAGGATAAGTCTCGTGTGGTGCAGATGAGCCTGCTATCGCTATCGCATGAAATCTCCTATGAGATTTCGGTTGGCGGCTGGCTGGGTGTTTCCTCGGATGGCGCGGAAGATCCCGTCAACGATCTTGCCAAGATCAACCCCAAGATCGTCCAGTGCGTCTATGGCACGGATGACGATGAAAGCGCCTGCCCTGCGCTGAAAGACAAGGGCATGGAGCTCGTCGGGATCGAAGGCGGCCACCATTTCGATGAAGACTATGAGGCGCTGACGCGCAAGATCATTGCTTCGCTGAAGCAGCGACTGCAAAAATAACGCCGCTCCAGTCACTGTCGACATCTTGAATACAGCCGGCAGGCTTTGTACTGATTCTGACAGCGTGTCGTGCAAACGGGTCGAACGACCTGTGTCAGCGACGTTGCTAAAGAACAATGGCCCGAAACGTGGCGCATATCGGAGATATTGCGACACGCCGTGGGTACGGCAACCAAAGTGTGTGTACATGCAATTTCCCAACAAGCCCGCTGCCATTTCCCATACCGAACGACAGGAGCGGCTTCAGCGCTTACGGGTGAAAATGCGCGAGCATGGCTTCAGCGCCGTCCTTCTCGGCTCGACTGAAAGCCTGCGCTATTTTACCGGGCTGGTATGGCACCAGAGCGAGCGCCTGCTTGGTGCCGTCATCACCTCTGATGCTCTCCATTACATCGTGCCGGGCTTCGAAAAGAGCCGCGTCGACACACTACCGCATCTGGAGGGCGAGGTTCACATCTGGCAGGAAGAAGAAAGCCCTGCGGCACGCGTCGCAAGCCTTGCCGGTCGATCCGGCCTGATCGCGCTGGATGACGCACTCCCGCTTTTCATCTATCACAGCCTTGCCGCCAAGGTCGGGCCCGATCGTCTCGTCGACGGAGGCCCAGTGATCCGCGGCCTCCGGCTTCTCAAGTCCAGCGCCGAAATTGCCATTATTCACTACGCGATGAACCTGACGCTGGAAGTGCACAAGCGCGCTCATGCCATGATGAAGCCAGGCGTGGTCGCATCCGATGTCGTCCGCTTCATCGACGAGCAGCACCGTGCGCTTGGCGGCGAGGGCGGCTCTTCCTTCTGCATCGTCTCCTTTGGTGAGGCGACATCGCTGCCTCATGGCGCCGACGGAGAACAAACCTTACAGCCGCGCGACGTCATTCTGGTCGATACGGGAACGCGGATCGACGGTTATCATTCCGACCTGACCCGCACCTACGTGATGGACGAGCCAAGCGCTGATTTCGCCCGCGCCTGGGCCATTGAACGGGAAGCACAGCAGGCAGTTTTCGATGCCGCGCAGCTTGGCGCACCTTGTGAAGATCTCGATACGGCAGCCCGCGCCGTGATGGCACGGCATGGACTTGGGCCGGATTACGCTCTTCCTGGACTACCACACAGGGCGGGCCATGGTCTTGGACTGGAGATCCATGAAGGCCCGTATATCGTGCGCGGGAACACGCAGCCGCTTGTCGCCGGCATGTGTTTCTCCAACGAACCGATGCTGGTTTATCCGCAAAAGTTCGGCATCCGTCTTGAGGATCACATCTATATGGCTGCGGACGGCCCGCACTGGTTCACCCAGCCAGCCCACTCGCCCGTCCAGCCATTCGGTTAAATTCGGACGTCCAGGCTCTCCTCCACCTATATTAGCCCTTGCGTAAGATTCATATATTTTCTATCCCAAGAGAGCTTGAGGAGAAATCGATGTCCGTTGCCGAAAAAAGAAAAACAAAAACGCCTATCCTGGCCGACCGCATCGCTGAGTTCGTCGAAAAGATCAAAACAACGCGCAAGGACGATGGCACCTTCGATACGAAAGCGATCGGACGTCTTTGGGACGGCGAGGTCCGTTTTCACTTCGAGAACGGCAGAACCGCGAAAACCCTCGAGCTCTACATCGTCAAGTACCGCTATGCGCTGAAAGACGCGTTCGGGCCAAAAACCACACCGCTTGCCATCTGCAACATGAAGAAGCTGCGCGAGCGTCTCGACACCTACATTGCGCGCGGCGATTACCCGCAAAGCGGGGTCGCGATGTCGATTGTAGAGAAGATCGAAAGGGCAGAGCACAACACGGCCGGACGAAAGCCGCGCTTCCTGCTGCGCGTTTCGGACTTCATTTCCGCCATCAATGGGGTCAGCACCAAGGAAGAGATGCAGGCGCTGTGGGACCGGGAAATGGACGCCATGACCGGCAGAACACAGGCAACGATCATTTCCTATATTACCAAATATCGCAACGCCATCCGCGAAGCATTTGGCGAGCAGCACCCCATGCTGCGCATCGCCGCTGGCACGCCGCAGCTTTACGATGAGGCGCGCAAGGCCAAGATGGCGAAAATTGCGCTCAAGCACGGCTCACTCATCACCTTCGAACATTATTCCGAGGTGATGCGGAGATGCCGGCGCTTCCTTCACTCCGAGGACCCTTTGACGATCGGCATCGGCCTGATCGGAACCACAGGGCGACGCCCCTTCGAAGTCTTCACCCAGGCCGAGTTCACGCCAGCGCCTTACGGCAATGGCGTCTCCAAATGGAGCGTGATGTTCAACGGCCAGGCGAAGACGAAACAGGGCGAAGGGACCAAATACGGCATCACCTATGAAATTCCTGTGCTGGAGCAGGCAAAGATCGTGCTTGATGCCTATCGGCGTTTGAGAGACAGCAGCGACGGCAAACTATGGTTCGGGATGAATGTGGACGACTTCTCATCGGATGCAAGGTTGCCGCTGCGCGATGCGATGATGGCGAAATTCGAGGACATCTGGCCGAAGGAAGAGCCGCCAAAGCCCTATGGCCTGCGCCACCTCTACGCCGAGATCGCCTATCGCAACTTCGCGCCTGCCAACGTGACGAAGAACAGCTATTTCGCCGCCATCCTCGGCCATAACAACAACGATCTTGAAACATCGCTGTCCTACATGACCTATGCTTTTCCAGAGGACGAGCAGGAATCGCGGGCCCGCGCAGAGCGCGTGGCAGACCGCACCATCCGCCAGATGATCACCGTCAATCAGATTCCAGGAATTGCGGGCGAATAGACCATCAGGTTCTTCTATAGCGTCGCGCCAGATACATCTCCACAACAGCGCGTGTTAGAAAAGATGCCAGGCCAACAATGATCGCAACCACCCGAATGCGAAATTCGTCGGCCTCGACTTCCGCGTGGCGTGTGTCCAGCAGGGTGTGCTCTGCAACCGTGATCTCGCCGATGATCTCTCGGATCCGATCCATCGTCCCGACAGCCATATAGCCGATCTCATTCTGTCGGGCGGCATCCGCACCGACATCGTCGTAGAGCGATATCGATTGCTTCAGCTCTTCGAGCTTCTTCTCGATCAGTTGGTCCAGCGTTTTGACCCGCACTACCTGGCCGGAATTGTCCGAAATCCGGGTCATCAACTCGTTCTGAAGCAAATGAAGGCGCTCCATCGCCTTTTCATAAGGGGCGAGATAGCGCTTGTCGCCACTGACGAGGTAGCCTCTCTGCCCGGTTTCGGCATCGTCAAGCGCGATCAAAACATCCTTGGTCGTGTCGATTGCCTCATAGGTATGCACCACCATGTCGTAGTGGTCGCTCAACAGATCGTGGGTCCAGCTCGTGGCAAGAATTCCGGCCGCGACGACGACGCCAACGGGGATCGACCGCAACAAAGTCGGGAAAGTCAGATATTTCTGACGCAACGACGTCCAAGACCAGTCAGACATGTTCACGGCCGTCCAAGCAATCACAATTCAAGGTCTCACATCCCGCTGATGCCACGCTGTCGACGAATGGCAGAGTATTATGCCAGTTGGTTCAACGCGACAACAATTGCGAAGTTCAAGACGGCGTCTCATGAATTTCACGCAAGCCCGTTAGGACGAGCGGAAGTTCAATAACCTTGACACGGCAGAGCTTTTCTCTTTTAGCTTCATGCATTCCGAGGGGAGCATCGAACGATGCTGAGATGGCGGTGAGCCGGACCCTTGAACCTGATCCGGTTAATACCGGCGTAGGAACGGAACGGTCGCCGTCAGGCAGAGCTTTCTCTTCCATGCGCCATGCTTACCCGGATTCGCAAATGGCGTGTCTGGAGATCAATGGCCCATGGTAAGCTTTCCCACCGCGAATAAAGCAGCAGAACTTTTGGGCCTCGTGCGCGAGCGGCGACCGCGTGTCCACTGCCTGATGAATACGGTGGTGCAGAAATTCACTGCCGACGGCATTACCGCAATCGGCGGCATCCCTTCCATGACATCGTCCGAAGAGGAAATCGAAAGCTTCGTGACAAAGACCGATGCGCTGACCATCAATCTTGGAACGCTGGACGAAGCGCGCCGCAAGGTCATCCGCATTGCCGTCACGATCGCCAATCACCAGGGCAAACCCTGGATCGTCGATCCGGTGCATTGCGACTACTCCCCTTCGCGCCTGGATTTCGCCCATGAATTGAGCCGCCTGCACCCCTCGATCGTGCGCGGGAACGCAGCAGAAATGGCGGTGATCGGGGACGTCGGTGGCGCATTGCGCATTCAGACGGGAGCCGTCGATCGCTTAAGAGATGCCGACCGCAAGGTTCGGATCGTTAACGGTGACGCCTTGATGGCGAAGGTGACAGGAACCGGCTGCCTTTCCGGCGGCGTCATCGCGGCCTTCATGGCTGTCGAGCCGGATGTGATGCTGGCAGCAGCATCGGCGCTGGCCGTCACCGGCGTTTCGGCAGAGATCGCCGCCAGACATGCCAGCGGACCGGGATCCTTCGAGGCCGCCTTTCTGGATGCGCTCTTCAATCTGAAGAGCGGAGACATTCTCTCTCATGCGAGGATCGAACATGACGAAGATTGATTACCGGCTGAATGCCATTGTCGATGCCTCTCTGACAGATGTCGCGACACTTCCCCAGCTTGCAGCTCTGGCAGCGCATAACGGTGCGACGATCATCCAGTATCGCGACAAGACCGCCTCCACGCGCCAGATGATCGAACAAACAAGAGCCATGGTCGCTGCGCTAAGAGACACGGGCGTGCCGCTGGTGATCAACGACCGGCTGAATGTCGCCATGGCGACCGGCGCGGATGGCGTACATCTCGGGGCAGACGATATGGATGCCGACACGGCAAGACGGCTTCTCGGCCCGGATGCGATCATCGGGTTGACGGTGAAATCAATGGATGACGCACGGCGCGTGGCGCAAGCGCCCGCCGATTATGCCTGCATTGGCGGCGTGTTCGAGACCACGTCCAAGGTCAATCCGGATACGCCTGTCGGGCTTGCGGGGCTGAAGCAATTCAGGACATATCTGCGTCACGAGCGCCCAGACCTGCCAGTTGGCGCTATTGCCGGTATCACGCTGGAGCGCGTTCCAGACGTGATCACGGCCGGTGCCGATGGGGTAGCGGTGATTTCCGCTTTGTTTCGTGCGGGCGATATCGCAGCGACGGCTAAGGCGTTTCGCAGTGCTGTGGATGACGCGATGGGAGTACGCCCATGACCGCGATTGCTTTGACCATTGCTGGCTCCGATAGCGGCGGCGGGGCCGGTATCCAGGCCGATCTCAAGACATTCTCCGCGCTTGGCGTCTATGGTGCGAGCGTCATTACCGCCATCACCGCACAGAACACAAAGGGCGTGACCGCAGTTGAAGATATCTCCGCGGCAATCATTGCTGCGCAGATGGATGCGGTGTTTTCCGACCTCGATATCAAGGCGATCAAGATCGGCATGGTCTCGCGCACCGACACGATACGAACGATCGCCGAAAGACTGCGCGGCCAGCCGCAACCGGTCGTCCTTGACCCGGTGATGGTGGCGACGTCTGGTGACAGGCTGCTTCAAGAAGAGGCAATCGAAACCCTTCGAAGTGAACTGCTGCCGCAGGCAACGCTCGCCACGCCGAACCTCCCCGAAGCGGCGCTACTGACCGGGACCGGCATCGCCACGGAGCGTGCCGCGATGCTGAAACAGGCGGAGATGATCCTTGCGCTTGGTGCGAGGGCTGTGCTGATCAAGGGCGGCCACGGCACCGGATCAGAGAGCGTCGATCTTCTTGTGGACGGCGAGAGGCCCCAAGAATTTTCCATGCCGCGCATCGAGACAAAGAACGACCATGGCACCGGCTGCACGCTTGCGGCGGCAATCGCCGCCCATCTGGCGCTTGGCCTGCCGCTGACGGATGCCGTCGGCCTTTCCAAAGATTATCTCCAGGGTGCACTGGCCGCGGGCCGCGACCTGAAGGTCGGGCACGGGCACGGGCCGGTGCACCATTTTTACCGCTGGTGGGCGCTCTGACGGACCTGCCCGATCAAGATTTGCGCTCCGTCGCTCGAGGCTTGGGGGCGGCGAGCGCATTGCGGATGGCGAAGCTGGAATGGATGCGCGACACGCCCGGCAGCTTGGAGAGAATATCTTTGTGCACCCGCTCGAAATCGCCCGCCGTTTCCACCTCGACGCGGAGAAAATAATCCGAGCCTCCGGTCATGAGATAGCATTCTCGTACCTCCGGATAACGCCGCACGGCATTTTCGAAGCGATTGAGAAAATCCTCCGTCTGCCGGTCGAGCGTGATCTGGACGATAACCGAGATCACCTCTCCGCCCGCAGCGCTTCCGGTGATCGCCGTGTAGCCGCGAATAACGCCTTCCCGCTCCAGAATATCCACGCGCCGCAGACAGGCGGAAGGCGAAAGCCCGACTTCAGCAGCAAGCTTGGCATTGCTGATGCGGGCATTCAGCCGCAGCAGCCGGATTATATGGCGATCGGTCGCGTCGAGCGAAGACATGAGTTCATTCCGAATGATCGCATAAAATTGCGATAGTGAAGATATTATCGAATAATATTCGACTGAGACTGCTTAAATTCAAGGATCATTGCAATACCTTGTTGTGATAAAAACAAAGGGAACGACAATGGACATGACCATCCAGCAGCAGAAAGCTCAAGGTGGCGCGAGCGGCTATTTGAGCATCGATCTTGCAGCCCTTCGCGACAACTATCTCATGCTCGCCGCCAAGGCACCGCAGGCGGTGACGAGCGCCGTGGTGAAGGCAGATGCCTATGGTCTCGGTGCAGATATTGTCGCTCCCGTCCTTTATGATGCGGGATGCAGGCACTTCTTCGTCGCTCATATCGATGAGGCGCTGGCTCTTCGCCTGCACATCGCTCCCGATGCGAAAATCTTCGTTCTCAACGGTCTCCAGCCCGGCAACGAAACCTCCTGCTCAGCGCTGAACATCGTTCCGGTTCTCAACTCGCTGGAGCAGATTGCCCAATGGTCGGCACAAGCCTCCGTTCTCGGCAAGACTCTGCCTGCTGCCCTGCAAATCGACACCGGCATGTCGCGGCTCGGCTTGGCGCCTTACGAGGTGGAAGCGCTGCTGGCAGCACCGGCCATGCTCAAAGGCATCGATCTTGCCTGCATCATGAGCCATCTCGCCTGTGCCGACGAGCCTGATCATCAGGCCAACGCGCTACAGCTTACTGTCATGCGCAAGACCACCGAGCAATTTCCCGGCGTGCCAGTCTGCTTTGCCAATTCCGGCGGCATCTTTCTTGGCACGGATTATCACAATGCGCTGATGCGGCCGGGCATAGCACTTTATGGTGGAGCGCCTTCGGCTGCCCTTCCCAATCCGATGAAGCCGGTCGTCAGCCTGAGCGTTGCCGTGGTTCAGACCCGTACAGTGCCTGCTGAAAGCTTCGTCGGCTATGGCGCCTCGCTGCGCACCACCGCAGAAACCCGTCTGGCAACGATTGCCGCGGGCTACGCGGATGGCCTGCCGCGCTCTCTGAGCAGCCGAGGTGCCGCTTATTTCAACGGCGTTCGGCTTCCCATTGCCGGGCGCGTGTCGATGGACAGCATCACGCTCGACATTTCCGCCCTTCCCGAAGGCACGCTGACCCATGGAAGCGTCGTTGAAATCATCGGCCCGAACCAGACGCTCGAGGCGATTGCCGAGGATGCAGGCACGATCGCCTATGAAATCCTGACGCGGCTCGGCCAGCGCTATCGTCGCGCCTACCTCTATCCGGAAAAGCAGGCCGCCGCCTCTTCCACCATCGCTCGAAACCTGTGAGGCCAGCATGAACATCACCATTCTTGGAGCCGGCGTCATTGGCGTTACCTCAGCCTGGTATCTGGCCAAGGCCGGACATTCCGTCACCGTCATCGACCGCCAGCCCGCAGCGGC
This sequence comes from Agrobacterium larrymoorei, assembly GCF_030819275.1. Taxonomy (GTDB): domain Bacteria; phylum Pseudomonadota; class Alphaproteobacteria; order Rhizobiales; family Rhizobiaceae; genus Agrobacterium; species Agrobacterium larrymoorei_B. The sequence continues at coordinate 1,227,832 of NZ_JAUTBL010000001.1, read as the reverse complement.
GCTGGAAACAAGCTTTGCCAATGCCGGCGAAGTCTCGCCCGGCTATTCTTCTCCCTGGGCCGCACCCGGCATTCCGATGAAGGCGCTGAAGTGGCTCTTCATGGAGCACGCGCCTCTGATCATTCGCCCCACCGCCGATCCTGCCGCCTGGCGCTGGATGATCCAGATGCTGAGCAACTGCACGGCCGCGCGCTACAACGTCAATAAGAGCCGCATGGTGCGCGTGGCCGAATATAGCCGCGACTGCCTGATGGCGCTTCGTGACGAGACCGGCATTCAGTATGATCAACGCATGCAGGGTACGCTGGAAGTCTTCCGCACCCAGAAGCAGTTCGACGGCATCGGCAAGGACGTGGAGGTTCTCAAAGCCGGTGGCGTGCCTTACGAAATCCTCGATCGTGACGCCTGCGCTGTAGCAGAACCGGGTCTTTCCTCCTCTCGCGAGAAAATCGTCGGTGGCCTTCGCCTACCGGGCGATGAGACAGGCGATTGCTTCATGTTCACCTCGGAGCTTGCGAAACTGGCCGAGCAGGCAGGGGTTAAATTCATCTACGACACCGGCATCATGCGCCCTATCGTCGAAGGCAGCCGCGTCAAGGCCGTCGAGACGAGCAAGGGCCTGGTCGAAGCGGATGTCTTTATCGGCGCACTCGGCAGTTACACGCCGCATTTCCTCAAGCATCTCGGTCTTGACCTGCCGGTTTACCCGGTCAAGGGCTACTCGATCACTGTGCCGATCGTCGATGCCGCCAAGGCGCCGATCTCCACGGTCATGGATGAGGCGCACAAGGTGGCGATTACTCGCCTTGGCGACCGCATCCGCGTGGGCGGCATGGCGGAAATTGCCGGCTTCAACAAGGATCTGCCCGCCAAGCGTCAGGCGACCTTGAGGCATTCGGTGGAAGACCTGTTCGGTGGAGCTGGCGATCAATCGCAGGCAAAGTTCTGGTGCGGCCTGCGCCCGATGACGCCGGATGGCACACCGGTGATCGGTGCAACACGCTACGCCAACCTCTACCTGAACACCGGCCACGGGACGCTTGGCTGGACCATGGCCTGCGGCTCGGCGCGTGTCCTGGCGGATCTGGTTTCTGGCAACAAGCCGGAGATCGAAACCGCCGACCTCGCAATCAGCCGCTACGCGGCATAATGTAACAATAGCCGTGCGGCACTTGCGCGCACGGTTGTTGTTACAGCGCCAGCGCTTCCTTCAGCGCCAGGCCTTCCTTCACGCGAAGGTCGAGATCAGCCTCGATGTGATCGATGTGATGCATCATCAGATGATTGGCCTTTTCGACATCGCGGGCCTCCAGCGCATCGAGAATGGCAGAATGATCGCCGTGGCCGCAGCTTGAAATGCCGGATCGTCCATAAAGCGCGATAACGAGGGACGAGCGGGCGACAAGCTCCCCCATGAATTTTTCCAGAATAGCGTTGCCCGCAAGCGATGCCAGCAGCAGATGAAAATCGCCGGAGGCCTTGATCTCCGCTCTGCGAGCAGAAGGCCCACGCTCATGCTGGTGTCGCGTCTCCTCTTTGAGATGCGCGCGCAGGCTGGCAATGCCTTCCGGCGTGATCCGTTCAACCGCGGCGGCAACGATGCCCTGTTCTATCAGGCGACGAGAGGCAAAGACCTGGCGTGCTTCATCTGGCGATGGATTGGAGACAAAGGCCCCTCTGTTTCGTTCCGCCTTGACCAGCCCTTCGAAGGCCAGCATCTGCAACGCGGCCCGCACAACGGTGCGGCTGACATCGAAAAGGGCGCCAACCTCCGCTTCGGAAAGTTTTGTGCCGGGCGTCAGGCGTCTATCGGCAATCGCATCCCGCAAGGTATCGCGGATCGCCTGCGCGCGATCCTCTGGCGCGTTGTCCATATCGGGTTCGAGTTGCGACAGTGCCATTGCTTTTTCCAGATTTTCTTTCTTACTATCGCGAAAGCTGCGGACTGCAAACATCTAACCGCGCTTCGTCTTCGATAAAATTGCATACAATGTCGCGCCCTATTGAAAACAATAGCTGCTTTTTTGTGCATGCAAAGCGACGGCACTGAACAAAGCTGCGCCACCCAAAATAAAAACGTTTTCCTTTCAATCGCTTAAGCGAAGCTCCCCGAAACTGGCACGGCATATGCAAGTTCGTTTGCAACAAGCAGGGGAAAATGCATGAGCAAAGCTGCCGAGATAGACATCGCCTCCGTTACCAAAGTCTATGGAAGCACCACCGCCGTTCACGCCATCAGTCTGAAAATACCGGCTGGCAGCTACTGCTGCCTGCTGGGCCCTTCCGGCTGCGGCAAGACCTCGACGCTGCGCATGATTGCGGGACACGAAACCATCTCCAGCGGCGACGTGCGGTTGGGCAATACGGTCGTCACCGACCTGCCGCCGGCCCGTCGCGGCACGGCGATGATGTTTCAGTCCTACGCACTCTTCCCCCATCTCGATCTGATCGACAACGTCGCCTTCAGCCTGAAGATGAAGGGTGTGGAGAAAGAAGCGCGCCGTGCCAAAGCGTTGGAGATGCTGAAGCTGATGCAGCTTGAGCCCTATGCCAACCGCCGTCCTGCACAGCTGTCCGGTGGCCAGCAGCAGCGCGTTGCCCTTGCCCGCGCGCTCATCACCGACCCCGAAGCGCTGCTTTTGGACGAGCCGCTCTCGGCGCTCGACCCGTTCCTCAAGATCCGTATGCGCGGCGAACTGAAGAAGCTCCAGACGTCGCTTGGCATTACCTTCGTCCACGTGACCCACAGCCAGGAAGAGGCTATGGCGCTGGCCGATATCATTGTTGTCATGAATGACGGTCGCATCGAGCAGGCAGCCGCTCCGCGTGAGGTGTTCGAGCGCCCTGCGACAGCCTTCGTCGCCCGCTTCATGGGCGATCACAATGTCATCTCCGGGCGGCTGAAATCCGTCGATGGCGATGTCGTGACGCTGGAAGTGGCAGGTGGCGGCACCTTCAAGGCCAGTGGCAAGGTCCCGCCCGACGAAAACGTCGATATTGCCGTGCGCACGGACCGCGTGCGGATCGGCGAAGGGGAGGAAGGCCTTGGTTTTACTGGCATCGTTTCCAACGTCGAATATCGCGGCGCCAGCGTGAAGCTCGTTGTCACGGGTGCCGGCATCGACGAATTCAACGTGATTTTGACCGATGCGGTCTTCTTCGAAAATCCGATCAAGGTTGGCGATGCCATACCTCTTTCCTGGAATGCGGCCGATGCCATCGTGCTCGGACGGGTAGAGCAATGACCTCAACAAAAATAGCCAGAGGAGAACTTTAAAATGACCGACACGACCAAGACGAAAAAGGGTCTGACCCGACGCGGTCTCCTGAAGGCGGGCGCTGCCGCCACGGGTGCTGCCGTAGGCTCCGGCCTGATCACCGGCTTCCCCACCATTTGGGCGCAAAACCCGATCACGCTTCGCCAGTTCGGCACGGGCGTTTCCAACATCAATGCGATTGCCGAAAAGTGCAAGGCAGACCTCGGCATCACGCTTGAAATGACGGCAACGGATTCCGACGCGGCTGCACAGCGCGCCGTAACCCAGCCGAACTCCTACGACATCGCGGACATCGAATACTGGATCCTGAAAAAGGTCTATCCGGCCGGCGTGATCCAGCCGATGGAAATCAAGAAGCTGAAATATTACGACAAGATCGTGCCGCTGTTCAAAACCGGCAAGCTGAAGCCGGACAGCGTGATCGCGCAGGGTACCGCGCCTCATACGGTCGGCTATGTGGAAAAGCCTGGCGACAAGACCTTCGCAAAGGGTGAAACGGACTATTTCACCATGGTTCCGACCATCTACAATGCCGACACGCTCGGCATCCGTCCTGATCTTGTCGGTCGTGAAATCACCACCTGGGCCGATATCATGGACCCGAAGTTCAAGGGCAAGACCTCCATCCTGAACATTCCGTCCATCGGCATCATGGATGCGGCAATGATCATGGAAGCCATGGGCAACATCAAGTACGCCGACAAGGGCAACATGACCAAGGCGGAAATCGACAAGACCATCGACTTCCTCATCAAGGCCAAGAAGGACGGCCAGTTCCGCGCCTTCTGGAAGAGCTTCGACGAGAGCGTCAACCTCATGGCCTCCGGCGAAGTCGTCATTCAGTCCATGTGGTCGCCGGCGGTTGCCGCCGTTCGCTCCAAGGGCATCGCCTGCAAATACCAGCCGCTGAAGGAAGGCTATCGTTCATGGGGTGGCGGCCTTGGCCTTGCCAAGCACCTGAGCGGCGCAAAGCTCGACGCGGCCTATGAATATATCAACTGGTACACATCCGGCTGGGTCGGTGCTTACCTCAACCGTCAGGGCTACTACTCCGCCGCTATGGAAACGGCGAAGAACTACATGACCGCCGACGAGTGGGGTTACTGGGTGGAAGGTAAGCCTGCCCAGGGCGACATCATCGCTCCAGACGGCAAGGTCATGGAAAAGGCAGGCGCTGTGCGCGATGGCGGCTCCTTCGAAGAGCGCATGGGCAAGGTCGCCTGCTGGAACTCCGTCATGGACGAAGACCGCTACATGGTCCGCCGCTGGAATGAGTTCATCGCCGCTTGATGATGAGAGGAGACCGGCGGTTACTTGTCGCCGGTCTTCGCTTGCTGGCACCCTCGGCGCTTGCTTTTCGTCATCCTCGGGCCTGACCCGAGGATCAACGGCTTACGCATGATCGGATTACCCTCGGGTTTGATCAGGGGCGGACCATACCGACGGAGAGACTTTATCCTTCGTCATCGCACGAAAACCGGCAACTTAACGCTGCCGGTCACGACAACAATAAAGGGCACCATGAATGGCGACGGTCAGATTTATAGGCGTTGGCGAGAAGAAAGAAAAAGCGGGTAAGCCCTTTACCCTGCCGCAAACCGTTGTCGCCTATCTTCAGGCAGCACCTTTGGCGCTGATCCTCGGCTTCTTCCTTCTTCTGCCCATCCTGATGATCGTCGTGGTCAGCTTCTGGGATTATGACTTCGCCCAGATGTATCCGGACTTCGTTACCTTCAACTATACCGAAACGCTCGGGTCCTGGGTGACATGGCAGACCTATCTCAACACGTTGAAATACGCCTTCATCGTCTGGGCGATTACGCTGTTTCTCGGCTTCTGGGTGGCCTATTTCCTGGCATTCCATATTCGCACCACCACGATGCAGATGGTGCTCTTCCTTATCTGCACAGTGCCCTTCCTGACCTCGAACATCATCCGCATGATTTCCTGGATTCCGGTGCTCGGCCGCAACGGGCTGGTGAATAGCGCGCTGGTCAATATGGGCATCATTCCCGCACCGATCGAATGGCTGCTCTATTCCGACTTTGCCGTGGTGCTCGCGATGGTGCATCTCTATACGCTCTTCATGGTGACGCCGATCTTCAACACGCTGATGCGCATCGACAAGTCTCTGGTGGAGGCGGCGCGCGATGCCGGCGCGTCCAGCTGGCAGGTCCTGTGGAACGTCATCATTCCGCTGGCGAAGCCCGGCATGGCGATCGGTACCATCTTCGTGGTGACGCTGGTCATGGCCGACTTTTCCACCGTGCAGGTCATGTCGGGCGGACAGAGCGCTTCGGTTGCCCTGATGATGAAGAACCAGATGTCGCTCCTGCAATATCCGGCCGCTGCGGCAAATGCCGTCGTTCTTCTCGCCCTCGTTCTCCTGATGGTCGCAGGCATTCTGCGGGTCGTCGATATCCGTAAGGAGCTCTGATCATGCACTCGGAAAAACGCGGTCGCGAATTCTACATCCTCGCCATCTTCTTTGCGCTCTTCGTGCTGTTTCTCTACGGCCCGCTCTCGGCCATCCTGATCCTCGCCTTCCAGGGACCGAATGGCGGCCTGACCTTTCCGCTGAACGGCGTCTCGCTCCACTGGTTCGCCAACCTTTTCGAACAGCAGGCCGTCGGCGATTTTGGCGGTTCCTTCCGCCGCTCCTTCATGCTGGGCCTGATGGTGATGATCGTGACGGTTCTCGTCTCGCTTCTGGCGGGTCTTGCGTTCCGCCGCAAATTCATCGGCGCCACGCCGCTTTTCTATCTCTCGGTCGCAAGCCTTGTTGTGCCATCCATCATCATTTCGCTCGGCATCGGCGTGCTCTTTCAACAGCTCGGCCTCGAACCCGCGTGGAACACCTCCGCCTTCGGCGCACATCTGACCTGGACCCTTCCCTTCGGCGTTCTCATCATGTTTGCGGTCTTCAACCGCTTCTCGCCCTCCTATGAGGAGGCGGCGCGGGATCTGGGCGCGAGCTCCTGGCAAACCTTCAGCAATGTCGTCCTGCCGATGATCGCGCCAAGCCTGATTGGCGTCGGCCTGTTCGGCTTCACGCTTTCCTACGACGAATTCGCCAGAACCCTGATGACGTCCGGCACCTACAATACGCTGCCGCTTGAGATCTACGGCATGACGACGAACGTGACCACGCCGGTGCTCTACGCCCTTGGTGCTGTCACCACCTTCTTCTCTCTCATCGTCATCGGCGCAACGCTCGGCATCATTGTCGCCATGAATCGCCGCCGCTCGAAAGGCTGAACTGCAGATCATGCGCATTCTCGTCGTCAATCCCAATACCACCCAGTCGATGACCCGCACGATCGAGGCTGCGGCCAAGGCCGTCGCTTCCGCCTCGACGGAGGTTGTCGCCGTTACGTCGTCTATGGGACCGGTCTCGATCGAGGGTTATTACGACGAGGTCTTCGCCATACCTGGGCTTCTGTTGGAGATCGCCAAGGCGGAGAAGAATGGCGCGCAAGCAGCGGTGATTGCCTGCTTCGACGATACGGGGCTCGATGCAGCACGCGCACTTGCAACCATCCCGGTCATCGGCATCTGCGAGGCGGCTGTTGCGACCGCGGCTTTCATCGCGCAGCGCTTCACGGTCGTCACCACCATGGAACGCTCACGGCTGCCGCTCGAACATCTCGTGCATCGCTACGGCATGGCTGCGCGAGCAAAGGTGCGGGCGGCTGACATTCCGGTTCTCTCGCTGGAGGATCCGGCTTCGGACGCCTTGCCCCGGCTACGTGCCCAGATCGCCGCGGCCCTTGACGAAGACAAGGCGGAGGCCATCGTTCTTGGCTGCGCAGGCATGGCGGATCTTGCAGCAGAGCTTTCACACGACTTTGGCGTTCCGGTCATCGATGGCGTGTCGGCGGCGGTCAAACATGCCGAGACCCTGATCTCGCTCGGGCTTACCACGGCAAAGCGCGGTGCCTATGCGACCCCGGTTCACAAGCCTTATCTTGGATTGATGGAAGCGTTTTCGCCTGCGCACATAGCGGCAGGCTGAGCGTCCCGGTCCTGCCATAATTCATTCAGCGCCCGTTCAGCCTGAAGAATCTATTTTCTTAACCATCGGATAACACCTGGCGGGCAACTGCCGTTTAGATGGAAAATGGAACATGGCTTCGATTGCAGCTAAATCTCTTCTGGCTCTTGCGGTCTCTGCAACCGTCCTGGCACCCTTGAACACGGCATCGGCCGGCGACTGGCGACACAGAAACCGCGACGCAGCCATCATTGGTGGTGTTCTCGGTCTCGCTGCCGGTGTTGCTGTCGGTTCTGCCCTGTCGCAGCCGCGTTATGAGGAAGAGCCGGTCTATGCCGAGCCGCCTCCGGTGCGCCGCTACCAAACCTATCAGCCAAGCTACACCTATGACGATCCGGACTATCGCGAGTATCGTCCCGCACCACGCCCGGTCTATCGCGCCCAGCCGGTTTACGAGGCCCGCCCCGTTTACCAGCAGCGTCAGGTTTACCGCACGATCGAGCCGTGGTCCCAGACCTGGTATAACTATTGCTCGCAGCGTTACCGCAGCTTCAATCCAAACAGCGGTACCTACATCGGCAATGACGGCAACAGCCATTTCTGCGTAGCAGGCTAACCGCGACCGCCTCGATTTCAAAGATTTGAACCGCTCGGAATACCCTCACTCACTTGGGGACGTAATCCGAGCGGTTAATGTTATGACGCTGCAACTTATCGTAAAATGTCTTGCGCGCGATTCCGAGCGCGGCGATGGTTTCGGCAACATCGCCCTGATGCTTTTCCAGTGTCTCGCGAATGATGTCCGCCTCTTGCCGATCCATGCGCTCCGAAAGCGTACCGGATCCACTCACCGTCGCGGCAGGGCTGGGTATTTGCGGCTGTCCACTTTCCAGCCCCAGCACCACACGCTCGGCGAAATGCCCGAGTTCACGCACATTGCCTGGCCAGTCATGCTCGTTCAAATAGCGAGAAATCGATGCTCCGATCTGCGGGACCGGCATGCCAAAGCGGCTTGAGGCCTTGCTGACGAAGTGGGAGAAGAGCAGCGGGATATCTGCCCGGCGCTCCCGCAGCGGCGGGATGGAGAGCGTCACCACATTCAAGCGGTAATAGAGATCCTCGCGAAAATCCTTGCGCTGCTCGGGATCCCCGAGATCTACCTTGGCCGCCGCCACCACACGAATATCGACGGACCGCTCCTCGTTGGAGCCGACCGGGGAAACCTCACGCATTTCCAGCACACGTAGCATCTTCACCTGAAGAGCAGGCGGCATGCTTTCGATCTCGTCCAGAAACAGCGTGCCGCCGCTGGAATATTCGATGCGGCCGATGCGCTTCTTCTGCGCCCCGGTAAAAGCGCCAGCCTCATGGCCGAAGAGTTCGCTTTCAATCACGGTCTCCGGCAAGGCGCCGCAATTCAACGCCACGAAGTTTCCGTGGCTGCGCTTCTTGCTCCAGCGGTGAAGAGCTGTCGCCACCACCTCCTTGCCACTGCCTGTCTCTCCCGCCACCAGCACATCCACATCCGTATCGGCAATATGGCGCAGCGTATTGCGCAAGCGCTCCATCGCAGGCGTCTGACCAAGCAAAGGCATGTCATCGATCGACTGCTCCGCCGCCTGCTTCAGTGCGCGGTTCTCCATCACCAACCGACGCTTTTCCAATGCGCGGCGAACGCTTTCCACCATGCGCTCGGCAGGAAAGGGTTTGGCGATAAAATCATAGGCACCATTCTGAAGCGCGCTGACGGCCATCGGCACATCGCCATGACCAGTGATCAGGATAACAGGCAGGTCCGCGTCGATCTTTCGGACGTGCTCGAAAAACTGCAGACCATCCATGCCGGGCATGCGCACATCGGTGACGATCACGCCATCGAAATTTTCTTCCAGAGCGTCGAGAGCCAGCTCCGCCTTGGGGAAAGGCATCACCGTCATGCCTTCGAGTTCCAGCGTCTGCCGCATCGCCTTGCGAAGCTGCGAGTCATCATCAACCAGATAGACCGTTCCCATTCCCGTCATGTCATGCTCGCTTCAAATAGACTGAAAAACACGTGCCGCTGTCGCATGTATCGACCTCGATCCGCCCGCCATAATCCGAGGCGATATCGCTGGAGATGACGAGGCCAAGGCCGAGGCCGCCCTCCTTCGACGTGTTGAAGGGCGAAAAGAGCTGCTCGAGAATAGGCGCCGCGATGCCCGGCCCGTTGTCGTGAACGCGCAGCACCACCTCTTCCGCCATTTGCTCCACCATCACGTTGACGCGTCCGTCACTTTTCTCTTCGACGGCTTCGAGCGCGTTCTGCAAGAGGTTGATGACGATCTGCTCCAGCCGGATGCGGCTTCCCATGACCTTGAGGTTCTTATCCGGAAGATCGAGATCGAGCATGTCCATGCGTCCCGAAAACCGGCTGCGCAGCAACAGCACGGCACCTTCGATGACCAGGCGAATGCTGACAGGTTCTGCGGCAGTTCTGCCCTTGCGCGCCAGAATTTTCAGATCGCTGGTGATGACGCCGATGCGCTCGGTCAAACCGGCAATGCTCTCCAGATTCTCGTCCGCTTCCTCCAGGCGCTTGCGCTTGAGAAGCACGCGAGCATTGTCGGCAAAGGCGCGAATGGTGGCGACGGGTTGATTGATTTCATGCGCTACGCCAGCCGCCACCTGTCCGAGGATCGAAAGCCGGTTGGCCTGGACCAGATCGTGCTGGACGCTTTGCAACTCCTTGCCCGTCTGTTCGTGGCGCAGGATTTCCGCCTGAAGCTTGTCTCGGGCCATGGTCAGATCCACCGTCCGCTCCTGAACCCGGCGCTCGAGTTCCGCGCGATCTCTTTCGGCGGCGGCGCGCGCCTGCTCTGCCTTCAGCCGGCGTCGAAGCCAGATCGCCGACAGGGCGAAGAGCGGCATAAGGGCGGCAAGAGCGATGATCCGGCTTTCGCGTATGGCGGCATTCGTCGCCGGCGTCACCGGTTGAAGATAATGCAGGGACCATCTGGTCGTCGGAACGGGGAGTTCGAGACGAAGATAATCTCCTCTCAGCGTCGAGGGGGAGCTCACTTCCACAAGCGCCACATCCGGACCGAGTTTCGAGCGCAATCGCACGGGCATGGGAGAGAGCGCTTCCTCTCCGAATTGAAGACTGGCGGAAATCATCCGTCGCTTGTCTTCATTGATCGGCGCCACCGTCTTGAATCGCCAGTCGGGTATGCTTGTCATCAGCACCACGCCGTTGGAATCGACGATGTAGACGGGACGCCCGCCGATATTCCAGTCCGTCTCGAGCCGGTTGAACTCCACCTTGGCTATGACCACGCCGAGCGGCTTTCCATCTGCACCATCGACCCGCCGGGAGATATAGAGCCCCGGCCGCCGGCTGACATTGCCGAGCGCGTAATGCTCTGCCATGCCCGTTTCCATGGCTCTGCGAAAATAGTCACGGAAGGCATAATTAGAGCCGACGAAACTCTCGGGCATCCGCCAATTGCTGGACGCGATGGTGACGCCCTTGGCATCCGTCACATAGATGACCGAGGCCTGCGTACCTTCGATCAGCCCCTCCAGCTTTTCATCCAGACGCTGAACGGCAGCGCCGCCATTTTCCAATGCGTCGGCGATATCTCGGTCACGGGAGAGGACGAGTGGCAGGACGCGCGGGCGTTCCAGCGCCACATTCAGCAAAGCGGTTTTCAGCTCGGCATCCGTCGTGGCATCGGCAATCAACCGCTTCGTCGCTTGGACACGGCCGATCTTGTCTGCAGCCACGAAAGCGCCGAAGGCAATGATAACCCACATCAGGGCGAAGGCCATCCAGCGGAAGCGGCTGCTATTCACGAAAACGGACATTGGGCGGCTCGAAATGTCATGGTTTTACTGTGCGGAAATCCGCACAAAAGACAAGAGATGATGAGCGGAAAAACACACTCGTGAAGAGTGGTCATTGGATGGCTTAAAATAAAACCAATTTTCATCAATAGCTTAACCTCAAAAACCAAACTGGCATACTATTTGCGTAGGTAGTTCCGAACGGCAGAGGGCCGGGCAAAACTTGAGGCAAACTCGGGAGGCCGTCAGGGCAGGGTTAAGCCGAGGAGGAACTAACATGATTGACAGCACAGCCGTGGCCGAAAGCCACGCCAGACTGCCTTTTTACCGGCATCTTTATTTCCAGGTCATCGTCGCTATCGCCGCAGGTATTGCGCTCGGCCACTTTTATCCCGCTCTTGGCGAACAGCTGAAGCCGCTCGGCGATGGCTTCATCCGTCTGGTCAAGATGATCATCGCACCCGTGATCTTCCTCACAGTCGCAACCGGCATTGCCGGCATGAACGACATGAAGAAGGTCGGCCGCGTAGCCGGCAAGGCGATGATCTACTTCATAACCTTCTCCACCCTGGCGCTGATCGTCGGCATGATCGTTGCCAATGTCGTTCAGCCGGGTGCGGGCATGAACATCGATCCGTCCACACTGGACGGCAAGGCCGTTGCGACCTACGCCGCCAAGGCGCATGAGCAGTCGATCACCGGCTTCCTGATGAATATCATCCCGACGACGATCGTCGGCGCCTTCGCGGAAGGCGATATTCTTCAGGTGCTGTTCTTCTCCGTGCTGTTCGGCATTTCGCTCGGCGTCGTCGGGGAACGCGGCAAGCCTGTCGTCGATTTCATGCATGCCCTGATGTATCCGATCTTCAAGCTGGTCGCGATCCTGATGAAGGCTGCTCCGATCGGTGCCTTCGGCGCCATGGCCTTCACCATCGGCAAGTACGGCATTTCGTCGGTCACCAATCTCGCCATGCTGATCGGTACCTTCTACCTGACGTCGCTGATCTTCGTGCTCGTCATTCTCGGTGCCGTCTGCCGCTACAATGGGTTCTCCATCCTGGCGCTGATCCGCTACATCAAGGAAGAATTGTTGCTCGTTCTCGGCACATCTTCATCGGAAGCCGCACTTCCGGGCTTGATGAGCAAGATGGAAAGAGCAGGCTGCAAGCGCTCCGTCGTCGGTCTCGTCATTCCGACCGGTTACTCGTTCAACCTCGACGGTACGAACATCTACATGACGCTCGCCGCCCTCTTCATCGCGCAGGCAACGGGCATTCACCTGTCCTTGGGTGAACAGATCCTCCTGCTACTTGTCGCCATGCTGAGCTCCAAGGGTGCAGCAGGTATTACCGGCGCTGGCTTCATCACGCTGGCCGCCACGCTCTCGGTCGTCCCATCTGTCCCCGTCGCGGGCATGGCACTGATCCTTGGTATCGACCGCTTCATGTCGGAATGCCGCGCGCTGACCAACTTCATTGGCAACGCCGTTGCAACCATCGTCGTTGCCCGTTGGGAAGGCGAGCTCGACCAGGAGCAGCTGGCAGCCGCGCTGAGGGGCGACGAGCCAAAGGTCGTCGACGATGCGACGGCACTTGGAATTCCTGCAGAGTAAACCGCGCAGCTAAAGCGATCCATATCAAGGCCCGCCTCGATCAGTCGAGGCGGGCTTTCCTTTTCCGGCCCCGACTTGATAAGATGGACCCCTCTCCCGTCCTCACCGGTGCTCGACGATGAAAAACCTGTTTCTCTCCTGGCAAGTCTGGGCTCTTCTGTCGGCCACTTTCGCCGCACTGACCGCGATCTTCGCCAAGATCGGCATCGAAAACGTCAATTCCGATTTCGCCACCTTCATCCGAACCATCGTCATTCTTTTGGCTGCAGGCTTGATGGTCTACATCACAGGGAACTGGCAAAGCCCGGCGACGATCACACCGCGCACCTGGCTATTCCTCATCCTCTCCGGGCTTGCGACCGGTGCATCCTGGATCTGCTATTTCCGTGCCCTGAAGATCGGTGATGCCGCACGCGTTGCGCCGATAGACAAACTCAGCGTCGTCTTCGTCGCCGTATTTGCGGTTCTCTTTCTTGGCGAACGGCTCTCTCTTCCCAACTGGCTGGGCGTCATTCTGATCGCTTGCGGCGCTGTTCTCGTCGCCTATCGCGGCTAAAGCGAGCGATCTCTGCGACCAAGGCAGCTGTTTCCATTCAACAATTTTGGCCTTAAGACTCCTATGGAATGCGAATGGGAGGTCTTATGCGTTCAGTCCTTCAAGAACTGGAAAGCCGCCGCGCTGAAGCCCGTCTTGGCGGCGGGCAAAAGCGTATCGATACGCAGCATGCCAAGGGCAAGCTGACAGCGCGCGAACGCCTCGACGTACTTCTCGATGAGGGCTCCTTCGAAGAATACGACATGTACGTGACCCACCGGGCGGTGGATTTCGGCATGGCGGATCAGAAGGTGGCGGGCGATGGTGTCGTGACCGGCTGGGGTACGATCAACGGACGGCAGGTCTATGTGTTCAGCCAGGATTTTACCGTGCTTGGCGGCTCCTTGTCGGAAACCCACGCGCAGAAGATTTGCAAGATCATGGATATGGCGGTGCGCGTCGGCGCACCGGTGATCGGCTTGAACGATTCCGGTGGGGCACGCATCCAGGAAGGCGTGTCGTCGCTTGCGGGCTATGCGGAGGTGTTTCGTCGTAATGCGGAAGTGTCGGGTGTCGTGCCGCAGATCTCCGTCATCATGGGTCCTTGCGCGGGCGGTGCGGTCTACTCTCCCGCCATGACCGACTTCATCTTTATGGTGCGTGATACATCCTACATGTTCGTGACTGGGCCGGACGTGGTGAAGACCGTGACCAACGAGATCGTCACCGCCGAGGAACTGGGAGGTGCCACCACCCACACAAAGAAATCCTCCGTTGCCGACGGCGCCTATGAAAACGACATCGAGGCGCTGGAAGCGGTTCGCGCGCTCGTCGATTTTCTCCCCGCCAATAACCGGCAGAAGCCACCGACCCGGCCTTTCCATGACGATCCGGCTCGCCTCGAGGCGAAGCTCGATACCTTGATCCCCGATAGTTCCAACAAGCCCTATGACATGAAGGAACTGATCCACGCGATTGCCGACGAAGGCGATTTCTTCGAATTGCAGGAGGCCTTTGCCAGAAACATCATCACCGGCTTCATCCGCCTTGAAGGCGAGACGGTCGGCGTCGTCGCCAACCAGCCCATGGTGCTGGCCGGATGCCTGGATATCGACAGCTCGCGCAAAGCGGCGAAGTTCGTGCGCTTCTGCGACGCCTTCAACATTCCGATCCTGACTTTGGTGGATGTGCCGGGCTTCCTGCCCGGCGTGGCGCAGGAATATGGCGGTGTCATCAAGCACGGCGCCAAGCTGCTTTTCGCCTATTCAGAGGCGACGGTGCCGATGGTAACGCTGATTACCCGCAAGGCCTATGGCGGCGCCTACGACGTGATGGCGTCGAAACATATCGGCGCCGACATCAACTATGCCTGGCCGTCAGCGGAAATTGCCGTGATGGGCGCCAAGGGTGCGGCGGAAATTCTCTACCGCTCCGAACTGTCAAACCCCGATAAGATCGCGGAACGGACGCGCGAATATGAAGAGCGCTTCGCTAACCCCTTCGTTGCTGCCGAACGCGGCTTCATCGATGAAGTCATCATGCCACATTCCTCGCGCCGCCGCATCGCCCGCGCCTTTGCGTCCCTGCGCAACAAGCAGGTGACGACGCATTGGAAGAAGCACGACACGATTCCGTTGTGAGTGTGTAGTCGCCATAATCAAAACAGAACTCTCGCGAGCGGTTCATGAGAACATCGACAATCTATCCAAAACTTCCGAGGCAGCTAAAACATTTGTTCCTACAAGTCTGCCACTCTCAAAGCGTCGAGTATGAAAAATTCTGGCTCGCCTCCAAATCACAGCTACTGCCGGACCGAATAGGGCCCTGCAAGCCGGAAATATTATCAGATGTAAGCTCTAATCTATTTCTGCTGGACTATTGCATAGTATGGTTCTCTTACTACTCGGAGGCTCTTACAGCGGCGCTGATACAATCCAGCCAGGACGAAAATAAATATCAGCGTATTTCTATAAATCTTATATCGTGGAGAATAACTGCAGAACTAATCGCGATTAGAAAATTAGTATTAAGTGGACTAGATGTTCCCGCTAAACAGATACTACGCTCCATGTCAGAGAACTTAGATGCGCTAAGTCTTGCAGCAGTTGATAGCAATTTCTGTTCCGATTTTGCTAAAGACCAAGATGTCGAGCATTCTAATAAGACCTGGTACAAATATATCTCGAAGGGGAAAGCGAGATCACACGTGAATGAGCAGCTGCCTGCGAATCTCCGAGAACTACTAAGTCATCACGAAGAGTTTCGAAAGCAGGAAGAAACTGTGTTGTCCGCAGCGGCGCACCCCTCTTTCATGTCCGGCTTCGCAAGCCTTTTTCCAAACTACGATGAAAAAAATGACGAAGACGACATAGGTATATCTCCATCATTTTCATTATTCTCAATTCGAACAATTAGATATTGCTCATACAGAGTCATGATTCATTGCTTTCTAGATCTATCATTGCTGAAAACATACGAGAAATACATTGATGATGTTTCTCATGAAGAGCTTCTTGATTTGAAGAACTTCGTCAAGACCGGGAGAAAAATTGCGGTTTCCTCCCTCGTACTATGGCGCCAATTAGCCGGTCCCGAAACATTGGGAGAATTACTAGGAGGCGATACGTTGTGATTTCAAAGATTTTGATTGCCAATCGCGGCGAAATCGCCTGCCGCGTCATTCGCACCGCGAGAAAGATGGGCATCGCTACGGTCGCGGTTTATTCCGATGCAGACGCTAACGCGCTGCATGTGCGCGAAGCCGACGAAGCGGTGCATATCGGCCCGGCACCCTCCAACCAGTCCTATATCGTCATCGACAAGATCCTCGAGGCCATTCGCGAGACGGGCGCGGACGCGGTGCATCCAGGCTATGGCTTCCTGTCGGAGAATCCGGCTTTCGCAGCTGCTCTGGAAAAGGAAGGCGTTGCCTTCATCGGTCCGCCGGTCAAGGCCATCGAAGCGATGGGCGACAAGATCACCTCCAAGAAGCTTGCAGCCGAAGCAGGCGTCTCCACCGTTCCCGGCCATATGGGTTTGATCGAGACTGCGGATGAGGCTGTCCGCATAGCATCGAAGATCGGCTACCCGGTGATGATCAAGGCATCGGCCGGCGGCGGCGGCAAGGGCATGCGCATTGCCTGGAACGATAGCGAGGCACGCGAGGGTTTCCAATCATCACGCAACGAAGCAAAAGCATCCTTCGGTGACGACCGGATTTTCATCGAAAAATTCGTCACTCAGCCGCGTCACATCGAAATTCAGGTTCTCGGTGATCAGCACGGCACGGTGCTCTATCTCGGCGAACGTGAATGCTCCATCCAGCGGCGAAATCAA
This sequence comes from Agrobacterium larrymoorei, assembly GCF_030819275.1. Lineage (GTDB taxonomy): Bacteria > Pseudomonadota > Alphaproteobacteria > Rhizobiales > Rhizobiaceae > Agrobacterium > Agrobacterium larrymoorei_B. Next base: position 1,211,255 of record NZ_JAUTBL010000001.1, on the reverse strand, counting down.
AAGGTGATCGAGGAAGCGCCCTCTCCTTTTCTCGATGAAGCGACACGCAAGGCGATGGGCGAGCAGGCCGTCGCGCTTGCCAAGGCGGTCGGCTATTTCTCCGCTGGCACGGTGGAATTTATCGTTGATGGGGACCGAAACTTCTACTTCCTGGAAATGAACACCCGGCTTCAGGTGGAGCACCCCGTCACCGAGCTTGTCACCGGCATCGATCTCGTGGAGCAGATGATCCGGGTGGCAGCGGGTGAAAAGCTGTCTCTGTCCCAAGCGGACATCGAACTGACCGGCTGGGCAATCGAGAGCCGCCTTTATGCGGAAGACCCTTACCGGAACTTCCTGCCCTCCATCGGTCGATTGACCCGCTACCGTCCCCCGGAAGAGGGCCGCCAGGAGGATGGCACGATCCTTCGCAATGACACCGGCGTCTTCGAAGGCGGAGAAATCTCGATGTATTACGATCCGATGATTGCCAAGCTTTGCAGCTGGGGTGAGACACGGATCTCCGCCATCGATGCCATGGGCGAAGCGCTCGATCGCTTTGAAGTGGAGGGCATCGGGCACAACCTGCCCTTTCTCTCTGCGGTCATGCAGCATCCTCGTTTCCGTTCGGGCAATCTGACCACGGGCTTCATCGCCGAGGAGTTTCCAGACGGTTTTTCCGGAGTGGAGCCGCAGACGGAAGCCGCTGACCGGCTGGCGGCGATCGCCGCGGCCATTCACCATCAGGTGCAGAGCCGCGCAGCAAAGATCTCCGGCACCATCGGCAATCATCGCCGCATTGTCGGCAAGGACTGGGTGGTTCAACTCGGCAAGACCGAGCGGCGCGTTTACCTTGATCTCGATGGCGACAACACCATGGCTCAGATCGAAGGCGGAGAGAGGCTGGCTGTCGAAACGGACTGGCTGCCGGGCCGCAGCCTTGGCACTTTCCGGCTGGGCGATGTGGTTCTGGCGGTGAAGATCGATCTCTCGCCATCCGCCATCAGATTACGTTGGCATGGTGCAGACATCGTCGCCAAAGTTCGTACCCCTCGCGTCGCCGAGCTTGCGCGTCTCATGCCGGAAAAGTTGCCACCAGATACATCGCAGATGCTGCTTTGCCCCATGCCGGGCGTCGTCACCTCGATCTCGGTCGCGGAAGGTGATGAGGTCGAAGCCGGGCAGGCGCTCGCAACCGTAGAGGCGATGAAGATGGAAAACATCCTCCGCGCCGAGCGCAAGGGCCGTGTCGCGAAGGTGGCTGTGAAGGCTGGGGACAGTCTGGCTGTGGATGAGGTCATTCTGGAATTTGAGTGACGATCCCTAACGCGTGGAGATTCTGCTTCCCTGCCGCGTCTTTTCTGGAATAGATATTCCAATCCAGAAAAGACGATTTCATTTGTGGGGGAGTGAAACGAGATGCAGGATAGTGCCGCACCGGCAACGGTGAAGGAATTCGAGGAGAGACTTGTTGAGGTTGCGCCGAAGCTGCCGAAGAGATTGCGGCAGTGCGCGGATTATGTCGCAGCCAATACCGACCGAATCGCCGTTTCCACTGTGGCGGAAATGGCCGAAGCCGCTGGAGTCCAGCCGTCCGCCTTCATGCGCTTTTGCCAGATTCTCGGCTTCTCCGGCTTTTCGGAGATGCAGCGGCTGTTCAAGGAAAGCTATTCCGGCCGCTGGCCGGATTACGATACCCGGCTCACCAACCTGCGCGATAAGGGAGAAGACAGCGGCGGTCGGCTTCTGGCGGAATTTGTCGAAGCCGGGCGGGCATCGCTGGAAAACCTGCTGAAAACCGTCGATCAGTCTGCTTTCGAGGCCGCAATCCAGGTGCTGGCTGACGCGCAGATGATCCATATCGTCGGCTTGCGCCGCTCCTTCCCGGTCGCGAGCTATCTCGCCTACGCCTTCGAGAAGATGCAGGTGCCCTCCATGCTGCATGCCTCCGTCGGCCAGTTGCAGAGCGCCAATGCGATCCGTCAGGGCGATGTGGTTCTCGCCATCACCTTCGCACCCTATTCGGCAGAGACGATGGAGATCGTTTCCTCAAGCCGTGCCCGCAAGATCCCGGTGGTGGCCATCACCGATACGGCTGTCAATCCGCTGCGCCAATTCGATGCCACAGTGCTGGCGGTGTCAGAGGTCGATTTCGGCGCATTCCGTTCCTTGTCGGCGACCCTCTGCATCGCGATTGCGCTGGCCGTAGGGGTGGGGACTCATCGACAAAACTGAATATTCGTATTGAAAATGCAAAAAATAGAATTTATAGTCCAAATATAAACGAGGGAGAAAAGTGACGGACGTACAGTTCCGTCCTTTGTGGCGCGTAACAGCGCGGAGGAGACAGATCGTGAAGACACTCGATCTCATCACGATCGGCCGTTCGTCGGTCGATCTTTACGGCGCGCAGATCGGCGGACGTCTGGAGGACATGTCCTCCTTCAACAAATACATCGGTGGCTCTCCGACCAACATTGCAGCAGGTGCCGCACGGCTTGGTCTGAAGAGTGCCGTCATTACCCGCGTCGGCGACGAGCACATGGGGCGCTTCATCCGCGAACAGCTGGTGCGTGAGGGCGTCGATGTTCGCGGCGTGCAGACCGACAAGGAGCGCCTGACCGCACTCGTCATTCTCGGCATCCGCGACCAGCAGCAGTTCCCCTTGATCTTCTATCGCGAGAACTGCGCCGATATGGCGCTGAGCGAAGACGATATCGACCCTGCTTTCATCTCCGAAGCGAACTGCGTTTGCGCTACCGGCACGCATCTTTCTCATCCGCGCACGGAAGCGGCGGTTCTGAAGGCGCTGCGCCTGGCGCGCGACAGCGGCGCGAAGACTGCGCTCGACATCGACTACCGCCCGAACCTCTGGGGTGTGGCTGGTCATGGTGACGGTGAAAGCCGCTTCGTGGAATCGGCGAAGGTCACGCAGAAGCTGCAATCCACTCTCAACCTCTTCGACCTGATCGTCGGCACCGAGGAAGAGTTCCACATCGCCGGTGGCTCCACCGATACTCTGGAAGCGCTGCGCGCCGTGCGGGCTGTTTCCAACGCCACGCTCGTCTGCAAGCGCGGACCGATGGGCGCAGTGGTCTTCCCAGGCGACATTCCAGGCAGTCTCGACGATGGCGAAAGCGGCGAAGGCTTCCCCATCGAAGTCTTCAACGTGCTGGGTGCCGGCGATGGCTTCATGGCGGGCCTCTTCCGCGGATGGCTGCGCGGTGAAGACTGGCCGACGACACTTGAAATATGCCAATGCGTGCGGCGCTTTCGCCGTGTCACGTCATGGCTGCACCCCTGCCTATCCAAGCTGGGAGGAGTTGCAATATTTCTTCCGTACCGGAATTCGCAACAAGGCGCTGCGCAAGGACGATCAACTGGAACAGGTGCATTGGGCGACAAACCGCAAAGGCGATTGGAGCACCATGCGCGTCTTTGCTTTCGATCACCGCATGCAACTGGAAGCCATCGCCAAGGACGTCGGCGCAGACGACAAGAAGATCGGCGCCTTCAAGGAGCTTTGCCTGAAGGCCGCCCATAAGGTCGCCGGTGGCAATGCCGGTTACGGCATTCTCTGTGATGGTCGTCTTGGCCGCGATGCTCTCTATCAGGCGGCAGGCTCAGGCTTGTGGATCGGCCGCCCCGCCGAATGGCCGGGCTCGCGCCCACTGACTCTAGAGCCGGATCTTGGACCCGATTGCGGCGGTCTGAACGAATGGCCGGCCGAACACGTGGTCAAGGTGCTGTGCTTCTACCATCCGGACGATGACGAGGCGATGCGCGCCGAACAGGAAGAGACGGTCTCGCGTCTCTTCGCCGCCGCGCGCCGCAACCGGCTGGAATTTCTGCTGGAGGTGATCCCTTCCAAGGTGGCATCGATCGATGATGAAACGACAGCCCGCATCATAGACCGCTTCTACGAGATCGGCGTCTATCCCGACTGGTGGAAGCTTGAGCCTCTGAAGAGCGTGGAAGCCTGGCGTCAGGCGACCGATGCGGTAAAACGTCATGATCCTTATGTTCGTGGTATCGTGGTTCTCGGCCTGGAGGCGCCGCAGAGCGAGTTGGAGGAGAGTTTCAGGCTGGCGGCGGGCTTTGATCTGGTGAAAGGCTTTGCCGTCGGTCGCACGATTTTTGCCGAGGCCGCACGCAACTGGCTTGCAGGCAAGGTGAGTGACGAGGAGGCGGTTGCCGATATGGCAGCCCGTTATGATGCGCTTTGCCGGATTTGGGACAAGGCGCGCGCCGCGCATGTAAAGGGAGAGGCAGCGTGAATACGGTTCGATTGACGGCGGCACAGGCGCTTGTGCGTTATCTGGCAGCCCAGATGAATGAGGATGATGAGCCTTACATCGCCGGCGTCTGGGCGATCTTCGGCCATGGCAATGTGGCTGGCATGGGAGAGGCGCTCTATGGCATTCGCGAGGAACTGCCGACCTATCGCGGCCAGAACGAACAATCCATGGCACATGCGGCGATCGCCTACACCAAACAACTCGGCCGCCGCCGGACCATGGCAGTCACATCGTCGATCGGTCCCGGGGCATTGAACATGGTGACGGCTGCGGCGCTTGCGCATGTGAACCGTCTTCCCGTGTTACTGATCCCCGGCGATGTATTCGCCAATCGTGGGCCGGATCCGGTGTTACAGCAGATCGAAGACTTCAACGACGGTACGGTTTCGGCCAATGACTGCTTCAAGCCGGTCAGCCGCTATTTCGACCGGATCATGCGCCCCGAACAGCTTCTGACCGCACTGCCCCGCGCCTTCCGCACCATGACGGACCCCGCCGATTGCGGTCCCGTGACACTCTCCTTCTGCCAGGATGTGCAGGCGGAAGCCTATGATTATCCGGAAAGCTTCTTCGACAAAAAGGTCTGGCGTCAACGCCGCCCCGAGCCCGACAGAGCGGAACTCGAAGAGGCGATCGCAGCCCTTAAGGTCGCGAAGAACCCCATCATCGTCGCGGGCGGCGGCGTGCATTTTTCCGGCGCGACCGAGACGCTGAAGAGCTTCGCCGAGCGCCACTCCATCCCCGTGATCGAAACCCAGGCCGGAAAATCCGCGCTTGCCTGGGATCACGAGATGAACTTCGGTCCCGCTGGTGTGACGGGCGCATCGAGCGCCAATGCGATTGCCGAAAAGGCCGATCTGGTCTTTGGTGTCGGAACCCGTTTTCAGGATTTCACCACCGGCTCCTGGGCGCTCTTCAAGAACCCGGCGCGCAAGCTGCTCGCACTCAACGTCCAAGCCTATGACAGCGCCAAGCACGATGCCATCAGCCTCACGGCCGACGCCAAAGTTGGGCTTGAGAAACTGACCGAAGCCTTGGGCAGCCACCGCTTTTCCGCACCCGATGCAAGCCTGAAACAGGACTGGTTCGCCAAGGCCGATGCCGTGACCGCGGCACCGAAGGAGGCCAATAGCCTGCCGACGGATATGCAGGTGATCGGCGCGGTACAGCGCGCCTCGCGTGACAATACCGTCGTCATGTGTGCGGCAGGCACCATGCCTGGAGAGCTGCACCAGTTGTGGAAGGCGAAGCTGCCGCTCTCCTACCACATGGAATATGGCTTCTCCTGCATGGGCTACGAGATTGCCGGTGGCCTCGGCATCAAGATGGCAGAGCCCGAGCGCGACGTGATCGTCATGGTGGGCGATGGCTCCTACATGATGATGAATTCGGAGCTTGCCACTGCCGTTGCCATGGGCGTGAAGATCACTGTCGTGATCACCGACAATCGCGGCTATGGCTGCATCAACCGGCTGCAGATGGGCACCGGCGGGGCGGAGTTCAACAATCTCTACGCCCACACCAACCAGAAGAACCCGATTGCCATCGATTTCACCGCGCATGCCGCCAGCATGGGTGCGGATGCGCATAAGGTCTCTACAATCACTGAGTTGGAAACTGCACTCGATGCAGCCCGTGCCGCGGAGGTTCCAACCGTGATCGTCATCGATACCGATCCTTATCCGACACCGGATGCCGGAGGCTACTGGTGGGATGTCGCCGTGCCGGAAGTCTCTGAACGCAATGAAGTCAAACAGGCTCGTGCAGCCTATGAATTCGCACTGAAAGAAAGACGCTGATCATGATCCTTTACGGTACAAACCCCATCGCCTGGAGCAATGACGACGACCGCACGCTCGGCGCCCATATCAGCCTTGAGCAGTGCCTGGACGAAACCTCCAAGATCGGTTTCGACGGCATCGAGAAAGGCCACAAGTTCCCGCAGGATCCGGAAGGCCTGAAGGCCGTTCTGGAGCCCCGCAAGCTGCGCTACGTCTCTGGCTGGCATTCGCTGAATCTGCTGACCAACTCCATCGAAGACGAGAAGGCCGCCATGCAGTCTGCCCTCGATCTCTTGAAGGCGATGGGCTCGAAGGTGATCATCGTCTGCGAAACCTCCAACGCCATCCACGGCGAGGATACAAAGCCGGTCAATGACCGCCCGAAGCTCGCCGACAGCGAATGGAAGCGCTTTGGCGAGGGCGTGGAAGCGCTGGCGAAACATGCTGCCGATCAGGGTGTCGCGCTCGTCTATCACCATCACATGGGCACGATTGTCGAAAGCGAAGACGAGATCGACCGTCTGATGGAGAACACAGGCCCGCATACCAAGCTGTTACTCGATACCGGCCATTGCCTGTTCGGCGGCGGCAATCCCGAGCGGCTTGCGAAAAAGCACATGGGTCGCGTCGGCCACATCCACGCCAAGAACGTGCGTCCAGTCATCGCCAAGCAGGTTCGCGACGAAAACCTCTCCTTCCTGGAAGGTGTGCGCCGTGGCGTCTTCACCGTTCCGGGTGACAGCGAAGGCGGCGTCGACTTCCCTCCCGTTCTCAAGATTGCCGCAGAGCATGGCTATAGCGGCTGGCTGGTCATCGAAGCCGAGCAGGACCCGGATGTACGCAATCCCTTCGAGTATCAGAGCCTGGGCCTGAAATCGCTGCGCAGCTTCGCGCAGGACGCTGGCCTGGACAAGGGCTGAACAGAAAGGTCAAGACATGGCAGATTTGCTGCGCAAACCCACCGGCACATCCGGCAAGGTTCACGACATCACGCCGGAAAGCGCCGATTGGGGCTATGTTGGTTTCGGCCTTTACCGGCTGAAACCTGGCGAAACCGCGACCGAACAAACCGGTGAGACCGAGGTCATCCTCGTCCTCGTTGAGGGCAAGGCGGAAATCTTATCAGAAGACAAGAATTTCGGCGAACTCGGCGACCGCATGAATGTCTTCGAGCGCAAGCCGCCGCATTGCGTCTATATCCCGGCTGGCTCTTCCTGGAGTGTGACGGCGACGACGGACTGCACGCTTGGTGTGTGCACCGCACCGGCAAAGCCCGGCCGCGAGGCCCAAGTTATTGGACCGACGGGAATTACTCTGGCTGAGCGCGGCAAGGGCGGCAACACGCGCTACATCTTCCCGATCGCCATGGAGGACCGCGATGTAGCCGATAGCCTGCTGGTCACGGAAGTCTTCACCCCATCCGGTCACTGGTCGTCCTACCCGCCACACCGGCATGATGAGGACAACTACCCCGAGATGACCTATCTTGAAGAAACCTATTACCACCGCCTGAACCCGGAGCAGGGCTTCGGCTTCCAGCGCGTGTTCACCGAAGACGGATCGCTGGACGAGACCATGGCGGTCTCAAGCGGCGATGTGGTGCTGGTTCCGAAAGGGCATCACCCTTGCGGCTCTCCCTATGGCTATGAGATGTATTATCTCAACGTTATGGCTGGACCGATGCGCAAGTGGCGTTTCCAGAACCATCCGGATCACGACTGGATTTTCAAGCGCGACAATCCATAAACGCGCAATCTCTGCCAAAAAAAACGCTCGCACCGAGACAACGATGCGAGCGTTTTTGTTGGTCAAAATCCGATCAGACGATCTGGACGGGCTTGCCGGTCTGCCAGCTTTCGGTCGCGGCATCGGCCAGTTTCTGCGCCTGAAGACCATCGAAACCGCTTGGACGCGGCGAGGTGTTGCCAGCATCGACAGCGTCGATGAAGGTGTTGATCTCGTTGGCATAGGCCTGAGCGTAGCGCTCGATGAAGAAGTTCTGTACCGGATCTCCGGCAATGCCGTTGGCGTTCCACAATTCGACGCTTGAATTCTGGATGTTGCGAGCAGAGAGCATACCCGTCGAGCCATGCACTTCGATGCGCTGGTCGTAGCCATAGGTCGCGCGGCGGGAATTGGTGATCACCGCGATGCGTCCCGATGCCGTCTGCATCTGGACTGCTGCAGTATCGACATCGCCTTCTTCGCCGATCGCCTTGTCCACCAGTGCGGAGCCAAGCGCGTTAACGACCACGAATTCTTCACCCATCAGGAAGCGGGCCATATCGAAGTCGTGAATCATCATGTCACGGAAGAGACCCCCAGAGGATTTCACATAGCTCGCCGGTGGCGGGTTGGGATCGCGGCTGATGATGGTGACGATCTCGATCTCTCCGACATCGCCGTTGCGCAGGCGCTGCTCGACCATCGAGAAGTTGGTATCGAAGCGGCGGTTGAAGCCGATCATCAGAGTCGACTTGTTCTGTTCCACCACATCCAGGCACTGATTGATGCGATCGACGGAAAGCGACACCGGCTTTTCGCAGAGAATATGCTTGCCAGCCTTGGAGGCCGCCTCGATCAGATCGGCATGGCTTGGCGTGGGCGTTGCGATCAGCACGGCATCGACATCCGATGCAGCGATAATCTCTTCAACGGACGCGACACGTGCACCCGTCTGCTGCGCCAATTGCTCTGCCGCCGCCGGAAACGCATCCGCGACATAGGCAAGCTTTGCCTTGGGATTAGCGGCAATCGTTGCCGCATGGACCTTGCCAATACGGCCCGCACCCAGCACACCGAACCTGATCATTTCATTTGCTCCACGCTGATTTCCTCCTCCGGACGGCCACTCCCCAAGAAGCAGTTCGCGCCCTGTCATCATCCGATTTGTTATCGATGACGATCGATGAGACCCTAGCTCAAGCCAAGGCGAAATCAAGTGGAAATTCCATTAAAAGCGTGAGTGAAATATTTATTCTATTTAGTGAATAAGGCTCGGTTCGGGGGCATGACTCACTTCTATCAACAGCGAATAAGCGCCTTCATCAAGATGTCTGGCCTGTCGCGGGTTTCATTCAACGCGGTTGAGTTCTGAAAGCGGATGGCTGTGGGTAAGGAGCGAGAACTGCCGCCATCACGCCTGGCCGTTCCAATACCGCATAGTGGCCTGCTATAAGCCTTCCTGACGGGTGCAGACAATGATGAGGCGATCGCGATCGCCCGTAAGATTCGCAGAGCACCAGGGATTTGGCCTTCTAGGCGTGACGACGGTCGAAGGCTCGTCGCACTTCAATGCAATGCGGTGTCAGCTCCAAGTGATAAAGCAATGCGTTAAAGCATCACGAGCCGAACAAACGGATCGTGACACTCTCTAATACCTCAATGTGTCGCACCTCGACCCTGCGCTGCGAGCGCCGAAACGATGTGCCTGATTTCATCTTTTGCGCCAGAGAGCACGAACGGCCCCTGATGGTGACCGACAGCGCAAAGAGGAACGAAGAAAATATAAGGGATGGCTTTGCTATCCAGAGCTTCCATCAAGAGCAGCATGCGTTCAGGTCCATATCGCACATCAATGACGGCGCAGCCGAAATGCCAGTCGTGCTCATCGACCGCTGTCGAAGAGTAAGGACCTTGCAGAACCATCGATGCCTCTGACCATGCGCTTCGTATTGCAGGCGTGAGCGTATCGCTTTCGCCGAATACGGCTATCGTCAAGCGGTGGTCCGTCGCCATGTTCTGCTCCGTGGAAAGTAGGGTCATTTAGCAGTCCTTTGCATCGACTTATAGTCACCTGCACCTCCCAGCATCTGCGGGATCATCACTTTCATCCGTCTTCAACGCCTCGCGGAACCGAACTGCGCAAACACGGTTCGGACGCATCACAAAATCGATCGTGAGCCTATCGGGAGGAGAAATTGATGAGCAATGACACGGTATTGATGCCCCATGAGCGCGGCTGGGCTGTTCTGCGCAATGGCATGCTGACGAAAGTCTATCCAAGCCGCCATTTGGCAATGCAAAAGCTCAAAGACGAGATGAGCCGGCGACCGCTCACAAACCCAAAAACGCATCCGGCCAACGGTGGACATGCCGCGCGGCGACGCGATGGCTCAGCACAACAGCACGATCACGCGTAAGGCAGCGGGGAGCCTCGGCCAAAGCTGTCAGCATTCTCTCATTTAAAAAAGCAACGTCGGAACCTCAGCCCCTTCCCGGCGTTCGACCCCTGATGCCTCTGCATCGCTTCAACGGAGGGCGGACGGATTTTTGGGGTGAACCAACCAGTGCCTTATTGCGGTCCTGCACCGCTACCATCGGAAGTGTGGGGTGCCTGGAACCTCGACCCATTCGCTGTGGCGGTCGTTGCCGCCCTCACGATACTGCCGGCGCTTTCGCTCCATAGACACCGAATAGTCATTGCGACGGCTGTTTTTGCGATATCCACCCTTCTTCTGATTTCACCGCTCTGCTCTCTTACCACCGCGCTGTTTTCGGTCCGGGTGACCCATCACTTCATCTTGATGACGATACTTGCTCCCCTTCTCACGACGGCCTTTTGTACGAGAGGTCCTGCCTCCAGCCGCCTGCCACCGGAGATGGCGTTTATCTTTCACACTCTGATCTTCTGGTTCTGGCATATTCCGCCGGGCTATGCCTTCGCCCTGAACGGCATGATCCCCTATTGGGTCATGCAGGCAGCGCTTCTTGCCAGCGCCATCTGGCTATGGGCGATCCTGCTGTCTCCGAGAACCAGTGTTTTCACTGCCGTTGCACTGTCTCTTGCCACTGTCGGGCAGATGGGCATGCTTGCAGCCATCCTGGCCCTCTCGCGTGCACCGCTTTTCGCCGCTCACCTGGATACGACCCAACCCTTTGGCCTTGAGCCGCTGCAGGATCAGCAGCTCGCTGGCGTCATTATGTGGACTGTCGGCCTCCTTCCCTATCTCGGCATTGCGTTGATACGCCTTTATCGAACTGTCGCTAGCCCGGATCGCAAGGGCAGCTGGCAATGGTGATGCTGCTGAAATTCATCCACATCGCGGCAATCTCAATCTGGGCGGCGACGCTCATCAGCCTGCCTGCCCTTTACGTGCAGCGCGCCCATGTGGGTAACCGCCCTGCTCTATATGCGCTCCAACGTCTCGTGCGCTTCTGCTACGTCGTCGTCGCATCGCCTGCCGCCTTCGTCTCTATCCTGACCGGCACTGGCCTTATTTTCTTTCAGCAGACCTTCACGCTCTGGTTCACCATCAAGCTTGCGCTGATCGGCGCTATGGTGACACTGCATATCGTCACCGGGCTGGTCATCATCCGCCTCTTCAACGACGGAGAGGTCTATCCGGTCTGGCGCTTCATCGGCGCTACCGTCCTGACTGCCGCGACCGTGCTCGGCATCTTTTTCGTCGTTCTTGCCAAACCGGATTGGAGCCTCGACACGATCCCTATCGAGGCTGGGGGGCTGAAGGAGATTGCGCGCTCGATCAGTCCTTGGACGATACCATGAGCCCGACGCCATGATCGAAAATCAACTTGCCGCCATGCCAGCCAGCCAACCCCGTCAGACCGGCGGCAATCAGCGACAGGATCAGGCCGTGGGGCAGAACCTCGATGCCGGAAAAATAGCGACCTCCCCAATTGGCGCCGCACACCGCAATCAGCGACATGCCAGCCACGGCATGGGCCCAACTGGCAACGCGCGCGCGAATGCCTGGGACGAGAAAGAGTTCAGCCGAGCCGATCAAACCCGCAACGATGGCGCTGAAAAATGCGATACCCGTCGCCCACAGTCCGACCCGCAGCCAGAACGGATCGGCGCCCCACCAGTACATGATGTCAGCGCCGAGCGTCCCGAACACAAGTGCGATGGGGAAATGCACTGTCATCGCATGCAGTGGATGACCAGCAACCGCTACGGTCGAACTGGCGTCCTTTTCCTCCAGCTTGGAGATGACCGGGTTTTTCTTCGGCGGTGTATCCAAAACAAGTCTCCTCTTTCTGCCACAACCAGCCGGACAGGGCAGAGGTTCCGCGCGCTCGCGGCAGGCCTCATGCTACCGCTGACGCTGGCCAGCTGTTCCGGCGATCTTTCAGCGCTCGATCCGGCAGGGCCAGCCTCACATTCTGTGGCGCAGCTCTGGTGGATCATGCTGACCGGATCGGTCCTGCTTTTTGCCCTGGTCCTTGGTCTGTTCTTTCTGAGCCTCTTCTCCCGCAAACTCTCACAGGTTTCAGCCTCACGCTGGATTATCGGTGGCGGGATCGTGATGCCCATTCCCGTTCTCACGGTCCTTCTGGGCGCTGCCTTCCTTCAAGGTGAAGCTCTGTTCGGTGCAAGAGCCGATGCGCCATCCGATGTCATTCGCGTTCAGGCCAGCATGTGGAACTGGGATATCCGCTACGGTCTGGACGATGCCGCGCCGACTAGTCGCAATGTTCTCCACATTCCGGCGGGTCAGACGGTCGAGATTGTCGTTACCAGCACAGACGTGATCCATAGTTTCTGGGTGCCGCGTCTAGCCGGAAAGATCGACGCGATCCCGGGCCATGAAACCCGCATACGTCTGAAGGCCGACAGGGCTGGCACCTTTGGCGGTATTTGCGCCGAATATTGCGGCACCGGCCATAGTGCCATGACCTTCAGCGTGATCGCCCATGAACCGGACGACTATCGGCAGGTGATCCAGACACTTCCAGATGCACAGGGATCGACGTGACGCAAAAGATTTCACCCATTCGCCTGCATCGGGAACTGGAAGCCATCTGGGGCACCGGCAAAGGCTGGCGCCGACTGGCAGCCGTCAATCACAACATCATCGGCGCACGCTTCATGCTGACGGCCCTGGTCTTCTTTGGGATTGGTGGCTTTCTCGGCATGCTGATCCGCACCCAGCTCGCGACGTCCGGGAGCCGCTTTCTCGACGCAGCGGAGTATGCCCAGGTCTTCACCATGCATGGGACGATCATGATGTTCCTATTCGCCATCCCCTTTTTCGAGGGACTGGCGATCTATCTCCTGCCCAAGCTTCTCGGCAGCCGCGACCTCGCCTTTCCGCGTCTTTCGGCTTACGGTTACTGGTGCTACCTCTTTGGCGGCACCATGCTGATCGTTGCCCTCCTGGCCGGCGTGGCACCGAATGGCGGCTGGTTCATGTATACGCCGCTCAGTTCTTCCACCTACAGCCCCGGCATCAATGCCGATGTCTGGCTGCTCGGCATCACCTTTGTCGAGATATCCGCCATGACGGCGGCGATCGAAATCGTCGTGACGATCCTCAAGATGCGTGCGCCCGGCATGTCGCTCGACCGGATGCCGATCTTTGCCTGGTACATGCTGGTGGTTGCGGGCATGATGGTCATCGGCTTTCCGCCGCTGATCCTGGGCTCCATCCTGCTCGAGGCAGAGCGCGCCTTCGGCCTCCCCTTCTTCGATCCGGCCCGAGGCGGCGATCCCCTTCTGTGGCAGCATCTTTTCTGGCTCTTCGGCCACCCCGAAGTCTACATCATCTTTCTGCCGGCAGCCGGCGTCATCTCAACGATCCTGCCGGTGCTCGCCCGCACGACGTTGACGGGATACAAGATCATCATCGCCGGTATCCTGTCGATGGCCTTCCTGTCCTTCGGACTTTGGGTGCATCACATGTATACGACCGGCATCCCGCACGTGGCCCTGTCGTTCTTCTCGGCCGCCAGCGCCCTTGTCGCCGTGCCGACTGCAATCCAGATCTTCGCCTGGATTGCGACGCTCGCCCAAGGGCGGCCATCCTTCACCATCCCTATGCTGCATATCTTCGGGTTCTTCTTCGTCTTCGTCATCGGCGGCCTGACTGGCGTGATGCTGGCGATGGTGCCCTTCGATCAACAGGCACATGATACGCATTTCGTCGTGGCCCATCTCCATTACGTGCTTGTCGGCGGCTTTCTGTTCCCCATGCTGGCGGGAGCCTATTACTGGGTACCACATATTTCCGGCCGCCAGCCCATTCAGCACATGTCGCATGCGGCCTTCTGGATGATCTTTATCGGCTTCAACCTCACCTTCTTCATGATGCACCTGACGGGTCTCCTCGGCATGCCGCGCAGGGTGGATACATACCCGGCGGAGTCGCCTTGGGAGTGGCTGAACCTGATGTCGTCCATCGGCAGCTTCATCATGGCGATGGGCTTCGTGCTGGCTGCGATCGATCTCTTTCTGGTGTTCTTCTTCGGCCGGCCATTCCGGCGTAACCCCTGGAATGCTGGCACACTTGAATGGGCGATGCCAACTCCGCCGCCATCCTACAATTTTGCCGCCCTGCCATCCGTCGACAAACCAGCAGACAGGCTCGACATCGACCGTATCGGCGCCAGACTCGCGGCGGGCGATGGGTATCTCGGCTTCACCCGAAACGGCTGGATGGAGACTTTGGGCGTAAGTGCTGTTCGAGCCCTGCCCAGCCAGATCATTATCCTGCCGCGTCAGACCTATCTTCCCCTGATGACGGCCCTGGCCACCGGTCTGTTCTTCATCGCCCTTCTGACGAAGCTCTACATCGTGGCCCCCGTGGCGCTTCTGGCCGTCATCGTTCTCTTCCTGAGATGGACGCCGAATGAAGCAGCGCAGAAGACCGCTAGCGAGCTTTACGCGGGCAAGGGGTTGGTTCTGCCCCCGCATTTCGAAAGCGGCGACCCACCCTCGCTGATGGCAATGCGATTGACCCTGCTGGTGACGGCCACACTCTTTACCTCGCTTCTCTTCGGTGGCCTCTTCCTCTGGGTGTCAGCGCCCGGCTGGGAGAATCTTCGCCCCTCTTCCGTTTCATCGCTATGGACGCTCGTCGCCTGCACTATTGCGATCACGGCCGCCGTTCTCGGCTCCCTGCCTGCCAAAACTTTGCTGCACGCGCCGTTCTCACGCTTCGTATCCACCGCGTTGTATGGCATTGCGATCGCATTGCTCTTGGTGGATCTCGTCAGGGCATACGGAATGGAATTTCACGCTTCCGATGCGGTGATCTATGCCGTCAACGTATACGGCCTGATTCACATCGGTATTGGCACGCTGTTGTCCGCCTTTTGCATCTGGAGAATCCGAACCGGCTATGTCACCCGAAACAGGCTCGCCGATCTACAGATCGCCGGGCTCTGGAACCGATATGTGGTTGCGACGACCTCGATCGTGGCGCGCCTATCCTTATCTTCTATCCCTTCTGCAAAATGGAGGCAGCTGATGCGATATATGCTCGCCATCGCCCTTCTGCTGCCTTTCACGGGCTGGAGCCTTGGCTTCCTACTTCTCTACGGCGTTCAAGCGACAGGGTGTTCGCTCGGGTGGCAACATATAGCTATTGGCCCTGTTTCCGTGCTGAGAGCGGTTCTGATTTTATTGTTCGCTGTGACAACCATCATCGTAGCGACAGCCATTTTCGTTGCGCTGAGCGCCGAGAACACCTCCTCGTCGATGAGCAGATCAATGCTCACCGTGACGCGCTACACGGCTGGTGCTGCGCTCTTCAGCACGGCATATGTATTCTCAGGCATCTTATGGCTTGAGCTTTGCTGAGGCGCTGCTTCCACATGCGATGAGGGAGCATTTCGACGGTAGAACTTTTTTGCCGCTCAAGCGTTCCCACACCAGTGGCTGCAAAATCTGCGCCACTGCAAACAGCTGTGCCGCGAGAGGATGCAGAATGTCAGAGGACGATGAAAAGCTTGGACTTCAGAACCAGTTAATCTCGTTTCTGCCGGATGACATTCGCCAGGAGCTTCTCAAACGTGCGGTAGCAACCGACCTTCATGCCGGTGACACCATCATCAAGGCAGGGGCGAAGATTGAGAAGGTGTTTTTCATCTGCAACGGGATCGCCTCCGTTCTCGTCAAATCCCGCTCCGGCAAAGTGACGGAATCCGGCATCGTCGGACGTGAAGGTTACGTGCCTTCCGGTGCCCTCGTTGACGCAGAAACGAGCTTCACCGAAGTCATCATGCAAGTGCCGGGACAGGCGATGGTGCTGGACATTACCGCTTTCCAGGCCCTGCGCAATCGTCATCGAATCCTTGAACAGCTGCTGACCTGCGCATCCCATGCGCTCCGGACCCAGATCGAGTGTACTCTGTTGTCCAACACCACGCAGACTGTAAGCCAGCGTCTGGCGCGGTGGATTCTGATCTGCCACAACCGCGTGGACGGCAATCAGCTTCATCTGACGCACGAGTTTCTGTCGCTCATGCTGGCTGTCCGGCGACCGAGCGTCACCGATGCCCTGCATTTTCTCGAAGGTAGAGGCTTCATTCGCTCTGAACGGGCGAAGATCACCATTCGCAATCGCGACGCTCTTGAGGAATATGCAGGCGATATTTATGGCCTGTCCGAAGAAGAGCACGATCGGGTCTTTGCCCGCTTTCGCGCCTCAGCTCTTCTGCGCCCCGCCGCAGTGGATACTCGCTCGGCAGGTTGACAGGGTTACGGGGCCGCCTCCGTTGGGGACGGCCCTCGCCACGTTTCACCGCGAAGCGGTACGGATGATCCGGCAGAGCTTTACGAGATCCGCCTCATAGCCGCCCTTCATGATATCGACGCATCGCTTTGCCAGACGAAGCTGTTCGGTGCGTGACATGTCATTATAGGCGCGGATCATACCATTGGCTGGCAATGACGGGTTGGTGCCAGGGTTGACCGTTCCCGGGTTCGGTCTTCCAGGACCGGTGCCGATGCCGACATCAAGATCGACGTCCAGCGCTCTCGCACCCCCCACCGTGGCCCCTGCCTTGGCGTTCAATCCGCGACTTCCGCCAACAGAGGCGTTGACGTCCGCATTGGCAATGCTCCGGCCGCCCGCAGTCGCACTGGTATTGGCATTCACACCTCTGCTTCCACCCACCGAGGCATTCACGTCTGCACCAAGGCCACCTCCCGAGCGGCCTCCCACGCTTGCTCCGGCATTGATACCGCCGCTTCCGCCAACAGAAGCACCGACGCCCAGGCCGCCACTACCATTGCCACCGACGCTGGCGCTAACTCCCCCCACACTGACGTCCAAGGCATGCGCATTGATCGGAAGCACCAGACAGGCGCTCACCAACAAAACAGTACTCAGTCTTGTCATGATTTTCTCTCCTCAAACACGATACTCACTCCACATCAGCATCAAAGATGCACTCTAAGAGAGTATATTAGAGGATTATATATTTAAAATAGATATATGTGCGTTATGGCTAATATAGGCTCGAAACTGACTTCACAATCCTGTGAAATCGACAATCCGTCTCATTTTGGCACAAGTAATATGACGCACCGCGAAAGCAATGTGGTACCAAGATACTTATCTCTCTAGTATATCCCTCATGAGGCGATTGTATTCGCTCTCTGCCCTGCCATAGGAGCCCCCGGCTTCAAGCTCCAGTCCCTGCCGGTTGATGATGGTAATCTGGCCGCGTGAGGCCCGGATCAGGCCTTTTCCCTCAAGAATATGAAGCGCGACAGTAACGCCAGGACGTCTCACTCCAAGAACAATTGCGAGGAATTCGTGCGTCATCGCGACCGTCGCACCATCAATCCGGTCATGAATCATCAACAACCAGCGCGCGAGACGTTTATCGAGTTTTGATAGACCATTGGCGATGACGGTCGACGCGGTCTGAGCCAACAACGTATGGATGTAGGTCAGGAACACATCGCGTAACGTGTCGCTGGCTCTCATGGCATCGACGACTGCGGCAGAAGGGACGGCGATCCCGTAGCCGCCCACCTGGACAAAGGTGCGGTGTGCTGTTTGCGTGCTGCCAAGTATGATGGCCGATCCCGTTAAGCCCTCACGGCCTATCAGTCCCACCTCGATGCTTTTCCCACTGGACAGATGACCGATAACGGAGGCGAGGCCAGTCTCAAAAAAGATGACCCGTTCGATGGCGACATGGGGCTGCTCTATCACTTCATGGGCATTGAGCTTGACGATCCGCATATTCGGCCGCAGCAGCTCGAAATCGTCCGGACGCAAAGCTTTCAATAGTTTGTTGCGCACAGAGTTCTGTTCAGTATCCATTGAAGTCGTCATTCCCTTCGATCGTCCATTGGACGTTTGAGGGACACTAAACACTTGAAAACTTTGAGCAATGCACTGTCATATACCGTACAGAAATTGACACCCGCCAAAAACGCTATTCATATGATAAATATCTAATTAGTCTATAATGGTGCGATTGAGGGCTTCGGTCATGTGACGAAGTGTGTGTTCGGGCCGATGACAATGGCAACCGCCAGATACCTCATCCGCAACCGACTTCTCAATCCCATGGATGAGTCGAGCTTTGTTCTCTGCGCGGCATCTTCCGGCAGCCCAGCTTTCCTCCCGCACCGACCCATCGCGACTTGTCTCGGGAACCGTCGCACCTGCGTAGCCAACGGGTTGAATATCCTAAATGGGACGCGAGCGGAACGAGCATCCAGACGCATGATCGAAATTCTGGATGTGTGGCCGACAAGTGTAGCGGGCAACGGTCATGTGCTGTGCCAAGGCATGTTCCCCGATTGGAAAAAGCAAACCGGCGGAACCGTCCTCGCGCACCCCGCTTGGGGCAGGGCGAAAGGAGAATGATAGGGCCAAGGACACATCTTTCACCGGCCCCGCCGGTACGACCGACGAGTGGCCATGCTGGTAAGAGCCGACGACTCAAAAGCCGCGTGGCTATATGCCAGCGGCTGATGACCGGGAAAACGATAGGGACGTTGCCGGCGAGAATTTAAAGGGCCCTGAAAAGCAAATTACCAGCGCCGCGCTGAAGACAAGAGACGAACAATGGCGTGAGAAAAGGGATTACGGTCCAAATCAGGGGTGATCCGACCGGACGGCAGCTGCGTAACCACGTGAAAGCTAAGATAGCACCCAATATATCCATTTGCTGCCGGACGGGGAGAATGGCGAAATACTACTTCCATGTGCTGACGTCTGAAGGACGTGTCGTCGATCCCGAAGGGACCGAGCTGGAAGGCATGGACGCCGCACATGTTTCTGCGATTGAAGATGCTCGTGCTTTGATGAGCGAGGCGATTTTGGAAGGAAAGGATATCTCGTCTCGCAAGATCGAGATTTGCGATGAAAATGGAGCTCGACTCCAAGTCGTTGCCTTCCGATCCGCGGTTACAATCGTGGACTGAGAAAAAATATCGATTGCTTCCCTAGTACTTTCCATCGACGACAACTACTAGTCGCGCCGACTATCCAAGATAAATCGTGCCTTTTGGTACGTTTCCGGACGTTTACGGCCTTCTGCCGCCGCCCTATACTTTGAGCATTCTTCTTTCCTCAAGCATGGGCCGGGTTGGTACTGCTCGGAAGATACGATGTCTTTTCAATATGAACATCAGAGCCAAGGCATTTTTTTAAACGACGACATGCACATTGTGCAGTCTGCCTATAGTGGCGTGATTTCCGAGCAGTGGGAATCGCTCGGCCCCGATACCGCTGACGTCGCTCGCTATGTCTTGCGGATGTATGATCGCGGCATCGTAGACGCGGATAAATTGACGCGTTTGACATCTCTGCATTTTCGCCGCCGGCTTCACATTCTCCGTTACGGTTGACGCGACCTGTGGTTTCAAAGTCAGGAACATTGCCCGTCCCCTGCGGTTAGCAGCCGCAACGCAGACCTATCTGGGGCAGTTCGACAATGGCTTCCACCGACACGAATTGCGGCAATTGGCGGCACCTGTGCATAGACATGCAGCGGATGTTCTCGGAGGAGACACCATGGCAGGTGGACTGGATGCCGAAGGTCCTCGGCAATGTGGGCCGGCTGGTTCAGGAATGGCCAGAGCAGACCATCTTCACCCGCTTCGTTCCGCCTGCCAATGCGAAGGTCGCCCCGGGTCAATGGCAGTCCTATTACCGCAAATGGTGGATGATGACCGGCGATCATATGCGCCGTGAACTCACCGAGGTTATTCCGGAGCTCGCCGCTTTCATGCCGCCCGCGGTGGACTTTAGCAAATATACTTATTCTCCATGGACGGATGGAAGACTGCATCACGATCTTCACAAGCGGGGCGTTGACACGGTCGTGATCTCCGGTGGAGAGACCGATGTCTGCGTGCTTGCAGCGGTTCTCGGCGCCATCGATCTCGGCTACCGCGTCTTTCTCATCGAAGACGCCGTCTGCAGCGGGCAGGACGAAACGCATGATGCCTCACTGGCGCTGCTGCGAGGACGTTTCGCAGTCCAGCTGACGCTTGTAAAGACCGGGGAGATGATTGAAAGCCTGAACGAAATTCTGGCCCATCCCTGAGGTGCAGGGTGGGCCATGAAAAACGTGAAGACGTTGGGGGATTGTCAGTAAAGGTCGCGGCGCAGCGCCTCACGGGCGCGACTGACACGGCTCTTGATGGTGCCGATGCGGCAGCCACACATATCGGCAGCGTCGGCATAGCTGGTACCATCCGCAATCAGGAGCAAGGCCTTCTTCTGATCTGAATCCAGATCACCGATCGCGCGCATGACCTGTTGATGTTCCAGGCGCCATTCCTGGCTAGGTGGCGTGGAGATCATCTTCTCCACGCCGGCCGGCAGACCGATGCGCTCTCGCTGAGCGACCTTGTAGCGCGTGCAGAAGGTGTTCCGCATAATGGTGAAAAGCCACGACTTCAAAGCCGTTCCCGGCGTGAACCGATGAACGGCGCGGAGCGCTCTCAAAATCGTTTCCTGAACGAGATCGTCCACCTCTTCCTCCGTGCGAACAAAGCGACGGGCAAAGGCGGAAAGAGCAGGGCTGAGATCGGCAATGCCCATTCTCAATTCGGCAAGCTGTTCTTCTGTGACAACCACTTCGGATGCGGTGCTGACATTTTGCGTGTCCATATTCCCCTCCGTTGATGTAGGTCATAATGCAGGGGGAAGCTCATCGTTGCTGTACGCCAGCGTACGTACGCAGGTTGAATTAGAGAAAACTTAATGAACGGAACAGGAATCTAACGGTGCGAGGCATCGTTTGAGGAGGAAGCCACCAATATGGAGAAGAGCCCTTCTCTTGCTGGGATTGATCGTCCTTGTCATCCCGCCTTTCTCAATATTCAACCCAAACAATGAGCACTTTAAGGGACAGGCCTTTCCACATGCCGTCGACCACAACCAATGATGCAGGGCTGCGCGGCACAATCTATGATTGATTACGCTTCCGCCTTCCCTCCATCGCAGCAAGTGCCGCCCCGGTGAGGATCAGCGGCAGAGCGGTTATGAAAGTGCTGGAGAGCGGTGACTTGAAGATCAGCAAGTCTGCGAGGATCGGCCACAGGATCGCGATATATTCGAAGGGAGCGAGCAAAGATGCTTCTGCATGTCGAAAAGCCACCGTCATGGCGATATGGGCGAAGCCACCGAACAGACCTGCGAGAACGAGAAGCGCGAAACCCATATGATCCGGCATCACCCAGCCGAAGGGCAAGGTGAACAGGCCGCCGATCATTGAGGCGATGACGAAGTAGAAAGCGATCGCGCCTGGATTTTCCGTTCTGCTGAGACTGCGCACCATGATGAGGGCGAAGGAAGTCAGCACCCCCATTAGCAGACCGAGAATGTAGCCCCACATCCGCGTCTCATCCATGACGCCGTGACCGATCTCCGGCCACACCAGCGTCACCACCCCCGCAAGGCCGAGGAGCACGCCACCGACGCGCCATTTGGTCAGCCGCTCCGAAAGGAGCACGACACCAGCGATGCTGGTGAAGGTCGGCGAGAGATAAGTCAGCAGCGTCGCCTCCGCCAAGGGCAGCCGCGCAATGGACGCAAAGGATGCAAACATCGCCGCAGCCCCAAGACTGGAGCGCAGCAGATGCCCGAATGGGCGCCGCGTTGCCAAACCACGCGGAAATTCGTTACGCCACCAGAGAAAGATCACCAGTGGGATCAGCGCAAAGGCCGAGCGAAAGAAGACGATCTGCCCGACGGGAACTTGTCCCGAAGTCGCCTTGATGCAGATTGACATGCCCGCAAAAAGAAACCCCGAAAGGACCCGAAGGCCGATGCCAAGCGTCTGGTTTTCGTTGATGGTTTTCACAAGTGTCCCTGAACCGTAGATGCGTGGTTGCTACCACACATTCAGACGCGATGTTCTATCGAAGAAACTGGATGTGCGGCTTGGCGTGAAAGCGCGACGCCTCGACGACGGCTTCCACCGAAAAGACATCCCGCAAGAGATCCTGCGTCATCACCTCTTCTGGCGTTCCAGATGCCACGATCTTGCCGGTCTGCAGCACGATCAGGTGATCGCAGTACATGGCCGCGTGATTGAGATCATGAAGTGCAATGATGCTGGTGACCGGAAGCTGAGACACCAGACGAAGAAGACTGATCTGGTGGTGGACATCCAGATGATTGGTGGGCTCATCGAGGATGAGCTCCTTCGGCGACTGCGCCAGGGCGCGAGCAAGATGAGCACGCTGCTTCTCACCGCCCGAGAGGCTCTGCCAGGCATCATTGCGTTTGGCTGCCATTTCCGTGCGCTCAAGCGCCTCATTCACCGCTGCGTCGTCTTCCCGCGTCCAACCGGAGAACATCGATTTGTGGGGAAAGCGCCCAAGCTTGACGACGTCGATGACCTTCAGATTGACGTTCGTCGTGGCGTGCTGCTCGATGAAGGCGATGCGCTGCGCCAGAGATTTGCGGCGGATCGTTTTGATGTCCGTGCCGTCCAGCAGCACCCTTCCGGAATGGGGTTTCTTCAGCCCGCTGAGCAGCCGCAGCAGCGATGTTTTGCCGGAGCCGTTTGGCCCGAGAAGTCCAAGCATCTTGCCTGGCTCGACCGTGAAGGAAATGCCATCCACGATCGTCTTGGCACCGACCTTCCACACCAGATTGTCCGCTGTGATACTCATGACGCGCGTTGCAGCCTGTAAAGGATGACGGAGAAGAACGGCACGCCGACCAGCGCCGTCACCACACCGATGGGCAGAACCTGCTGCGGGACGAGCGTGCGCGAAGCGATGTCCGCCAGCACCATGAAGATGGCACCGGTAATGGCGCAGGCAGGCAAGAGCCGTGCGTGCAGCGGCCCGACGACGAACCGTGCCGCATGGGGAACGACGAGACCAACGAAGCCGATCGTTCCCACCATGCTGACGATGGTGGCGGTAATAACTGCCGTCAGCGCGAAGAGGATGATGCGTGTCCGCCCGACATTGACACCAAGAGAAGCGGCCGCTTCATCGCCGAAAGCAAAGGCATCGAGAACGCGGGCATGGAACAGGCAGCAGATCAGACCGAGACCGACGACGATGGAGACGAGACCGACATCCGGCCAGCGTACACCGCCGAAGCTGCCGAGAAGCCAGAACATCACATCGCGCGCCTGCTGCGCGTTACCGGATGTGGTGACCACATAGGATGTGGCGGCATTGAATAGCTGAGCGGCTGCGACACCGGCGAGGATCGTTCTGTCGGCTCCGCCGCGCGCGCCATTGGATAAGATGGCGACCAGGAAGAATGCGGCAAAGGCGCCAACGAAGGCGCCGAGAGAAAGCGACACCGCTCCGGCGCCAATTCCGAGAATGACGACGGCGACAGCACCGGTCGAAGCACCGGCGGAAATGCCGAGAACATAGGGCTCGGCCAGGGGATTGCGCAGCATGGCCTGCATGATGGCGCCGCACATCGCGAGGCCCGCGCCGCAAAAAACGGCCACGAGCGCGCGGCTTAGCCTGTACTCCCAGATGACCGCCTCATGGATGCGACTGATTTCAACCGACGTCCAGCCGAGCTTGTTGGTGATGGCGGCATAGGTGGTCGAAAGCGGGATCGGCAAATCGCCAATCCCGACACTGATGCCGACCACGAGGGCAATCGTCACGAAGCAGGCGAGATAGAGCGCCACGGAGGCAAGCAGCCGCCGCAGCCCGCTTCCTGATCGATCCTTAGCCGCCACCGAACTCACTTGAGGCCGAGGGTCTTCAACTGCTGAGCAATCTGCTCGGCGCCATAGATCGTCTGAACGCTCGGGTTCATCGCCTGCGCCGGCATGATGACGAGCGCCTTGTTCTTGACGGCGTTCATCTGGCTGGTAGCCGGATCGCTATTCAGGAACTTGATCTTGGCGTCTGCCTTGTCGAGTTCCCAGCGGTTGCGGTCAACCTGCGTCACGACGATGACATCAGGATTGGCGGCAATGATGGTTTCCCAACCAATCGCAGGCGATTCCGTCTCGGTCGTGATGGCGTTGGTGCCGCCCAAAAGATCGGCGATATAGCCGGATGGGCTGTTCTTGCCGCCGAGATAGGCGTCAGCCGAAGGCGACGGGCTGGAGAACCAGAAGACATAGGAAAGCTTCTTGCCATCCTTCGGCGCATCAGCACGCAATGCAGCTTCGCGCTTCTTCAGGTCGGCGATGACGGCTTGGCCCTTGTCGGCCACATCGAAAATCTGCGAGAGATCGTCGATCTCCTTGTACAACGTCTCCATGTTCCAGAGCTTGGAGCGGTTGCCGTAACCGGACTTGTCCTTGGACATGTCGTCCAGCGCACACATGCTGGGCGACAGATAGGTGGAGATACCAAGCTTGTCGAAATCTTCGCGCTTCGCCACCTTGCTGGTAGGGCCGACGAGCGTCGGCAAAGCGGCGGTCACGAAGTCCGGGTTTTGTGCCAGAATGGATTCGAAGGTCGGAAACTCGACAGTCAGAACCTTCACTTTGGCATTTGCTTCAGCGACCTGCGGCAGGACCTTGTTCGGCCAGAAGGCAGTGCCGACCATCTTGTCCTGAAGACCGAGCAGCAGCATGATCTCGGCGCTGTTCTGGCCAAGTGCCACGGCACGCTCTGGCGCCTTGTTGAAGGTGACCGTCGCGCCGCAGTTTTCGATCGTCAGAGGATAGCTCGTCGCAGCCGTCGCGGGGGTCGTCGCAAACCCAGCCAGCGCGCAAAATCCAACAGCCGCAAAAAGACGCTTCATCATAACCCAAAATCCCTTTGAACGCGGCTCTCGCCGCAAAATACTTGCGCCTATAATCACCTCTCCTTGCACAAAACAAGACCGTTTGCTTCATATTTTGGTGCCGGCTCACGTCCTGTTGAAAGCAGCATCAGTGCGCACGGGCGCGCCACAACAGCCTATTGACGCCATCGACGAAATGCATACTATATCTGGTGTTCAAGGTTCTTCCGATTCTGTCGGAAGCGAAGATGGGAATACGGTGCGCAAAACCCGATCAGGGTAAAGCAAGGCCGCAGCTGCCCCCGCAACTGTAAGCGGCGAGCATTCTCTCAACAGCCACTGAAACATGACGTTTCGGGAAGGCGAGATGGATGTGTCGACCCGCGAGCCAGGAGACCTGCCTTGAGCGAGAACGTCCACCGGCGGGGTGCCCGGAAGGTCGCGAATACGCACGGGATGACTCTGTGCGTCTCGCTTCCCTGGAGCCTCCGCGTCGAGCCACTTCGGGGTGAAGTCCTATGATTACGAGTTCAGTCTTTTATCCGTTGGAGTAACCGACGTCTGAGGCATGGCGAAACAGAAGCGTTCAGCGCTTTTGCAATCGAGCCATGCGACAGCACGGCCAAGTATACCTCGGCCCCGCATTCCATCCTGCTTTTGTCCATCACGCGCTTCACGGCGCGAGAGCGATTTCCCATGCGTTTTTTCCAACGAGGATCAAGATGACCATCACCGTCTACAGCAAGCCAGCTTGCGTTCAATGCACCGCGACCACCCGCGCGCTCGATCGTCAGGGTCTCGACTACACGATCGTCGATGTCTCCACTGACGAGCAAGCTTATGAGCACGTGCTCGGTCTCGGCTATCGCCAGGTACCAGTTGTGATTGCCGGGGAGATGCACTGGGCGGGCTTTCGGCCGGACATGATCAGCACGCTTGCATCGTGACGCAGAGCATGACGGGGGAGGTCGTCTACTTCTCGACCCGCTCGGAAAACACACATCGCTTTGTGAGCAAGCTCGAGACCCCGGCCCGCCGTATTCCGATCAGCGCTGCTGAACCTCTCCATGTTCACAACCCGTTCGTCCTCATCGTTCCGACCTATAGCGGCGAGAACGGCAAGGGCGCGGTTCCCAAACAGGTCATTCGCTTCCTCAACGATGCGAATAATCGAGCAAATCTTCGCGGCGTGATTGCTGCGGGCAACAGCAATTTCGGCGCAACCTTCGGGATCGCCGGCGACATCATCTCCGCCAAATGCGGTGTGCCGTATCTCTATCGCTTCGAACTGATGGGAACGGGAGAGGACGTCGTCAATGTCAGACAGGGATTGGAACGATTTTGGACACGTTGACACTCGAGAGGCCCCTGAAGCAATCGGACGCGACCGTGCTGGATTACCACGCGCTGAACGCGATGCTGAACCTCTATGATGAGGATGGCCGGATTCAGTTGGACAAGGACAGGCTGGCTGCACGCCAGTACTTTCTTCAGCACGTAAACCAGAACACGGTGTTCTTTCACAATCTGCGCGAAAAGCTCGATTATCTTTTGAGTGAAGGCTATTACGAGCAGACAGTGCTGGACCAGTATGCCTTCAACTTCGTCCGCGATCTTTTCGATCATGCCTATGCGAAGAAATTCCGCTTCCCGACATTCCTCGGGGCGTTCAAATACTACACGTCCTATACGCTGAAAACCTTTGACGGAAAACGATACCTGGAGCGGTATGAAGACCGCGTCTGCATTGTGGCGCTGGCGCTGGCACGGGGCGACGAAAAGCTGGCCCGTGACCTTGTGGATGAGATGATCTCCGGCCGCT
The DNA here is from genome assembly GCF_030819275.1 of Agrobacterium larrymoorei. GTDB lineage: Bacteria > Pseudomonadota > Alphaproteobacteria > Rhizobiales > Rhizobiaceae > Agrobacterium > Agrobacterium larrymoorei_B. Next base: position 1,184,482 of record NZ_JAUTBL010000001.1, on the reverse strand, counting down.
TTCAACCGGCCACTCCAACCTTTTTGAATGCGGGCAAGAAGCAGCGCGGCGAACTGGTTTCCTGCTTCCTGCTGCGCATGGAAGACAATATGGAGTCGATCGCCCGTGGCATCAACTCTGCACTGCAGCTCTCGAAGCGCGGCGGCGGCGTGGCCCTTTCGCTGACCAATCTTCGCGAAAGCGGCGCACCGATCAAACAGATCGAAAACCAGTCCTCCGGCGTCATCCCGGTAATGAAACTGTTGGAGGATTCCTTTTCCTACGCAAACCAGCTTGGCGCGCGCCAGGGTGCCGGCGCCGTCTATCTCAACGCCCATCACCCGGACATCATGCGCTTCCTCGACACCAAGCGCGAAAATGCCGACGAAAAAATCCGCATCAAGACGCTGTCGCTCGGCGTCGTCGTTCCGGATATCACCTTCGAACTCGCCAAGAACAATGAGGATATGTACCTCTTCTCACCCTACGATGTGGAACGCATCTATGGCGTCGCCTTCAGCGAGATATCGGTAACGGAAAAGTACCGCGAGATGGTCGCCGATAGCCGTATCCGCAAAAAGAAGATCAAGGCGCGCGAGTTCTTTCAGGTGCTGGCCGAGATCCAGTTCGAAAGCGGCTATCCCTACATCATGTTCGAGGACACGGTGAACCGCGAGAACCCGATTGCCGGGCGCATCACCATGAGCAATCTCTGCTCGGAAATTCTTCAGGTCAGTGAACCCAGCACCTATGAGGCCGACCTGTCCTATGAAACGACCGGCAAGGACATTTCCTGCAACCTCGGCTCGCTTAACATCGCAGCGGCGATGGATTCGAATGATTTCGGCAGGACGGTTGAGACCGCGATCCACGCTTTGACAGCCGTTTCCGATATGAGCCATATCGCCTCCGTGCCATCTGTTGCCAAGGGCAACGCCGAAAGCCACGCAATCGGCCTCGGCCAGATGAACCTGCATGGCTATCTCGCGCGCGAGCGGATTTTCTATGGCTCCGAAGAAGGCGTGGATTTCACCAATATCTATTTCTACACGGTGACCTATCACGCGCTGAGAGCTTCCAATCGCCTGGCGGTAGAGCGTGGCCAGCGCTTCAAGGGCTTTGAACAGTCCAAATATGCGAGCGGCGACTACTTCGATAAATACACGCAAAAGGAATGGAAGCCGTCAACGGCGCGCGTTACCGATCTGTTCGAAAAAGCCGGTATTCACATCCCGACACAGGAAGACTGGCTGAAACTGAAGCAGGCTGTGATGGAGGGCGGGCTGTACAATCAGAACCTCCAGGCGGTGCCGCCGACCGGCTCGATTTCCTATATCAATCACTCGACCTCCTCCATCCACCCGATCGTCTCGAAAATCGAAATCCGCAAGGAAGGCAAGATCGGCCGGGTCTATTATCCGGCTGCCTTCATGACCAACGACAATCTCGAATACTATCAGGATGCCTACGAGATCGGACCTGAGAAGATCATCGATACCTATGCCGCAGCCACGCAGCATGTGGACCAGGGATTGTCGCTGACTCTGTTCTTCCGCGACACCGCCACGACACGGGATATCAACCGCGCCCAGATCTATGCCTGGAAGAAGGGCATCAAGACGATCTACTACATCCGCCTTCGCCAAATGGCGCTGACCGGCACGGAAGTGCAAGGTTGCGTCTCCTGCGCCCTCTGATCATTCGGTAGCAACCATGAACATCCAACTGAAGACCACGGCGCCAAAGGCTGCCACCGCCATTCGCGCGATCAACTGGAACCGCCTTGAGGACGACAAGGACCTCGAGGTGTGGAACAGACTGACAGGCAATTTCTGGCTACCGGAAAAGGTACCACTCTCCAACGACATCCCCTCCTGGGCAACGCTGAAGGCCGAAGAGCAGCAATTGACGATCCGCGTCTTCACCGGACTGACACTGCTCGACACGATCCAGAACGGCGTCGGGTCAGTCCGCCTGATGGAAGATGTGGCGACGCCGCATGAAGAGGCGGTGCTTTCCAACATCTCCTTCATGGAGGCCGTGCATGCCCGCTCCTATTCGTCGATTTTCTCTACGCTGTGCTCCACGCCGGATGTGGACGATGCTTATCGATGGTCGGAAGAAAACGAGTTCCTCCAGCGCAAATCGTCCCTGATCCTGGAGCAATATGCCTCTGACGATCCATTGAAGAAAAAGGTGGCGTCGGTCTTCCTCGAAAGCTTCCTGTTCTATTCGGGCTTTTATCTGCCGATGTACTGGTCTAGCCGTGCCAAGCTCACCAATACGGCAGACATGATCCGCCTCATCATTCGCGACGAGGCGGTACACGGCTACTATATCGGCTACAAATTCCAGCGCGCACTCGAACGTTTGCCAGAGGCGGCGCGCCAGGAGATCAAGGATTTCGCCTTTGACCTGCTCCTGGAGCTTTATGACAACGAAGCGCGATACACCGAGGCGCTTTACGATGGCGTCGGCCTGACTGAGGACGTCAAGAAGTTCCTTCATTACAATGCTAACAAGGCACTGATGAACCTCGGTTATGAGGCACTGTTTCCCGCCGAGGCCTGCAAGGTCAATCCCGCCATCCTTTCGGCGCTGTCCCCAAATGCCGATGAGAACCACGACTTCTTCTCCGGCTCCGGCTCATCCTATGTCATCGGCAAGGCGGTCGCCACTGAGGATGAGGACTGGGATTTTTAGAACCACTCGCATCCGATGTCTTGTGGTTCGGGTCTTCCGGTCTCTCAACGCTCGCTCACGATCGTTGGGGAAAGTTCTGAATTAAGGCAGGCTTCGTGAAGTGTCTGCGGGGCCATTCAGCCCCGCAATACTTACGCGCGATCAACGGGCCTGCGTCCATTCCGGCAACCAGTCGCGGTGGGCGACGAGAAGATCGTCCACCAAAGACCATATCTGGTCGAGATCGAGCTCGGCTGCCGTATGCGGATCCATCATCGCTGCGTGATAGATATGCTCGCGGTTCTCGCTCATCATCGCCCGGACCGTCAGTTCCTGGACGTTGATGTTGGTGCGCATCAGCGCCGTCAGTTGCGGTGGCAGTTCGCCGATGAAGGTGGGCTGCACGCCGTTATGATCGACGAGGCAAGGTACTTCCGCCGCGCAATTGTAGGGCAGCGAGGTGATGCAGCCATTGTTGCGCTGGTTGCCATAGATCACCGAGGGTTCGCCGGTCCACACCGAGTTGATGATGGAGGAGGCATATTCCTTCGATTGCTTGACTTCGATCTTGTCCGCCGAGCGATAAGCATCCGCCTCGCCCTTCCAGCGTTCGATCTGCTCGATGCAGCGCTTTGGATATTCATCGAGCGGAATGCCGAACTTCTCGATCAGGTCTTCGCGGCCTTCCTTGATGAAATAGGGCGTGTATTCGGCGAAGTGCTCTGAGCTTTCGGTGACGAAGTAACCGAGCCGCGTCAGCATCTCGTAGCGGACCTTGTTAGGGCAACGCGGGTTCCAGCCGGGCTTTGGCGCACGGCCTTCACGGTAGCCACGCACGAGATCCGGATAAAGGTTCTTGTAGCTGCCATCCGGCTGGCGGTGTTCGAATTCAAGGAAGAACGCCATGTGGTTGATGCCGGCGGAGCGATAGCGGATTTCCTCATAGGGAATATCGAGATCGTGGGCCAGTTCCATCGCCGTACCCTGAACGGAGTGGCAGAGACCGACCTGGCGGATCGTCGGATACTTTTCCGCAATCGCCCAGGTGTTGATCGCCATCGGGTTCACATATTGCAGCATGATGGCATTGGGGCAGACCGCCAGCATGTCCTCGCAGATTTTCCACAGGTGCGGCACGGTGCGCAGACCGCGCATGATGCCGCCGACGCCGAGCGTATCGGCAATCGTCTGGCGCAGGCCGTATTTGCGCGGCACTTCGAAGTCGGTGACGGTGCATGGCTCATAGCCGCCGATCTGGAAAGCGACCACGACGAAATCCGCGTCCGTCAGCGCCTTTCGCTGATCGGTAAAGGTTTCCGCCTTGGCGCTGACGCCGAGCGTCGAGATCAGCTTGTTGACGACGATGGCGCTCTCGTCCAGCCGCTGCTGGTTGATGTCCATCAGCGCAATGCGGGCGCCGGACAAAGCGGGGCGCTGCAACACGTCGCCGATGATATTTTTCATGAACACCGTGGACCCTGCCCCGATGAAAGCGATCTTGGGATTTCTTGTCATTTCTCTCTCCACTCTCGGAAATTATGCGATTTCGAACGCAGCCCGGACCAGCCGCTGCGTGTATTCGGTCTTGGGATTGGACAGCACCTCTTCGACGGACCCCTGCTCCACGATATGCCCGCGCTGCATGACGATGACACGGTGGCAAAGAGCCCGGACGACCTTCAGGTCGTGCGAGATGAAGAGGTAGCTCAAGCCCTTCTCATCTTGCAGCTTGCGCAACAGATCGATGATCTGCGCTTGCACGGAGAGGTCGAGCGCCGATGTCGGTTCGTCCAGCAGCAGGAACTCGGGCTCCAGCGCGATCGCGCGTGCGATCGCAATGCGTTGGCGTTGCCCACCGGAAAACTCATGCGGAAAGCGATTGGTGACATTGTCGGGAAGCCCCGCATCTCTGAGAGCCGCGCGCACGCGATCCAGCCGCTCGGCACTGTTGGCGCCGATATTGTTGACGACTAAGCCCTCACCGATGATCTGGCCCACCGTCATGCGCGGATTGAGCGAGGAAAACGGATCCTGAAACACCACCTGCATGCGTGAACGTAAGGGACGCATGGCATCGCGATCCTTGTTGTGGATCGGCTGCTTGTCGAAGACAATTTCTCCGCCCTCATTGCCGATCAGTCGCGTCAGCACCTGCCCGAAGGTGGTCTTGCCCGATCCGGATTCGCCGACGAGCCCCAGCGTTTCATGCCGCCTGAGTTCGAGCGACAGGCCGTCCACCGCAACGAGGTCGTGGAACACCGGACGGAAAAAACCGCCGCTACGCAGGCCGAACGACACGCGAACATTCTTGCCTTCGAGCAGAATGGGTTGGTTGTCCGACAGTGGCTTGGCACGACCCCGCGGCTCTGAGCCGAGAAGATGGCGGGTATAAGGATGCTGTGGCGCCTCGAAAAGTGCGGCAGTGGTATTGTGTTCCTGCAGCAGACCCTTCTGCATCACATAGACATAGTCGGAGAACCGCCGCACCACCGTCAGATCATGCGTGATGAGGACGACGGCCATGCCGTGCTTGCGCTGCAAATCGCGCAGCAGATTAAGGATCTGCGCCTGCACGGTCACATCGAGCGCGGTCGTCGGCTCATCGGCAATCAGCAGGTCCGGATTGTTGGCAAGCGCCATGGCAATCATCACACGCTGGCGCTGACCGCCGGAGAGCTGGTGCGGATACTGATCGATCCTGAGTTCCGGATCAGGGATGCGCACTTCGGCCAGAAGTGCGATGGCCTGTTTGCGTGCCTCCGACTTGCTGACCCGACGATGCGCCCGGATGGCTTCTGCAATCTGCGTGCCAACAGAGTAAAGCGGATTGAGCGAACTCATCGGCTCCTGGAAGATCATCGAAATCCGGCTGCCGCGCAGCAGACGCCGTTTCTCGCGCGAATATTTCAGAATGTCTTCGCCGCGAAATTTTACCCGCGTATTTGGACTGACGGTGGCGCGCTTGGACAAGAGCCCCATGACCAGACGCGCCGTGACCGATTTCCCCGAGCCGGATTCGCCGACGATGGCAATCGTCTCACCGCGGTAAAGCTGAAAGGAGATGTCTTGCACGGCCGCGACTTCGCCATGCTCGGTTTTGAAGTTGACGCCGGCGTGGCGAACATCGAGAAGCGGTTCGTCGGTATGAAGCGCTGCATCGAGACGAAGTTCAGGGATGAGATTTTGTGTCATCGTGATCTCTTTCTCGGCTCAATAGGGATCGATGGCATCGCGCAGACCATCGCCCAGCGCGTTGAAGGCAAAGACCGTGACCAGCACGAAGCCGACGGGCGCGAGGATCCAAGGGTAAGACCCGATGACCGAATAATTCGCCGTATCCTGAAGCATCAAACCCCAGGAGATCAGCGGCGGCTTCACCGCAAAGCCGAGGAAGCCAAGGAAGGATTCCAGAAGCACGATCGTCGGAATGTTCAGCGTCACCGCCACGATCACATGGCTCATCACATTCGGAAAAATATGCTGGAAGATGATGCGCCGGTCGGTGGCCCCGATCGCAATCGCCGCCTTCACATATTCGATACGGGCAAGTGCCAGCGTCTTGCCGCGCACTTCTCGCGACATCTGCGCCCACCCAAGCGCCGACATGACGACGATGACGAAGCCAAGGAAGACATTGGTCGGGGCAGTGACCGGGATCAGCGATGTCAGCGCCAGATAAAGCGGCAGTTGCGGAAAGGCGAGCACGAGCTCGACGAAGCGCTGCGCCCATGTGTCGAAGGCACCACCGAGATAGCCAGAGACCATGCCCACGGTCGTGCCGATCGCGGTGACGATGGTGACGACGGTCAAAGCAATCATCAGCGAGATGCGAGAGCCGTAGATCGCACGGGAGAGAATGTCTCGGCCGAGCTTGTCCGTGCCAAGGAAGTGAACCGGCTTGCCATCCGTCGAGCCGAAGAAGTGGATCGTGGACGGAATGATGCCGAAGAGCTTGTACTCGAAGCCGGTCACAAAGAAGCCCAGTATCCGCGGGTTCTCATAGTCCGGCCCGCTGATAGGCTGGAACGTAATGGGATCGAGCTTTTCGGAATCGACCATCGGATAGACCCGGGGCATGACCAGATTGCCTTCCTGGTCATGGATCGAAATCGATTCCGGCGGCATGAAGGAATCTTCCGACAGCATCGGATCGACAGGGGCTAAGAAGCCCGCGAAGACCGCCATGATGAGAAGAGCGCAGACGAGCACGAGGCCGAGCATGCCGGTGAAGGACCGTCGAAAGCGGCGCCAAACCAGAGCCTGGTAGCTTTCGTTGCCTGCTGGTGCAGTCGTTACAGTCGGCTCGATTGTGGTTTCGGCTGGAACCAACATGGTCACGCTCCTCCCAGTCTGACACGTGGATCAAGGGCTGCCAGCAGCATATCGGCGATGATGTTGCCGATGATCAGCGTGGCGGCCAGCACGAGCATGAAGGTTGCCGTCACGTAGACGTCGCCCACATGCATGGAGCCAACAATGGCAGGTCCGACGGTCGGCAGCGCGAAGATGATCGCCACCTCGATTTCGCCGGTCAGCATGTAGGGCAGAACCACGCCCTGATACATGATGAGCGGATGCAGCGCATTGGGCACGGCGTGGCGCATGACGACCGCGCTCTCACGCAGGCCCTTGGCTCGCGCCGTCTCGATATATTGCGCGTTCAGCGTATCGAGCAGATTGCCGCGCATGACGCGCATATTGTAGGCGAGCCCGCCAAAGGTGGCGATGGCGACCACCGGCCAGACATGCTTCACCAGATCGACGAACTTGTCCCAGGACCAGGGCGCGCCGCCATAACGGGGCGAGAAGAAGTTGCCGATTTCGCTGATGTTGAAATGGAAGACCAGGAGATAGACCATGATTAGCGCCATCAGAAAACGTGGAATGGTCATGCCGAGGAAGGCGATGCCGGAGAGGATCGTATCGACCCAACTATATTGGCGCGTGGCGGCGAGGATGCCGAAGGTGATACCGAGGATGGACGCGAAGATATGGCAGACCAGCGCGAGGATCAGCGTTCGCGGCAGACGTTCGGCAACGATCTCACCCACGGGCCGGTTATAAAACATGCTGTAACCGAAGTCGCCCTTCGCCGCCATGTTCCAGATCCAGTTGAAATACTGGATGACCAGAGGCTTATCGAGACCATGAGCGACGGCATAGGCCTTTGCCTGAGCATCCGCCTGCTCGAAGGACGCGCCTCCGAGATTCATGAGCTGCGACCGGATATAATCTGCATAGTTGCCGGGCGGCGCCTGGATGATCGCGAATGTCACGATGCTCAGGATCAGAAGCAACGGAATTGCGGACAGAAGGCGGGTAACCAGAAACCTCAACATAAGAACTTCTCCTCAGAGGGACGGTGGCGGTTCCCGACCTCTCGGCCTCAAACCGCCACCTCTTGGGTTCCACGCCCCGCCTGATGCCGCGGGACGCAGAGCCGGGAGATACGCTTACTTCTGCGGACCTTCGCCACCGGGCTTGCCGGGCAACGTGTCCTTGAAGAGCTGGTAGTCACCCTGATCGGCTGCCGGAACATAGAGACGTTCGCGGATGATCGAGTCTTCGGCCCAGTTGAACATGTAGATCGGCGTCCCGTTCGGCACGTTCTTGAAGCGCTTGTTGATGATCAGAGCACCGGGATATTCCACAAGACCGACCGTGTTGACGTTGGTGGTGTAGATTTTCTGATACTGCTTGATCAGCTCGGCCTGCTCCTTCGGGTCGCTCGAAATGACGAACTTGTTGATCGTATCAGCAAGCTCCCTCTCGAATGGCATCAGATCGAGTTCATTCTTGTTGTTGGCGCGGTGGAACCAGCTGGTGCGCGGGCCGGTGGGAGCGAGCTGCGGCGTGTTCTGCACGACGGAAGCAAGTTCCGCCTGGGTGCGGTGAAGCGACCAATCGAACTTACCACCGAAGTTTGCCGCATCGCGATCCTTGCTGGCCTGAGCGTTCAGCACCACACGGATGCCAAGCTTCTGCATCTGCGCGATGACGCCTTCGGCAAGGCTTTTGTCGGTCGTGTAGTCGTTGCTGACGAGCATCGAGATTTCGACATCCCTACCGCCGGCGGTGCCTGCCGGGAAGTTGACGATGCCGTTGCCATCGGTGTCCTTCAGACCGGCCGCAGCAAGCTCCTTCTTGGCGCCTTCGAGATCGAAGGGATAGTAGAAGGTCGACTGACGATCGTAGAAGTTCGAGCCGGAGAGAATACCACCGGCATAGGTCGCGACGAACGGACCCTTGACGAGGGAATCGCCCAGTTCCTTGCGGTTGGTCGCCATGGTGATGGCGCGACGGAAATGCTCGTTACGGTTCAGCTCGCGAATGGCTTGCTGGCGGGCATCCGGATCGCCCCAGCCGTTGGCGGAGAAGTTCATCTCGATATTGTAGCCGATCAGACGCGGTCCGAAGGCCAATCTCGCAGGAGCGTCCTTCTGAGCGGAGCGCTTCAGCGACTCCACGAAGTTTTCCGGCTGCTCCAAGTTGGAAATGTCGCCGGAACCCGCAACCGCCTGAACGTCACGGTCGGCCCAGGTCGAAAGCTTGTAGTGTGTTTCGTCCAGATAAGGCAGCTGGTTGCCCTTTTCGTCGACCTTCCAGTAGTAGGGATTGCGACGCATGACGATGATGTCATCCGGGCGGTACTCGACCGGAACCCACGCGCCCATGACCGGGAAGTTCATGTAGCTCGGCGGGAACGCGTTCTTGTACTGGTCGTAGGTGTTCTTCGAATACTTCGGATGCTGCGGCTTCAGCACATGGGCGGGACCGGGGCAGAAGGTGCCATAGGCCATGTTGTAGATGAACTGCTTGGGAAACGCGTCCTTAAAGGTCCATTCGATCGTGTATTTGTCGATGGCTTTCAGCGTCGTGCCTGCGCCGAAGGTTTCCTGGGTCGCACCATTCAGCGGCGAGACGTTCGGGTCGAGGACGTTGTCGTCCCAGTAGAACATCACATCGTCCGAGGTGAAATCCTGCCCATCGGACCACTTCGCACCCTCGATAAGCTTCATGGTCAGCTTATGGCCGTCCTTGGACCACTCCCAGCTTTTGGCAAGGTTCGGAAGCGGCTGGAGGTCTTCGGCTTTGACCTGGAAGAGCGGGCCGGTGCGCGTCAGGCACTCGAAGAGACCGATATCGATGCCGCCCCAGCCCTGGTTCTGACCGGCCCAGTAATTCCAGCCCTCCGGACGACCGCCGATGACATGGCGCAGCGTGTCGCCGTAAACGCCCACGCCATCCGGCATGTTTCCGGTCTTGTAGACCATCGGCTCCTTCGGCAGGCGATCCTTGACCGGAGGCAGCTTCTTCTGGTCGACGAACTGCTTCGTTACCCATTCTGGCTCATGATATTCCGGTAGTGCTTTGTACTCGAGGATGGCCGAGCCATCCACATATTGCACTTTGGTCTGCGCCGGGAAATCCGGCGGCTGCGGCACGACGGTCAGTTCCGACGCCATGGCGCCGTATGCCAAGGCGGACACGCCAACTAGAAGGGCGGCCGTTTTCACAAGATGTTGGTTTGTCATCCTCACTCCCCTTTTTTTGAACAACGGAGTATACCCGTCATCGCTCGTTCAACCGGGCCTCCCGCCCGGTCTTATCGACAGCCCTCCTCAGGGCCGCCTTGATCTCTCTGCTTCGATCAGCTCGCCTGCTTGATGGCCCGCAGCTCTTCGATGGAGCGAACGGCGCGACGCGCTGACCCTTCCCATTCGCGGGTCTTGACCGTTGCGTTCTTCAAGCGCTCGCGCGCCGCTGGAACGGCATCGGCATATTGGGGCAGCCACTGAGCCTGCGCCACCACCATTTCGTCGACCATCTGCCAAACCTCTTCCGGCGTGGACACCGCGCCCACCAGCGGGTCATGCAGAACCGCAAGCTTCAAGAGGTCGATATCGCCGGTCACCGCCGCGTGCACCGACATGCGTTGAACATTGATCGATGCCATACAGGTCGCCGCACAGGCTTCCGGCAGGGTGATCCCCGAGACCATGTTGATGCCGAAACGATTGACGAAGCCGGGCGATTCGATGATCGCATCCGAAGGCAGATTGCTGATGACTCCATTGTTCTTGACGTTGAAGTGGCCGCGATAGACCCGTCCGGTTTCCAGCGCTTCCAGAATATGGCTGGCGTGTTCATTCGAACGCTCGGCCGGATCGATCGGCTTATCGGCTGCTGCCAGGAACTGTGGGAATTCGGTTTCGAACCAGTTTCGCGTTTCCGTCGAATAACGGAGGTAACCGCCGGTCTCGCCATGGATCCAATCCGACATGTCGATCCAGCGGGAGATTTCTTCCGGCCGCTTGCGATACCAGGGCAGATATTCGGACAGATGCCCGTTGCTTTCGGTGGAATAGACACCAAAGCGCTTCAAGACGTCGATGCGAAGCTTTTCCTGCTGCGAGAAGACCGGATGGGCTTCAAATGCGGCAATCAGCTCGTCCTTGCCGATCTTGCGGCCATTGAGGCGCAGATCGACGAACCATGTCTGATGGTTGATGCCCGAGCAAATGTAGTCGAGATCGGAAAGGGATGTCGCGCCGAGAACTTCGGCGATCTGTTCAGCGCCATGCTGAACCCCATGGCAAAGACCCACAGTATCGACCTTGCCATATTCGATGGCCGCCCATGTGTTCATTGCCATCGGGTTTGCGTAGTTGAGGAACTTCGCATTCGGAGCGGCTACTTCGCGGATGTCGCGGCAGAAATCCAGAATAACCGGGATATTGCGCTGGCCATAGAGAATGCCGCCCGCGCAGATCGTATCGCCGACACACTGGTCGATACCATATTTCAGCGGAATGCGGATATCCTCGGCATAGGCTTCCAGACCGCCGACGCGCACGCAGCTGATGATGTACTTGGCACCTTCCAGGGCGCGCTTACGATCCGTGTGTGCAGTGACCTTGACCTTCAAGCCGTTGGCTTCAACGATCTTGTCGAGAATGGCCTTGATCATATCGAGATTGTGCTGGCTGATATCCGTCAGCGCCACCTCGATATCGTGAAATTCCGGTACGCACAAAACATCGGTAAAGAGCTTTTTTGTGAAGCCGACGCTCCCCGCCCCGATTATAGCGATTTTGAAACTCATAACGCCACCTCTTTTTCGAATAGAAAGGGCAAAACGGGCCGAAGGACTTTTGCGTCACAAAAACTCCGCTGACTCTCCAATACATTGAAAAATCAGAGATATTGACGTTACCTTTATAAAGAATCCTGCTGGCTGTCTCCTCTGCGGGCGATTATGCGTATAAAGTTGGCCAATGCCAGAGAAGGATTATGCTTTAATGGGTAATTTTGTGCTACAGGATTTAATCGACCAAGGCCCTTGCATGCGTGCCGTATCCCTGCCGCGAGGGCGCCAGACGCTTCACACAATGCCCACGAGTAGCGGCTATGAAATCCGTCATGGCGGCAACTACGATTGGGACGGAAGAAAGCGCGGGCAGACGCCATTCACGGTCCTGCAACATTGTATCAGCGGTGCCGGCAATCTGCGCTATGAAAATCGTCATTACGTCGTCAAGCCCGGCGAAACTCTGCTGGTCCTCGTTCCTCACAATCATCGTTATTGGCTGGACCATGACCAGGAGTGGGAGTTTTTCTGGATTTCCATGAACGGTGAAGAAGCCTTGCGCATCCACCGCAACATTCTCGCAGTGACGGGACCGATCCTTAAACTTCAGCCGCAGACCATCGATCACTTGGCGGAGTGCTGTTCCCGCCTCGTCAACGGTGCCGAAACGCCAGGCGCCGCCTCCGCAGCCGCCTATGAAGCCGCCATGACACTTTACGACGATGTCTTCGGCTCTCACGCCTCCTTCGGCGGCGAGTACCGTACCATGCAGCAGGTGCTGAGCTACATCGACGGACATTTAAACGAGCGCTTGTCGGTCAACGATCTGGCTGCTGTGGCTGGGCTTAGCCGCGCGCATTTCTCACGAATCTTCACCGCCAATGAAGGCGTTCCGCCGGCAGAATTCGTATTGCAGCGGCGACTTCGCCGTGCGGCAAAGCTTCTGACCACGGCGGCAAACATACCGATCAAGGAAGTTTCAGTTCTCTGCGGCTTTGACGACCCGAACTACTTCTCAAAGGTGTTCCGCAGGCTTTACGGCACCAATCCGAGCGAATTTCGCACCAGCGGCATGTATCCGAGCGCGCCACAAAATTAGAGCTTCGCATTAAACAAGGAGAAGATCTCAACTTGGGAGCCGTCCAAGTGACTCGCCTGAACCTCGACAGGCGCCTGCTTTTGGATGTGGAACATCCAGTTCAATTCAAGCATCCTTTCGACAGAAAACAGTTATGAAGCATTAACTTCGATCGTAAGACTGGGCTTTACTCTTCTGCGTTAACAGTCTCACCATAAACGATCAACATGCGGATAGTGAGATGAGCGACAGCTTTGCAAATGCACGGACTGTAGAACAGGCGCGATACCATGCCCTGGCCAGAACTTGGCCGGCTCTGTACATCGCACTCTGCGCTGACATTGTTGCCGTGGCCTTCGTTTATTCCGCTGAAGCGCCCTGGTGGGCGTGGGGCACTCTACCGGCGGTGCTGGTGCCGAAGTCGCTGATCTGGGCTTATCTCTGGTATCGCAAGCGCGACGTTATTCCGCCATCGGAGGAATGCACGCGAGCTGTCCGAATTCTCGGCATCGAAATCACCGTCTGGATGGCATTGATTGTCGCCTGGCAGGTGTGGCTTTCCCATTGGGGAACGGGTGAGTCCCTGCTGCTCTTGGCGCTTTGCATGGGCGGACAGATGGTCTTCCTGCTGTTTGGTCTCCTGCACCTGCGCACCTCCTCCATTCTGTCGGCCACATTTTGTGTTCTCGGCATGCTCTATATCGGCGCCCATTCAGGCTCTACGCTGATCGGCATCGTCGTTCTTCTGGTCGGCGGCGTTGCGGGTCTCGCCTATGTCGCTCAGGGCTATTATCGCGACTTCACCAGTCTTGTCTCGTCGCGGCTCTCGATAGAGGCCAAGACACGGGAAATCGAGGCGCTCAGCGACGACAACTTCCGCATTGCCAATACCGACATGCTGACCGAAATCGGCAACAGACGCCGCTTCTTCCGTGATCTGGAACAGGCCCTCGATCACGCGCGCAAAGCAGACAAACCGCTGGCGCTTGCCATTGTGGATCTCGACGGATTCAAAGCCATTAACGACAGCAACGGCCACCTCGTCGGAGACCGGCTGCTAAAAGCCATGGCGCAACGCTTGCAGGACATCCTGTCGTCTCATGCCGAGGTTTATCGACTGGGCGGCGACGAGTTTGCCTTCTTTATGCGCGGTGAAAGCGATCGTGAAAGACTGGTCAGCCTTGGGGACGGATTGATCGAGGCTGTGAAAGCGCCGATCTTCGTCGATGATCTGCGCTTGTCACTCGGTTGCTCAGTTGGATTTTCCACCTTCCCGCAGGCTGGAACGACAGCCACGGAACTCTATGACAGGGCCGACTACGCGCTCTTTCACGCGAAGAAGACCGGTAAGCAGCAAACCGTTCTGTTCAGTTCCGAACACGAGGAAACAGTGCGCGAAGCGGCCTTGATCGAGCGCAGCCTGCGCGCGGCAGACCTCGAACAGGAATTGTTCCTAACCTTCCAGCCGATCGTCGATTCCGGTCGCAATGAGACCATCCTGCTCGAATGCCTTGCCCGCTGGCAAAATCCGGCCCTCGGTCTCGTCTCACCCGCGCGGTTCATTCCGGTCGCGGAGCAGTCTGGTCTGATCTCTACCTTAACCCCAATCTTGCTGCGCAAGGCCTTGGACGCGGTGCGGAACTGGCCGGACACGGTCGGGATTTCCTTCAATCTTTCTGGTCACGACATCACCGCTCCGGATAAAATCCTTGGTCTCATCTCGATCCTGGAGGAGAGCGGCGTATCTGCGCGCAGGGTCGAGTTCGAGGTGACGGAAACCGCCTTGATGATGAATCTGGACCAGGCCATCGCCAGCCTCAATGCACTCAAAGCCACAGGCGCCCGCATCTCCCTTGATGACTTCGGAACCGGCTATTCGAGTCTCAGCCAAATCCAGCGCCTGCCGCTGGACAAGATCAAGGTCGATGCCAGCTTCGTTCGCGACCTGATCGACAGTGAGGCCAGTCAGAAGATCGTCCGGTCGGTCAGCTCGCTATCGCGCGATTTGTCTCTCGATTGTGTCGTCGAAGGCGTGGAGACGGAAGATCAGCTCAATATGCTGACCGATATGGGCTGCAACCTGATCCAAGGCTACATCTACTCGCGCCCGCTGAAAGCCATCGATGTTCAGCCCTTCCTGGACCAGCAGATCCGCACGGAGGCTGCGGCCGTCGCCTGACGGAGCCGCAGCATGGTTTAGCTCATGGAGCGTTAGTTCCGCGGTGCGTTGTTCTCGTCCGGTCGGGGAGACGGCAACGGAACATCAGCGGCAGCGGCTTCATCCTGCCAGGTCGTAATGCGATGGACGATGCCAGGTATCTCGTCATTGAGATAGCTCGGCTGGCCTGGGAGGCCCATTGGATACATGGCCTCACGCGATGCTTCATACTTGACGCTTTGATTGGTGCAAAGCCGCACCCTCATATCTTCCGGCTTCACCTCAGGCCTGTTCGCGATCGACTCCACAGTGCCGAAGCTCGGGGAAAGTCGTCCGTCGAAGCCCTCGTCCAGATATTTTGCAGATCGTTCGTTGCGCTCGCGCTCGGTGGTCGCGCCCAGCACCACGACCATGAGGCGGCGGTTGTCGCGCTTTGCCACGCCGACGAAGTTGCGTCCAGACGCGCACAGAAAACCGGTCTTGAGACCGGTCGTGCCGCGGTAGCGGGTCAGGAGCAAATTGTTGGACGGGATTTCCTTGCCGTTGATCGATACGGCAGAGACCTGGAAGAAGTTCTGGAACTGCGGAAACCGCTGCTCGATGGCAAGCCCCAGGATCGCGAGATCGCGTGCGGTGGTATAATTGTTCTTATCGAACAGCCCGTTTGGATTGGAAAAATGCGTCCCCGTCATGCCGAGACGCTTGGCCGCATCGTTCATCTTCTCGACGAAGGGTGCCTCACCGTGACCGACCCTCTCCGCAACGGCCATCGCAACATCGTTGGCGGAAGCAACGATCATGGCATAAAGAGCGTCCTCCAATGTCATGGCCTGGCCTTGAGAGAGACCGGACTCCAGAAACGCTTCACTGACGGATTTCTTCGTCATGGTGACAGGCGTCGACAGCGAAATCTCACCAGCACGCAGCGCCTCGAAGGTGAGAAACGCCGTCATCAACTTGGTTGTCGATGCGGGATACCAGGGAACCCCGGCATCTTCCTGAACAAGTACCTGATGGGTATCGGCATCCAGAACGAGGACGGGCGTGGCCTTCACGGACATTGGCACCATCATCAATGATGCCAAGCAAACGGAGCCAATCAGTCTTTTCATCTCAATGCTAATCCAGTGTTGTGGAAAAGCGGCTCCCTTAGCAGGTAAACGATGCGGATGCCACATGAGCGCGCATGACAATCACGTAGGCTGCTATGCAAGAAGAACACATCACTGACTGGGCTTGGAAAATTTGGAGCGGGCGAAGGGATTTGAACCCTCGACCCCAACCTTGGCAAGGTTGTGCTCTACCCCTGAGCTACACCCGCTCAAAGTCCGACGGTTCGGGGTAGATCGCTGAACCGCGGGCCGCCGTGTTGCGGCAACGGGCGCTATATCGCTCAACCGACTTTCAAATGCAAGAGATAAATGCAGGGAGAGTGCGATATATCTTTTCCCAGCACGCGACCAATGGCTTACGGCGCAAGCGCGCAATGCGCCATCGTGTATGGTTAAATGGCAGGATAAACTCTGATAGAGAGAGATTTGGAGCGGGCGAAGGGATTTGAACCCTCGACCCCAACCTTGGCAAGGTTGTGCTCTACCCCTGAGCTACACCCGCTCAAAAATCCAACGGTTCGGGGTAGATCGCTGAACCGTGGGCGCCGTCTTGCGGCGACGGGCGCTATATCGCTCAACCGATTTTCAAATGCAACAGGGAAATGACGAAAACCGGGAGAAAAATTTGTCAATCGTCGCAAGCATCGGAAAAGGCTGATCTTTTGAGAGCTTGGAAGCGGAATGGATTGCAAAAGCGATGTGTCAGGCCTATTCACATTGTCAGATACATACGAAATTCGGCAGAGGCACGCAGTGATGGTTGCAGAGCATTCCCCTAAAACGGCGCAGGATCTTTTCAGCTTTCTCGACGGCCTCGGCATCAAGCACACGACCACGCAGCATCAGCCGGTCTTCACTGTAGCAGAATCGGAATCGCTACGCGATCTGATCCCCGGCGGCCATACGAAGAACCTCTTCGTCAAGGACAAGAAAGATCAGTATTTCGTTCTGACCGTGGAAGAAAACGCCACGGTGGACCTGAAGGCGGTGCACAAGATCATCAATGCCGCCAGCAGGGTCTCCTTCGGCAAGCCGGAAAAGATGCTGGAATATCTGGGCGTCGTTCCAGGCTCTGTCACCGTGTTCGGCGCCATCAATGATACTGACAACCAAGTGACCTTCGTGCTTGATAGCGACTTGATGACGTACGACCTGATCAACGGCCACCCGCTGACCAATGATGCGACGACGACGATCGGCCGTGATGATCTCGTGCGCTTCCTCGAGGCGACGGGGCACACGCCACTGATCTTGAAAGTCACGGAATAAACTACGATCTGTGCGGTATGATCGCACCGGCACGAGATGATATGGGAGTCGAGATATGAGCGGAATGGATAACCCTTACGGAGCTTCGCTCGGAGGTCAGATGACGGGTTCGGCAAGCTTCGGCGGCGGACAATCCGGCTCTCAAGGCTCCTATGTCAAGGATACGACGACTGCGAATTTCTCCAAGGACGTGATGGAGGAATCGCGCCGCCAGCCTGTGCTGGTGGATTTCTGGGCGCCATGGTGCGGCCCGTGCAAGCAGTTGACGCCGGTGCTGGAAAAAGTGGTCAATGAAGCGGGCGGACGCGTCAAGCTGGTGAAGCTGAACATTGACGATCACCCAGCCATTCCCGGCCAGCTCGGCATTCAGTCTATTCCCGCGATCGTTGCATTCGTCGATGGCAGACCGGTCGATGGCTTCATGGGGGCCGTTCCTGAAAGCCAGATCCTGCAATTCATCGAGAAGCTTGCAGGCCCGGCAGGCGATGATCAGAAGGCCGAGATCGAGGCAGCACTCGCAGAGGCAAAACAGCTTCTGGAGGCCGGCGATTTCCAGAATGCCGCCCAACTCTTCGGCGCCGTGATGCAGGCCGATCCCGAAAATGCCCCAGCTGTTGCGGGCATTGCCGAGTGCATGATCGCAGTGGGTCAATATGAGCGCGCCAGCGAGCTTCTGTCTTCATTGCCGGAGGAACTCACCAAGGACGCAGCGGTGCAGGCGGCATCGAAAAAGCTGGCGCAATTTGAAGAAGCCCGCAAGCTCGGCGATCCTTCTGCCTTGCAGCAGGCGCTGCAACTCAACCCGGATGACCACGCATCAAGGTTGAAGCTCGCCAAAATCCTGAACGCGCAAGGCAAACGAGACGAGGCTGTCGAAGAGTTGCTGACCATCATGCGCAAGGATCGGACCTTTGAAGACGACGCGGCACGCAAGCAGTTGGTAGAATTTTTCGAGACTTGGGGCTTTAAAGATCCCGCTAGCATTTCCGGTCGCAGGAAGCTGTCGTCCATACTCTTTTCCTAAAACCGTCTTGCGCTTTGCCGCCCCGCTCCTCATCTAGACTGGAGCGGGAACGATGAGACATAAGGAATCCCTCCGATGCACATCGGAAATGCGAGATATCTGAAAGAAAGCGATCTACCCGAGACCATTCCTGTTTTCCCCTTGTCAGGTGCCTTGCTGCTACCGGAAGGGCACTTGCCACTTAACATCTTCGAGCCGCGCTATCTGGCGATGTTCGATGCGTCCATTGCAAGCCATCGACTGATTGGCATGGTCCAGCCAGCCCTGCAGGCTCTCGAAGCCGGAACCGAGGGCGGTGCGCTCAGCCCTATCGGCTGCATCGGTCGCATCACCTCATTTTCTGAGACCGGCGACGGCCGCTACATTGTGTCGCTGACGGGCGTTTGTCGTTTCAGGCTGCTGGAAGAGCTTGAGGAAAAGACGCCTTACCGGGTGTTCAAGCAGGCCCCATTCATCGCCGATCTATCGGGTGAGGATGGAGAGGAAGACATCGATCGCGCCAATCTCTTGCGCGTTTTCCGCGACTTCCTTGAGTCGAATCAGTTGGAAGCAGACTGGGATAGCGTGGAGCGTGCTGGCAACCGCGTGCTGGTCAACTCACTGTCGATGATGTCCCCGTTTGGGCCAGCGGAAAAACAAGCACTGCTGGAAGCCCCGGATCTGAAATCCCGCGCCGACGCACTGATCGCCATTATGGAGATCGTGCTCGCTCAAGGTGGCGCGGAAGGTAGTGTGATCCTACAATGAGCCATCTCCATGGATGAAAAGCTGAGCAAGGTTGACCCGAAGCTCCTCGATCTGCTGGTCTGCCCTTTGACCAAGGGCAGGCTAACCTATGACCGCGAGCATCACGAATTGATCTCCGAACGCGCCAAGCTCGCCTACCCGATCCGGGACGGCGTGCCAATCATGCTGATTTCAGAAGCGCGCAAGATTCAAGACTGACACCCTCAGTCGTCTCCCCAAACGGGGCAAGCATCCTTGAGATGCAGCGCCGTGCTCCATCTGGAGAGGGAACTGGTATTTTCCCCGTGCGTTTCGATCCTTGACGACAAACATGAGATTGCGATGAGGGACCTGAACCATGGAAGACAAGAACGCACGTCAGACCATCGAAGAGACCGACGAGAAGACCAAGCGCAATGAAGACATTCCAGCGGCAGGTCCCCACGCGAAAAAACATCTGACCGACGACAGCAAGACGCCGGGTGCAGGCTCGCTGCCGGATGAGGACGATAACGATATCAACCCAGGCTCCGGCTGAGTGGTTAGCAGACCTCATCATTTTGTGTGGCGCGGCGCATGATAACGCGATCGACGCCGCTACCATCCAGTCGCCACATCGCCAATTAATGCATCCGCGTATTTAATGGGCAGGCCCGCACGCTCCCCGTTACCAGCAAGAAATACGGGGTCTTTTTAACGTTTTCTCAAAGCTTGATTGCAAAAAGTCTCCTCTGCCGAAAACCAATAACAATCAACGGCATAGAAATCATAGAGGCTTTGGGGCAGCATGTTTATCGATAGAGTTCTGGCACGTTTTAAGATCCAGACAAAGGTTATTGTCTTTATCGCACCATTCATTCTCAGTATTCTTGCGGTTGGAATATCGGGCCTTTACACCTCTAAGCTGCTTCAAGGTCGCATGGATATTTCCAACACGACCCTGCAGTCCTTGACCGGCTTCAAGCAGGTCTTTGAAAGCATGACCTCGTTTCTTCACAACACCACGGAAGAGACACGCACTACTCTTCACCATCAGATCGATGATCAGATCAGCTTTCTCAAGATGACGGGAGACGGAAGCGATCCTGCCATTCAGGACGCCATTAAAAGCACCTCTCTGATCGGCGTCCAGGTGGATGAGTTGTGGTCCTTCTACCAGAAGGAGCAAGCGCTCCGTTCGCAGATGAATGGCGATATGGCGGCCGCGACGAAAGAACTCAACGGGCTTTTGGCAAACGCCACCAACATCCGCAGCACGCTCGAAACCGACGAGACAAAGGCTAAGGTCATGTTGCGGGAAGCCGACAGGCTGGTTCGCGGCGCGACGCTGATCGCCACCGTCGTCACCGAATTCAACAAGCGGACAGTTCCAGAAGAAAAGATTGCGGTCATTCGCGATGCGATCGGCGGGCTGGAGGCCACGGCGAAGTCGCTCTCGGCCATAGCGGTTGCCGACCAGAAGCTCGTCATCGATCAGATTTCCGAAAATGTGAAACATATCCGCCAGCAGGTCGATGTCGGCGTCGTCAACGACATGACGGTTGGAACCATCGATCAGGCGATCAACATGATGCGCCCGGCAACGATCCGCCTCCAGGGCTTTGCCACGGTTAAATCCCGCCAGGCCGCCGAGGTGTTCGGGCAACTGGACGGCAAGATCGAGCCCGCCGAGAACTTCCTGACGATGGCGCGCCAGATCGCTGACGACGCCAAAAACCTGCAGCTTGAGATGGCGGGCTTTGCCGCAGCCCCGACAAAGGACGGGCTGGAACGGTTCCGCGATATGGCTTTCCGTCTCAGCGTCTCGGCGGGTGCGGTCATGTCCGACAAGACGATGTCCGAAAGCGCGATCAAAAGCGGCACCCTGATCGATGCACTTTCTACAAAACTCGACAAGAACGCCGTAGATCTCCTGGCCATGTTCAACCAGCGCAAGGCGGCCTTCGCCAAGGCAACGGAAGAGATCGGCCATATCTGGGAGCAGCTTACAGGCTTTGCAGAGTCCCAGCGTCTTGCGGCAGATAGCGAGCGCAGCAAGGCCGATGGCATCTCGATTTCCGCCATGCTCACCGGCATCCTGATCGCGATTTTCGCCGGCATCGGTCTGGTCATGACCTTCAAGGGTCCGATCCTGACGATCGTCAGCGCCATGAAGCGTCTCGCCACCGGCGACGTCAACGTGCCGCTGAGCGGCAACACCCGCCATGACGAGATTGGCGACATGGCGCGTGCATTGGAAGTCTTCAAGGAGAACGCCGCGCAACGTCTGCGTCTTGAAGCGCAGACGGAAGAACAACGTGCTGCAGCCGACGCGGAGCGGCAGATGAACGAGGCGGAGCGCAGAGAGCTCGACCGTCAGATTCAGTTCGCGGTCTCAGCATTGGGCGATGGCCTGGAGCGACTGTCCTCTGGAGACATTTCCACCACGATCGATACGCCTTTTACCGGCCATCTGGAACAGTTGCGCGTCGACTTCAACCAGTCCATGCAGCGGCTGCGCCAGACGATCGGCGGCATCCAGGATAATGTTGGAACCATCCGCATCAATGTACAGCAGATGTCGGCGTCCACGCTCGATCTGTCCCGACGCACCGAGCGCCAGGCCGCTTCGCTGGAAGAAACAGCAGCGGCCGTCGATGAGGTCAACTCCAATATGCGCAATGCGGTGGAGCGTGCTCGTCAGGCCAACAGCATCGTCGACAACACGCGCCGCCATACCGATGAATCCCTGATGATCGTCAGAAACGCGGTTGCGGCCATGGAGCGCATCGAGGCGGCCTCGCAGACGATCGGCAACATCATCGAGGTGATCGACTCCATCTCCTTCCAGACCAATCTGCTGGCATTGAATGCCGGTGTGGAAGCGGCCCGGGCAGGCGAAGCTGGCAAGGGATTTGCGGTCGTCGCCCATGAAGTGCGCGAACTGGCGCAGCGTTCGGCCTCTGCCGCCAAGGAAATCCGCCAACTGGTTGCCGTCTCGACACAAGAGGTTTCGGCAGGTTCGGACCTCGTGAACCAGACAGGCGAAGCCCTGGCGGAAATCGGCGTTCAGATCTCCAAGGTCAGCGATCAGGTGCACCAGATCACCCAGGCGACACAGGATCAGGCGGTCGTACTCCAACAGATCAACGGCTCAGTTGGAGAGGTCGACGTTCTCACCCAGCAAAACGCCGCCATGGTGGAAGAAACGAGTGCAGCGACACAGCAACTCAACACCGAAACAGATCAGTTGCTGCAATTGCTGCAGCAGTTCCGCTTGACGAAGGACAGCGCTGCCACCCGTTACGCAGCCTGATCTCGAAGAGCCGCGCCTCCAACATAGGTCCGGTCATTCGGCCGGACCTATGCGTTTGTAGAAGAACGTCGTTCCGCAGTAACGACCGTCTGGAAAGAGCGCGAAATCGGGAATAACTCCGACGCGCTGCCAGCCGAAGCGCGGATAGATCGCTTCCGCCTCGCTGCCTGTTGCTGTATCCAGCACGAGGAGCCGCCGTCCGAGACGCGTCGCTTCTTCCTCCACTTTCGCCATCAGCCTGCGTGACAGACCGAGCCCCCGCGCCTTACGATGGATCAGCAGTTTCATGACGTCGCCGCGGTGAGGCTGGTTCGGTTTGGTGGCAAGACCCACCTGGACGGTGCCGACCACCTCTCCATCTCGTTCCGCCACCGCATGGAGTGTCGTGCCACGACCCACTGCTTCCGCAACATCCTGCCAGAAGCCGCGCGCGTCGTCTGGCCCAAAAGGCAGCATGAAGCCGACCGAGGCTCCGCCATTGACGCAGTCTGACAGGACTTCGCAAAGCTCTGGCAAGGCATCGAGCGTCTGCTGACGATCGAGAAGTCGGACGGTTACAATAGGTTCTTCCATCATATGCGCTTTCTCTGATCCAGCACAACGGCGTAGCGTGCCGGGATGTCGGATGGATTGTGAAAAATGTGGCCATCGCCCACGGGCATGAACAGGCAATCACCCGGCGCCAGCTGGTAAGTCTGCTCGCCAAGCTCCATGGTAAGTTCGCCTTCGAACAGCCAGACATATTGCGTCATGCCCTTGCTGGCGGGATGGGGTGGGAAGCTGACGCGGGCCGACGCGGGCAGCGAAACCTCGACGATATCGACATCGGAGCCCATACGCGGCGGGGAAATGGCGCGACGGACATAGCCGGTCTCGGGGTCTTTCCAGGTCGGCTGATCACCGTGTTTTACCAACGGTGACGACCGTGTCTCATTCTCGGCGAAGAACTGCGACAGCGAGAGGCCGAGAGCCGCACAAATGCGGGCAAGCAGCGATGCGGTGGGGCTCGCCTCCCCCCGTTCAATGCGGGATATCATGGGCACGGCTCACGCCGGACATTGTCGCAAGTCCATCCAGCGTCAGCCCACTCTGCTCACGCAGAAGCTTCAGACGCATGGCGATGGCGGGTTCAAGGGGATCGAATTGATTTTCCATGATAAGAGAATATTAGATCTTATAATGGAGTCAATGGACAAAAAAAGCCGGTCCGCATATCCGCGCCCGGCTTCATCTTCGAGATTAGACGTTCGCTTGCGCCAACCGCGGCTCCGCGCCTTGAGAGGCGAACCCAAAAGCGATCCGCTTGCCGCTTTCGTTGTCAAAGAAGTGCAGCTTGTAAGGATTGATGGTCAAGGCGAAGATTTCTGGAAGCTGCAGCTCGGCGGAAAGTGCCACCGTCAGTGACTGATCTCCGACGAGACCATGCACCAATCGCTGCGAGCCGAGTTCCTCGACATAGTCGAGGCAGAACGGCAAGGCAGGCTCATCCCCATGTGCAATGCGCAAATCTTCCGCTCGCATGCCGACCGTCACCGGGCCGGAGGTCGGCGCCACACCATTCAACGACAAGATCGCAGGGCCAATCGCCAGCCGATCGCCATGCAGTTCACCGGACAGAAGGTTCATTGCAGGCGAGCCGATGAAGCTTGCGACAAAGGTAGAGGCGGGCGTGTGGTAGACATCCAGCGGCGCGCCGATCTGTTCGATGCGTCCCGCATTCAGAACCACGAGACGATCCGCCAAAGTCATCGCTTCCAACTGGTCATGCGTCACATAGATGGAGGTGGTGCCAAGGCGGCGTTGCAGCCGCTTGATCTCACCGCGCATCGAGACGCGCAGCTTGGCATCGAGATTGGAGAGCGGCTCATCGAAGAGGAAAGCCGCTGGCTTGCGCACGATGGCACGGCCCATGGCGACGCGTTGTCGCTGACCGCCGGAAAGTGCCCGCGGTTTGCGCTCCAGATAAGGTTCCAGTTGCAGCATGCGGGCGGCTTCCGCCACACGGGCATCGATCTCGGCCTTTGGCGTCTTGCGGTTCTTCAGACCGTATTCCAGATTTTCGCGCACCGACATATGTGGGTAAAGCGCATAATTCTGGAAAACCATCGCGATATCGCGGTCAGCTGGCTCCACATCATTGACGATACGGTTGCCGATGCTGACGGTGCCCTCGGAGATTTCCTCCAGACCCGCCACCATGCGCAGAAGCGTGGACTTGCCACAGCCGGAGGGGCCGACGAGCACGATGAACTCGCCGTCCTTGATGGAGATATCCACATCGTGGACGGCGCGCATGCCGTTGGCGTAATCCTTGCAGACCTGACTGATTTCGATCTCGGCCATTGTCGGTATCCTTTACTTATCGCTTTCGGTGAGGCCCTTGATGAACCAGCTCTGGAAGATGACGACGATCATCACCGGGGGCAGCATGGCGAGAACGGCCAGCGCGAAAGCCTCGTTATAATCGGGGAGCTGCGAACCGACCCAGACCTGCAGGATCGACTTGATGCCGCGCATCAGCGTGAAGAAGCTCTCATCATTGGTCATCAGCATGGGCCAGAGATACTGGTTCCAGCCATATACGAACATGATGATGAAGATCGCTGCCACCATGGTGCGCGACAGCGGGATCAAAACGTCGATGAAGAATTTGATCGGCCCTGCGCCATCGATCCGCGCCGCTTCCAGCAACTCGTCCGGCACCGATTTGAAGAACTGACGGAAATAGAAGGTGCCGGTGGCAGAGGCCAGAAGCGGTACGATGAGGCCGGTATAGGAGTTCAAAAGCCCGAGTTTGCTCATCACCTCATAGGACGGCATGATGCGCACTTCGAGCGGCAGTAGCAGCGTGGTGAAGATGATCCAGAAGGCAAGCGTTGCGAAGCGGAAGCGGAAATAGACGATGGCATACGCTGCCATCATCGACAGGACGATCTTGCCGACAGCAAAGCCGATGCCGAGGATCAGCGAGTTCATCACCATATTGAAGCCGGTCACCTGGCCGGTAAAGCCGCCCTTCTGCGTCAGCACCTTCTCATAGGTCGCGATGAAATTGTTGCCGGGCGTGAGAGCCAGTCCGTTCATGTGGATTTCGGCTGCGGTATGCGTCGAGGTCATGAAGGCGACGATGACCGGCAGAACCAGAAACAGCGAGCCGATGATCAGCACCAGATGGTCGAGAGGCTTGGTCTTATACATAGGTCAACACCTCAACCGTAATGGATGCGTTTTTCGAGGAAGCGGAATTGCATGACGGTCAGCACGAAGACGACGACCATCAGGATCACGGATTGCGCCGAGGAGCCGCCAATATCGTTGCCGCGGAATCCGTCGAGAAACACCTTGTAGACCAGAGTGATCGGGTTGTTGGCCGCCTTGTCCTTCACCATCACGTCGATGACGCCGAACGTGTCGAACAGGGCATAGGTGACGTTGATGATCAGCAGGAAGAAGGCAGTCGGCGCCAGAAGCGGCATGATGACGGTCCAGAACCGGCGAAAACCAGAGCGGCAATCGAGATAGGCCGCCTCGCGGACCGAAACCGGAACGCTTTGCAGGCCCGACAGGAAGAAGATGAAATTATAGGGGATCTGCTTCCAGACCGAAACGAAGACCATGGCAAAAGCCGTGTCGAAGTAATTGACGCCCACCTGCATGTGCCAGCCGAAGAAGGCGGCGATCTTGACGAAAGGGCCGATATGCTGGTCGAAAAACATCATAC
Source organism: Agrobacterium larrymoorei (assembly GCF_030819275.1). Taxonomy (GTDB): domain Bacteria; phylum Pseudomonadota; class Alphaproteobacteria; order Rhizobiales; family Rhizobiaceae; genus Agrobacterium; species Agrobacterium larrymoorei_B. Next base: position 1,158,347 of record NZ_JAUTBL010000001.1, on the reverse strand, counting down.
CGATCAAGCCCGCCACCGGCGGCGCGATGGCATAGACGGAGATCAATAGCGTCTTGTAAGCCGAAGCACCGCGGATGACGGCATCGGCCTTGACGGCCAGCAACAGACCAATGGCCAGCGAAAATACCGTCACGAGAATGGTGAAGATACCGGTGAACTTCGCGATGCTCAGATATTCCGCGCTGAACAGGGCATCCGTGTAATTCGAAAAACCGACGAAGGTCGAGCCGAAGCCGAAGGGGTCCTCGATATAGAAAGAGGACTGAACCGCCTGCACCGACGGCCAATAAAAGAAGACGAAAATGACCAGAAGCTGCGGCGCGAGGAAGAGATAGGGCAGCAGCGAAGGGGAAAACTGGACGCGCTTGGCCGTCTCTGTCGCCGCGGCAGGCTTCTTCGCTTTCGCGGCAAGGCCGGGAAGAACCTGGGTGGCGCTCGGTTGGGAGGGAACGTAGGTCACGTCCGCAAACCTTCCTTGGTTATGGACCGGGCTTCAGCGAAGACGTCCGTCCGTGATTTTTTCAGAGAGCCCTGCTTGTGTGCCGCGCATCATCACTGCCCATGGGGCAAGGACGGCTGCGACTTGGAAGCGGCTTGCACATATTGGAACGGACCTCTCCCCGATCCGAGGAGAGGTCCATCGATTGGGCGACCGTGTTATCAGCCAGCGGTCTTGGCGAAGCGCGCCAGAAGGTCGTTGCCTTCCTTCTCAATGATGTTGAAGGCATCCTTTACGGAGACTTCGCCGGAGAAGATGCGGCCATATTCACGCTCCATGATGGCGCGGATCTGCGGATAGAAGCCGAGGCGATAGCCCTTGGACCATTCGCCGCCTGGAAGCGACAGCTGCTTGATGCCGACTTCGGCGACAGGCTGCTTCTCGTAGTAGCCTTCCTTCTTCGCCAGCTCGTAAGCGGCCTTGGTGATGGCGACGTAGCCGGTGGCTTCATGGTAGAACTTCTGAATTTCAGGCGAGGTCAGGAACTGGAAGAAGTCTGCCACGCACTTGTTTTCAGCCTCAGGCTTGCCGGACATGGCAAATAGGGCCGCGCCACCGATGAAGGAGTTGGTGCCAGCGCCCTTGATCGCGCCCCAATAGGGCAGGAAAGTTGCCGAGAATGGCATTTGTGCCGTCTTCTGCAGACCGCCGAAGGAGCCTGACGAACCGATCCAGAGGGCGACCTTGTTCTCTTCGAACGGCTTCTGGTTGTCGTTCCAGCCAGCACCGTAATAGGCGAAGTAGCCCTGGTCCTTCCAGGACTTCAGCTTTTCGAACATCGTGATGAGGTTCGGATCGGTCACCTTCAGCTTGGTATCGACGACGCTATCGTAACCATTGTTGTTGGTGGCGAACTGGATGTTGTTGCGCGAGAAGAAGTTCTCGGTGAACTCCCAGGTCAGCTGCGACTGTACGAGCGGGATGAAACCAGCTTCCTTCAACTTCGGAGCGATGGCCTCGAACTCTTCCCAGGTTTTTGGCGCTTCGACACCCGCCTTCTTCAGGGCTTCGGTGTTGATGTACATGATCGGTGCGGAGGAGTTGAACGGCATGCCGACGAACTTGCCGTCCGCTGCGGCGTAGAAGTAGCGAACGCCAGGAATGAAGGCTTCGCGATCGAACTTGTAACCGGCCTTGGTGATGATGTCTTCCGCTGGGATAACAGCGCCCTTGGCGTTGATGATTGTGGCTGCACCTGCATCGAAAACCTGGAGAATGTTCGGCTGCTCGCCGGAGCGGAAGGCAGCGATGCCGCTTGCCAGCGCTTCTTCGTAAGAACCCTTGGAAACCGGCGTCAATGCACATGCGGTCTGCGCGGCGTTAAACTTCTGCGCGACCTCATTGATGACTTCGCCATTGCGGCCGCCCATGCCATGCCACCAGGTGATGTTGGTTGCCGCCATGGAAGACGTTGCGGAAACGCTGAAGGCCATCACGGCCATGGAAATTTTCTTGATCATCTTTCGATCCTCTACCGCCCTTGTTGGGTGAGGATGCGAATAGGGACGTTCCGTGACGGGGATTTTACAGTTTCATGTCAGATTTATTACGTGAGAAGCTCCGAAATTGCAGGCCAATCACGCCGGGCAATCGCAGGTAGATCATTTACGTCGCGTCGAGCGCGCCGGATTGCCGACGACAACGTCGCCTGGCGCAACGCTCTTCGTCACCACCGAACCTGCGCCGACAATGGCTCCATCACCAATCGTCACACCCGGCAGAATGATGGCGCCGCCGCCTATCCAGACATCTTTGCCAATCGCGACCGGCCTTGCTCTCTCGATCCCCTGCCCGCGCAGAGCGATATCCCGATGATGATCGGCGCAATAAATATGGACGCCGGGACCCAGCATGGAGCCTGCGCCAATTTCAACGCGGCCCGAGTCGAGGATCGTGCAGCCTGCGTTAAGATAGACCCTTTCTCCCAGGCTGATATTGACGCCGTAGCTGCAATGGAACGGCGCTTCGATGAAAGCAGTGTCAGCGACCGACTTCAAAAGACGGCGAAGCAACGCGCCAATCGACCCGCGCTCATCCGGTGGAAGCGTATTGTGCTGATGAACAGCGAAACGCGCCTTGATCCGAAGTGCGTCCAACTCGTCATCAAGGCATGAATACCATTCCCCGGCAGCCATTTTTTCGCGTTCGCTCAACATGGAAATCGTCCTCAAAAAGCATCGATGAAATGGACTGGCAGACGCCGCGGCAGAATAGCGACGATGTCGAAACGCGAGGATAGATTATGCGCATCGTGACGCCGCGCCAGCCACAAATCGGCAGATCCACGAATGCGCTGTTGCGATTGAAAACTTACCGCATCCACAGCGTCCTTTTCCGAGCGACGGGCCTTCACTTCGATAAAGGCGACGACATCCTTTCGCCGGGCAATGAGATCGATTTCACCAAGTGGGGTGCGATAGCGCAGCGCTAGAATCCGGTAGCCTTTCAGCATGAGATAAAGTGCCGCCCAGTATTCGGCAGCGTGGCCCCGCTTTTCCGCGCGGCGTCTTTTCACATGCCGTGCGTCAGCCGCCATTGCTATCCTTCATGTCGAGCAGTCGCTGGTAGAGTTCCTTGCGCGGCAGGCCCGTAAGTTTCGCCGCCTCCGCGGCCGCCTTGGCCGCCGGCATGGTGGACACCAGATCCTTCAACAGCTTTTCGACATCTTCAATATCGGGGATATCGTCATAGGATGGCGGCTCGACGAGAAGGACGATCTCACCCTTCACCGTGCGATCTTCGTCGTAATAGTCGGCAAGCTCGCCCAAAGTCCCCCGGCGGAATTCCTCAAAGGTCTTTGTCAGTTCGCGACAAACCACGGCGCGGCGCTCGCGCCCTAGCACCTCGGCAGCGACGCGGACGGACGCGCCGATGCGATGCGGGGATTCGAAAAAGATCAGCGTTGCCGGAATTTTGGCAAGCTCGGCAAAGCGATCGCGCTTGCCACGATCCTTCACGGGGAGGAACCCAGCGAACAGAAAGGCGTCGCTCGGCATGCCCGATCCGACGAGGGCAGCAAGCGGTGCGGACGGGCCAGGAATGGGCACGACGCGATAGCCCGCTTCGAGCGCCAACTGTCCGAGCCGATAACCGGGGTCGGACACAAGCGGCGTTCCGGCATCGGAAACGAGAGCGACCGACTTGCCCGCCTCCAGAGCCGCAATCAACCTCGGCCCAACCTCCTGGGCATTATGCTCATGATAAGCGTAAGGGCGGTTGCGGATGCCATAGCGCTCTAAAAGAATGCGGGTGACGCGTGTGTCCTCACAGGCGAGAACATCGGCGGAGCTCAAAGTTTCGAGTGCCCGCAAGGTGATATCGCCGAGATTGCCGATGGGGGTGGCCACGAGATAGAGCGCGTTCTCCAAAGGCCGCGCTGGGACCGAAACGCCTGCGATACGAAAGCTCTTGCCCGAAGACGTCTCCGTCTGGTCATGGTTGATTTCGTCTGTCACGGGTCAGTCCAATCTATTTTGCCATTCCACGGAAGCACTTATGGGCAATTGGAAGCGGCGGAACAAGCGCAAGATGTCACTCTTATCTGTGGATCATGCGCGATAGCGTGGAATAGGGAGGACTAGCGAATGCAGGCCTCTTGCATTTTGCACGATAACTCTGCCATTTTGCCTGTCCCATTATCCGGCATCAGGCCGGGAAAGACTATCTTGCCGATCCGGCACCGCCGGGTCGCAACGGTTGAAAGCGGTAGCGTCCATGCGTATTACTCTCGAGCGGTCCAACCTTTTGAAGTCGCTGAACCACGTGCATCGCGTGGTCGAACGGCGCAACACCATTCCGATCCTGTCGAACATTCTACTGCGCGCCTCCGGCGCCAATCTGGACATGAAGGCGACCGACCTCGATCTGGAAGTCACAGAAGCGACACCGGCCATGGTGGAACAGGCGGGTGCGACGACCGTGCCGGCACATCTGCTCTATGAAATCGTCCGCAAGCTGCCGGACGGGTCTGAAGTGCTTCTCGCGACCAATCCCGACGGCTCGTCGATGACGGTGGCGTCCGGACGCTCCAAGTTCTCGCTCCAGTGCCTGCCGGAAACGGATTTCCCCGACCTTACCGCGGGCACCTTCAGCCACAGCTTCAAGCTGAAAGCCACCGATCTCAAGATGCTGATCGATCGCACGCAGTTCGCCATTTCCACTGAAGAAACCCGCTACTATTTGAACGGCATCTTCTTCCACACGATCGAAAGCGGTGGCGACCTGAAGCTGCGCGCCGTTGCAACAGACGGCCACCGTCTCGCGCGCGCCGATGTCGATGCGCCGTCCGGATCGGAGGGCATGCCGGGCATCATCATTCCGCGCAAGACCGTGGGTGAGCTGCAGAAGCTCGTCGATAATCCCGAACTCGAAGTGGCCGTCGAAGTATCCGACGCCAAGATCCGTCTGACCATCGGCGATATCGTCATGACGTCAAAACTCATCGACGGCACCTTCCCCGACTATCAGCGCGTGATCCCGACCGGTAACGACAAGGAAATGCGCGTCGATTGCGGCAGCTTCGCCAAGGCCGTGGACCGCGTATCCACCATTTCTTCGGAACGGGGCCGTGCGGTCAAGCTTGCCTTGACCGACGGACAATTGACGCTGACCGTCAACAACCCGGATTCAGGAAGTGCGACGGAAGAAGTAGCGGTCGGTTACGAGAACGACCCAATGGAAATCGGCTTCAATGCCAAATATCTGCTGGATATCACGGCGCAGTTGTCCGGCGAAGATGCGATCTTCCTGCTGGCCGATGCAGGCTCGCCGACGCTGGTGCGTGATACAGCGGGGGATGATGCGCTCTACGTGCTGATGCCGATGCGGGTCTAAGACAACATTCCTGAAAAAAGCCGGCGGAATTTTCCTCCGGCTTTTTTTCGCTCCAGAGGTGAGATAAGTTTTTCCAAATGCGACATTTTGATTTTGATTTGCGCCGTTCGAGACAAGATGTCGCCATAGTTTCAACAAATGGTATTTGACGACAAATAAGGGGACAAGACATGGGACTGAGCCTGAAAGAACGCTTCGGCCGGAAATTCGAAGAAGAAATCCGCTTCTTCAAGGGAATGGTCAATCAGCCGAAAAAAGTCGGCGCGATCGTTCCAACCTCCGGCATCACCGCGCGGCGGATGGCGAGCGTCATCAACCCTCACTCAGGCCTGCCCGTTCTTGAACTCGGACCCGGAACCGGCGTCATCACCAAAGCCATCCTCGGCAGGGGCCTCAGGCCCGACCAGGTGACGGCCATCGAATATTCGACGGATTTCTATCAGCAGCTTCTACGCAGCTATCCAGGCGTCAACTTCATCAATGGCGATGCTTTCGATCTGGATAAGACGCTGGGCGACCAGAAGGACCAGATGTTCGACTGTGTGATTTCCGCCGTTCCCATGCTGAACTTTCCGATGGCCGCCAGAATCAAGCTGCTGGACGAGCTACTGAACCGCATTCCGCATGGCCGCCCTGTTGTTCAGATTTCCTACGGCCCGGTCTCACCGATCGTGGCGCAGCCTCATCTCTATCATATTCGCCATTTCGACTTCGTGGTGCGCAACATTCCGCCTGCGCAGCTGTGGACCTATACCCGCAGCTAGTCTACTCTTTGGGGATGTACGCTCTCTACATAACCCATCCGCAGGTTCGCATCGATCCGAAGGTTCCCGTTCCTGAATGGGGACTATCGGACATAGGCGCAGAGAGGGCGAAAAGAGCCTTCTCGCAGCCTTGGGTTCGCGACTTGCGCCGTATCGTCAGCAGCACCGAGACGAAAGCGATCGAAACGGCGCAATATCTTGCCCGCGCCAGCGATCTTGCGGTCGAAACTGCTGAGGACATGCACGAGAACGACCGAAGCGCGACCGGCTTTCTTCCGCCTGACCTCTTCGAAAAGGCCGCTGACTGGTTCTTCGCCCACCCGCATGCAAGCTACAAAGGCTGGGAGACCGCAGCCGACGCACAGGCTCGCATTGTTAAATCGGTCGAAACCATCCTCGCCCCCCACGATCCCAGCCAGCCCATTGCCTTTATCGGTCATGGCGCGGTCGGAACCCTTCTCAAGAGCCACCTCAGCCACGATGTGATCCGACGCAGCACCGACCAGCCGCCCGGCGGTGGCAATCTTTTCAGATTCGACCTTGCGGACCGGAAAGTGACATGCGACTGGACGCCCATCGAAAACTGGCAGGGGTAAAGATGATGACCACGAACGAGCGCCTGATCGTTGGCCTGGACGTTCCAACCGTCAAGGAGGCCGAGTCGATCGTTACCGCCATTGGCGACGATGTCATTTTCTACAAGATCGGTTATCAGCTGGTCTTTGCCGGTGGACTGGAATTTGCTCGCGAGCTTGCCCAAAGCGGCAAAAAAATCTTCCTCGACATGAAGCTGCTGGATATCGACAATACGGTCGCCTCCGGCGTGGAAAACATCGCCAAGATGGGCATGTCGATGCTGACCCTGCACGCCTATCCAAAGGCCATGCGCGCTGCCGTTGCCGCAGCCAAGGGCTCGGACCTCACCCTTCTCGGCGTCACGGTTCTGACCTCCATGGACAATGCCGACTTAGTGGAGGCAGGCTACCAGGGTGATGCCCGCTCGCTGGTTCTCAAGCGCGCCGAACAGGCGAGAGAAGCGGGCATGGGCGGCATCGTCTGCTCTGCCGAAGAATCCGCCGCCGTTCGCGACATCCTCGGACCCGACATGGCGGTGGTGACCCCTGGCATTCGCCCAACCGGTGCAGACGCCGGAGACCAGAAGCGTGTGGTGACACCTTTCGACGCCATTCAGGGCGGATCTAGCCATCTGGTCGTTGGACGCCCTATCGTCAAGGCGACCGATCCGAAGGCTGCGGCACGTGCCATTCTGGACGAAATGCTGCGCGCCAGCTTCCCAGCCAATCGATAAGGACGAAAACCATGACCAAAGCCTACTGGATCGCACGCGTGGATGTTCGCGATGCCGAGCGTTACAAGGATTATGTCGCGACAGCCAAGCCAGCCTTCGAACGCTACGGTGCAAAATTTATCGCTCGAGGCGGTGCATTCACGGAGCTGGAGGGCCAGGCACGCGCCCGCAACGTCATCATCGAGTTCCCCTCGATGCAGCATGCCGTCGATTGCTATAATTCGCAGGAGTACCAGGCTGCAGCAAAAATCCGCCAGGAAGTGGCCGATGCGGAAATGGTGGTCGTCGAGGGAGTCTAGGGCACAGCGGAAGGCTTTGCTATCGGCCTCAGGCAGGATGGCCTATCATGATGTTTTTCTTCATCCGATTTTTGATTTTCGTCTTCGTGACGTGGCTACCGATTGTTTATTCAAATGGCTTTGAGTTCGTCGAAGCGCACGGGTTTTTCGTATTCGCTGTTGTACTCATGGGTATTGCTGGCCTTATCGCTTATTTCCTGATGTTGTTTTTCGCGTCAGTGTTGATGAGCATGCTTAGCTCAAGCAACCAGTTCCCCATCAATTTCCATACAGTTGCGGTCGCGGACACGATTTTCTGTTACGGTCTTATAATGATGGTGTCGGCGTTTTTTTTAACGGAAACTGGGCTTCCTATTTCCGTGAATGTCGCCCAGGGACCACTAGTCGTGGATGGTATCAAGACCCCTCTTGGTTGGCAGGTGTCGGCGCAGAACGCGAAGAGCGCTATTTTCTGCATCATCGCAATTCATGCTCTGTGCCTCATTCATAACTTCGTCGCTACGAGGCGGCAGCCCGTCGCAAACTCGTGACGCCACTGGCATCGTCCTTCGCAACCGCCGCCGCCCTGCAAGCAAGAATTCAGTCCCGAGGACCCGTCATACTGTTCTCTCTTCCCGTGCGCCCGGCTTTCAGCTAAGACACCAGAATATATCCATTAACGCTTCGCAGGAGCCGTCTCATGCCCTTGGCCAACCTTCCTCCTCTCGTCACCGTTTTTGGCGGCTCGGGCTTCGTCGGGCGGCATGTGGTGCGCACGCTGGCAAAACGCGGCTATCGCATCCGCGTTGCGGTTCGCCGCCCGGATCTTGCCGGTTTCCTGCAGCCGCTCGGCAATGTCGGCCAGATTTCCTTCGCCCAGGCCAATCTGCGTTACAAGGACTCGATCGTTCGGGCTGTCGAAGATGCCGATCACGTCGTCAACTGCGTCGGCCTGCTGTTCGAAAGCGGTCGCAATACGTTTGATGCCGTGCAGGAATTCGGCGCGCGCGCCGTTGCAGAAGCTGCCAAGGCGGCAGGTGCGACGCTGACCCATATTTCGGCAATCGGCGCCGATGCGAATTCTTCGATCGGATATGCCCGCACCAAGGGCCGTGCCGAAGCCGCGATCCGCTCCATTTTGCCCGACGCCATTGTTCTGCGCCCATCCATCGTCTTCGGCCCTGAAGACAACTTCTTCAACAAGTTTGCCGGCATGGCGCGCACGCTTCCCTTCCTCCCTCTGATCGGTGGCGGCAAGACGAAGTTCCAGCCCGTCTATGTCGAGGATGTCGCGGAAGCGGTCGCTCGCAGCGTCGATGGCCAGTTGAAGCCCGGCGCCACCTACGAGCTTGGCGGCCAGGACGTCTTGACCTTCCGCCAATGTCTTGAGGCGGTCCTGGAAGCAACCTACCGCGAACGCCCAATGGTCAACCTGCCCTTTGGCATTGCGTCATTGATGGGTTCGGTCGCCTCTCTCATTCCTCTGATCAAGCCTCCCTTCACCTCCGACCAGATTGCCCTGTTGAAGAAGGACAATGTGGTGTCGGCAGAAGCGGCAAAGGCTGGCCTGACTTTGGAAGGAATGGGGATCACGCCCGTTCGCATCACCTCGGTTCTCTCGTCCTATCTGGTCAGCTACCGTCCGCACGGCCAGTTCAGCAACGCCGGAAAGGCTGCTTAAGGCGTCACCCGTCCTTTGGAAGCAGGAACGGCGCTCGCTCTTCACGCCAACGCCTCGTGCGTGCCCGGAGTCGATTCCGACTTAAAGCGTGTCGCGCAAAAGTGCGCAGCGGTTTTGCGATCACGACATGCAATAACAAAGACCTAGAGCGTATGAGCGAATCTGAAAGATCGCGACACGCTTTAGGGCCTATGCACGGGGCTTTTTTCAAGCGCATTGCAACCAAAAATTACGTCGACCGTTATGATCCCAACGAACTGGGCAACGTTGAATTCGTTGCCACGTTCAAGGGGTGGGAATGTCGCGGAAACGCGTGGGGAATGCCGCAAGCGTGGCGCAAGGGCAACGGTGGAAAAGTCTTCACATTAACCCGGTGTTCAGCAACGTCAGTTATTGGTAAACGCCACAATCACGACACATCCTCCATCGAACAACCAACCAGCGGCGTGACCGCTCGTATTTTAATTTTGAAAGGCAATGAGAAATGGGCAGGTCTATCGCACTCTTTTTTGCGTGTGCGGCGTTGGTTGTTCTGGCAGGTTCGTTCATGGCTCCGGGCACGGTTGCCGCAGGCAAGACCGGTTGCTCTCCCGCCTATGGGGTTGACCCATGTGCAACGAGCTCCATCTCTGCACAGTGAGGCTGGTGGCCTGATGGCCGTTGCATGAAAAGGCTAAGCGCCCGGAGAAAAAATCCAGGGCGCTTTTTATTGCAGCCGCTCAGCACCCACCCACAGACTGTGGTGCAACGCAGCATTAAAGTTACGTTAAAAAAGCTTTGTCTATTATTTCCTGCCAAAGCCGCACTTTGAGCTTTTTTCCACCACAGACAAGCAACCGCAAGAAACACAAACCCTGAGCGCAAATGCCAACTCTTTATCATTCCTCCATGTCGACAGCGTCGCGGTTCGTCCGGCTGATCCTTGCCGAATATGGCTTCCAGATCGATCTTGTCGAGGAGCAGCCTTGGGAAAAGAGGCGGGAATTTCTAGCGCTCAATCCTGCCGGTACCTTGCCCGTCTATCTGGATGACAATATGCGCTCGCTCTGTGGGCCTTATGTGCTTGCGGAGTTTCTGGATGAGGCGCATGGCGTGCTGAAGCGCGATCGTCGTCTTTTGGCGGAAGAGCCGTTTCAACGCGCTGAGATACGCCGTTTGACCGAGTGGTTTTTGCAGAAGATGGAAAACGACGTCACCAAGCCCTTGGTGCGCGAGCGTGTCTACAAATTGCAGATGACGGCTGCCCAAGGCGGAGGTCCACCGGACTCGAAACTTCTGCGGACCGCGCGCTCGAACATTCGCCAGCATATGAAGTATCTCGAATGGCTTGCTGGGTCGCGCACCTGGATTGCTGGCGATCGCTTGAGCTATGCCGATCTCGCCGCGGCTGCATCGGTCTCCATTCTCGACTATCTTGGTGAGATCAACTGGCTCGAAGCGCCGATTGCCAAGGAATGGTACCAGCGGGTAAAATCGCGCCCATCCTTCCGACCGCTTTTGGCAGAACGGGTACCACGTCTAGCGCCCTCCTCTCATTATGCCGATCTCGATTTCTAATCCTGTCGCGAGGCATTATATATAACGTCTCAGTCGGCGCAGTGCTGGCAGGCGTTCCAGGAGAGAAGCAATCGACACGGTCTTGCAGAAGCAGGAGCTGCGTGCCCGCAAGCTGACGGATTTCGTTCGCGCGGAAGCAACGACGCTTGGCTTCGACCTCTGTCGCATCACCTCGCCGGAGGCCATTCCGCTGGCTCCTGAACGCTTGCAGCAGTTTTTGGAAAACGGCTACCACGGCACCATGGGGTGGATGGCGGAAACGGCGGAGCGGCGAGCTTCTCCCAAGACCCTGTGGGGCGATGTCCGCTCCATCGTCATGTTCGGCCTGAATTATGGACCGGAGGAAGACCCGCGCACAATCCTCGAAAAGCCGGACAAGGCCGCGATCTCTGTCTACGCCCGCAACCGCGACTATCATGATGTGATCAAAGGACGGCTGAAGGAGATCGCAACGCGCTTCGCGGCCCGTGCGGGCGAGGACGTCAAGGTCTTCGTCGATACCGCGCCGGTCATGGAAAAGCCACTGGCTGCAGCTGCCGGTCTTGGCTGGCAGGGCAAGCACACCAATCTCGTCAGCCGCTCCTTCGGCTCATGGCTCTTTCTCGGCAGCATGTTCACCACCGCCGAACTCTGTCTTGACGAGCCTGAGCGTGATCACTGCGGCTCCTGTCGCGCCTGTCTCGATGCCTGCCCGACCAATGCCTTTCCGGCGCCTTACAAGCTCGATGCGCGGCGCTGCATCTCCTATCTGACGATTGAGCATAAAGGGCCGATACCGCACGAATTCAGGCCGATGATCGGCAACCGCATCTACGGCTGCGATGATTGCCTTGCGGCCTGTCCCTGGAACAAGTTTGCGGCAAGCGCTTCGGAGATGAAGTTGCAGGCCCGCGAGGATCTCAAGGAGCCCCAGATTGATTTTCTTCTTGGGCTCGATGACGCGGCCTTCCGAACCTTCTTCAGCGGATCGCCGGTCAAGCGGATTGGCCGTAACCGCTTCGTCCGCAACGTTCTGATCGCAGCCGGCAATTCGAAGGATCGTCGCTTTATCGAACAGTGCAAACAACTCACAGCGGATGCGTCACCGGACGTGCGCGGCATGGCTGTTTGGGCGCTGTCGCAGTTGATGGACAGGCAAAGCTTCCATGCTTACGCTGCGGCGCACACGGCCGAAGACGATTCGGACGTGCAGGAAGAATGGCGTATCGCAGGAGTATAGATGTCGCAGCTGATGATTTTCGGTGCTGGATATTCCGGCAGAGCGATCGCCAAAAGTCTTCAGGGCAGCATGGAGCGGGTGTGCGGTACGACGCGAGGCGCCGAACAGGCCGATAAGCTACGCAGCCTCGGCATCACCCCCTTTATCTTCGACGGCGAGACGCTTGACAGCGCTATACGGAGCGAACTCTCCACAGTCACGCATCTTGTCCAATCGATTGCTCCCGGCAGGACGGGTGATCCCCTGATGCGCCTGTGCGGCGGGGATCTGAAGTCGCTTATGCCGCAACTGGAGTGGGTCGCCTATCTTTCCACGGTTGGCGTTTACGGCAATCACGACGGTGCCTGGGTGGATGAGGAAACGCCTTGCAAACCTGTCTCCGCGCGCTCGCTGGAGCGAGTAGAGGCCGAACAGGCGTGGACAAAAGCGGCGGATGACGCTTCCGTGCCTCTCTCTATTCTGCGTCTCTCGGGCATATATGGACCGGGGCGCAATGGCTTCATGAACCTCGAGAAGGGAACCGCCCGGCGCCTTATCAAGCAGGATCAGGTGTTCAATCGCATCCGTGTCGAGGACATAGGGGCCGCCAGCGCCTTTCTCGTTTCACGCAACGCCAGCGGCATCTTCAACGTGACCGACGACGAACCGGCGCCGCCACAGGATGTGCTGACATTCGCCGCAGAGCTGATGAAGATCGAACCTCCCCCAGAACAATCCTTCGAGACTGCCGAACTGAGCCCCATGGCCCGGTCCTTCTATGGCGAGAACAAACGGGTCTCGAACGGCAAGCTCCGCCACATGGGCTTTTCGTTTCGCTATCCAGATTACCGCGCATCGCTGCGCCAATTATGGGAGAGCGGGGCGTGGAAAGATGAATGGACGTTCATCTAAGAAGGGTGAAAAATCCATGCAAACGGCCTTTTGAGGATGTTTATCATCGTCAAATTTGTCTTTAACGTTTTATTAATGTGCAAATTTAGGAGAATTTTTCAGCTTTTAGAAAATTATTTCACCCGGCTTTTGTGAACTCGAGAGTGTAATACGCCTGCGGCAACCCCTCTATGCTTGCAGTTTGATTCTAAACAAATTTTTCCAAAACCATAGACGGCTATCTAAAATCAAGTCTCCCATTTTCGATCACGAATGTTACAGTCTGTAACAGTTCGTGATTGGATCAAGGCAAGTTTTTGCCATTTTTCCGCGGCCCTAAACTCTCCGCAATTCATTCGGCGCGGGGCCGAGTATCAGGGAAGCACAGTTTGACGACTATCCGACGCATGACTATTGCGGCAGCAACTATCGCCGCCTGCTGTTTTATCGCTCCTCTTCAAGCCAATGCTGCAAATGGTTGCGGCGGCGCATCTTGGTATGCTCTCACCTCCAAGACTGCTTCCGGCGAGAGGATGAATCCTTCCAATCTGACTGCGGCGCATCGCTCCTTGCGGTTCGGCACCAAGGTCAAGGTGACCAATGCCCGCAATGGCAAAGCCGTTGTCGTTCGCATCAACGACCGTGGCCCGTTCATCAAGGGTCGTGTTCTGGACCTGTCCAGGGCTGCAGCCAAGAACCTCGGCATGGTCAGCTCCGGCACCGCCAAGGTTTGCTACGAGATCGTCGCCGCCAAGTAAGACTTGTTTTGCCGCATGTCGTTCTCGCGAAATCGTTTTAGACGTTTAAACGCGAACCATGCTTTGATTTCCGAAGCGCTTTTTCGGGAATTCCAGCCTAAGCCTTGCCCTCGCCGCCATTCGCGTCTACCAACCGGGCATTCACGGAGATGAGGTAGACAATGCGTTTGGGCGGGCGTTTGGCCGGAGCAATCGAAGTGTTGGCAGATATCGAGGCGCGCAGACGCCCCGTCGCCGACGCACTGAAAGACTGGGGACTGGCGCATCGTTTCGCTGGTTCCGGCGACAGGGCCGCTATCGGCAACATCGTCTACGATGCCCTTCGCATGAAACTGTCCCACGCATGGTTGATGGATGACGATAGCGCGACCGCCCTTGGCTATGCTGTGATGCTACGCCAATGGGGTAAAACGCCGGAGCAATTGGCGCAGGAATTCGAAGGCGACAAGTTTGCCCCTCCGCCTCTGTCCGAAAACTCACTGACTGCGCTGACCACTCGCTCGCTCGCCGACGCGCCTCCTCATATCCAGGGCGATATTCCGGAATGGGTTCAGCCATCGCTCGAAGCGGCTTTTTCCGACGACTGGCTTCGCCAGGCACAGGCGCTGAATGAACGCCCGACACTCGATCTTCGCGCCAACACGCTGAAGGCAAACCGTGACAAGGTGCTCAAGGCGCTGGAGGACAGCGGCGCGGTCGCGACCCGCATCGCTCGTCAGGGTGTGCGTATTCCAGCTGGCGAAGGTCCGTCGCGCTTGCCCAACGTCACAGCCGAGCTTTCCTTCCAGAAAGGCTGGTTCGAGGTGCAGGACGAGGGTTCTCAGATCGTCGCCGATCTCGCCGGAGCCACTGAAGGCGAACAGATCCTCGATTATTGCGCAGGCGGCGGCGGCAAGACGCTGGCTATGGCCGCGTCCATGAACAACAAGGGCCAGGTTCATGCATTCGACGCCGACAGAAAACGTCTGGCACCGATCATCGAGCGTCTGAAGCGGGCCGGCACGCGAAACGTTCAGGTGCATGATAGACCAGCCGGAATGGACGCCTTCCGTGAAAAGTTCGACCGTGTTCTGGTAGACGCTCCTTGCACGGGCACCGGCACCTGGCGCAGGCGGCCCGATACAAAATGGCGCCTCATACAACGCAATCTTGAAGAGCGCGTCGGTCAGCAGGCCGAAGCACTGGATCAGGCAAAGGCCTTCGTGCGCCCGGGCGGTGAACTGCTCTACGTCACATGCTCTGTGCTACCGGAAGAAAACGAGCGTCAGGTTCGTCGCTTCTGCGCCGAAAACCCGGAATTCTCGATCGTCTCAGCACTCGACCGGTGGACAAAAACCTTCGGACCGGCGGCGGCCAAGCCTCACTCCGCAGATGGTGAAACGGTAACTCTGACGCCAGCGACGACAGACACGGATGGCTTCTTTTTCTGCGCCATGACCCGCAAGGCATAGAAAGCATTTTCTCATATAAACGCTGCTGTACGGCGATGCGGTCGCCGGCAGTCCGTTTGTTGGAAATCTTCTAAACTAGAATATTTGACACCAGTTTACGATTGGTTCAGAACTCGCCTTCACAGCCTCGTTACCGCAGTGCTGGACAGGAGAGAGCATGTTTCGCAAAACCGTTCTGAGCGCCAGCATGGCGCTTCTCGCTGCATCGTCAGCCTTCACCGCGGCTCCCGCAAGAGCAGCGACCGATCCCGCCGCCGTGGTCAAGCACTATGCCGAACTGGCACAGGCGAAATATCAGGATTCGTTGACCACGGCAGAAGCACTGGACAAGGCGATCGATGCATTGATCGCCACGCCAAGCGAGGCAACGCTCAAGGCTGCACGCGACGCCTGGATCAAGGCACGCGTTCCCTATCAGCAGTCGGAAGTCTACCGTTTCGGCAACCCGATCGTTGATGAGTGGGAAGGCAAGGTCAATGCATGGCCACTGGACGAAGGCCTTATCGATTATGTCGATAGTTCTTATGGCACGGAAAGCGATGAGAACGAGCTATACACAGCCAACATCATCGCCAACAAAAAGCTGACCGTTGGTGGCGAAGTCGTCGACGCATCGAAGATCACGCCAGAACTGATCAGAAGCCTTGCGGAAGCGGGCGAGGTGGAAGCCAATGTTACCACGGGTTATCACGCCATCGAGTTTCTGCTGTGGGGTCAGGATTTGAACGGCACCGGCCCGGGCGCAGGCAACCGCCCCTACACCGACTACGATACAAAGAACTGCACAGGCGGTAATTGCGACCGCCGCGCCGATTATCTGAAAGCCGCGTCCACCCTGCTCGTCTCAGACCTGAAGGAAATGGCCGCGAACTGGGCGCCGGACGGCGAGGCGACGAAGAATGTCGAGGCCGATCCCAAAAAGGGCCTGACCGCCATTCTCACCGGCATGGGCTCGCTGTCCTATGGCGAGCTTGCGGGCGAGCGCATGAAGCTCGGCCTGCTGTTGCACGATCCTGAAGAAGAGCATGATTGCTTCTCCGACAACACCTATAACTCGCACCTCAATGACGCGATCGGCATCGCCTCGGCCTATACCGGCGAATACACCCGCGCCGACGGTACCAAGATGAGCGGGCCTTCGCTTTCCGATCTCGTTTCCGCCAGCGACAAGAAGCTGGACGACGAGATGAAAGCGAAGCTCAACAAGACTCTCGATGCCATGCACGCCATGGAAAAGCGCGCCCAGACCGTTGAGGCCTACGACCAGATGATTGGCGAAGGCAACAAGGAGGGCAACGCCGTGGTTCAGACCGCCATCGACGGCCTTCTCGACCAGACCAAGACGATCGAACGCGTCATTGCCGCTCTCGATCTCGGCAAGATCGAACTAGAAGGCTCTCAAAGCCTCGACAATCCGAACGCTGTCTTCAACTAAGATTGCATATTCCAAAATCGGATGAGGCCTTCTTTCAAGGCGGCCTCATCAACTCTTTTTACTTTGTCGCAGCCGGATCATCGTGAGCCGAGGACATGAAGCGCACTGATCTGTATCGGCTCTTTACGCCCATCCTCGCCGTTCTCGTATGCGGCCTTCCGTCACTGGCTGCCGATACGGCTCGCCGTGACATTTCCCAAAGCGATCTTAATCGCGTTCGCGCGGTCACAGCGCCCACCACCGACTTCTCCAAGGCCGAACCATTCGAGGCCATGTCTGCCGGTGCAGCGACAACCAAGGTCGCTCCGGGCAATACGTCCTTCTCCCAACCATCCGCCACCATCGACCTGGAGCAGGGCCAGAACTTCAAGCTCGGTCACGCGCTGTTCCAGAAGCTGTGGGTGTCGGCCCCCTCTTCGACACAGGCCTCCGATGGGTTGGGGCCACTCTATAACGCCCGCTCCTGTCAGACCTGTCATATCAATGACGGGCGTGGACGCCCGCCCCGAGACGGAGAGGATGCAGTGTCGATGATCGCCCGCTTTGCTCGCCCTGCTCGCACGCCCGCCGAAGAGACGCTGGTCCAGGACCATCGCGTGCTGAACTTCCCGGATGTTACCTATGGCGCGCAACTGCAAAACCTTGCGGTGCCCGGCTTGCAGGCGGAAGGAAAATTGACCGTTGCCTATGAGGAGCGGGAGATGACGCTTGGCGACGGTGACGTGGTGTCACTGCGCAAACCGACCTATCGCGTCGATGGCTTGGCTGATGGCCCCCTCGAAGCAGCAACCTCCATCTCCCCCCGGATCGCACAGCCCACCCTTGGCCTCGGCCTGATCGAAGCGATCGCGCAGGAAGACATTCTCGCCAACGCCGATCCTGAGGACAAAAACCGCGATGGGATATCCGGCAAGCCCGCCTGGGTTCGCGATCATCGCTCAGGCGCGCTGGCGCTCGGTCGTTTCGGCTGGAAGGCGCAGAATGCCACGGTGCGGGATCAGGCCGCCATGGCCTTCTCCCACGATCTCGGCATCTCGACACCTGACGCGCCGAATGCCTATGGGGATTGCACCGAGCGGCAGAGGGACTGTCTCGCCATGCCGACCGGCGTGCAAAAACGACTGGGCGATACCGAAGCGCCATCCCCGGTTCTCGATCTCGTGACCTTCTACACCGAAAACCTGAGTGTTCCGGCCCGACGCAATGTGGATGCCCCCAATGTCCTGCGCGGTAAGCAGATGTTCTACGACAGCGGCTGCGCGTCCTGTCATACACCTAAATTCGTGACCAGACGTAACGCCGACGATCCGCTTCACTCCTTCCAGCTGATTTGGCCCTACTCGGATTTTCTTTTGCATGACATGGGCGATGGTTTGGCGGATGGACAGCCAGTCGGCGATGCGACGGGCAATGAATGGCGTACGCCGCCGCTCTGGGGGATCGGCTTGACGGGCGCCGTCAACGGTAACGATTTCTATCTGCATGACGGGCGGGCGCGCAGTCTGACTGAAGCCATTCTCTGGCACGGCGGTGAGGGGCAAAAAGCGCGCGACGCCTTTGCCGCCTTGCAAAAATCTGACCGGCAGGCATTGCTGACATTTCTGGAGTCTCTTTGATGGACATTTCGATGCGCAAACTTATCGCAGCCCTACCTCTGACGATGCTTCTCTTCGTCGGTACGGCTAAGGCCCAGGATGTCGAGCTTATGCCGCCGCCACCGCTCGACCCAGTCAAGGTGCGCGCGACGATGGAAAAGGCGGTCGATGGCTTCATCCGCCCGGGCTATAAGACCTTCCGCGACAAGGCGAGCCTGCTGGAAGGCACGATGAAGGCGCTGTGCACTGACCCATCGGCCGACAGGATGAAGGATGCCAAGCGGGGCTTTGCCGATACGGTCGATGCATGGTCGCATATCGAAGTCGTTCGAGTGGGTCCGGTGATCGAGCAGAACCGTTTCGAGCGCATTCTCTATTATCCGGACAAGAAGGGGCTGGGCTTGAAACAGGTTCAGCGCTATCTCACTGACAAGGACGAGAGCGTCACGACGGCAGAAGGATTGAAGACAAAGAGTGTCGCGGCACAAGGGCTCGGCGCTCTGGAATTCGTCCTCTACGGCACCGGTGCTGATGCGCTGGTATCGCAGAAGAACGATTTCCGCTGCCGCTATGGCGCGGCAATCGCCGGCAATCTCGCCAATATCGGAAACGAACTGGTGGCGAGCTGGACTGCACCGGACGGCACCGCGAAAAACTGGAAGGAGCCGGGACCGGACGATCCCGTTTTTCGCGACGAGCGCGAGGCGCTGGTGGCCATGCTGGGCATTCTCGTCCACGCCGCGGAGGCGATCCGCGACCAGCGCATCGAGACCTTCTATAAGGGACCGGACAATGTGAAATTTCCACGCACCGCCATTTACTGGCGCTCCGGCCTCACCTGGAAAAGCATTGGTGACAATATCGCTGCCGTTCAGGATCTGCTCCACACCGCGCAGATGGGCGATCTCCTGCCGCCGGATCAACGCTCGATCATCGGCTCCATCGACTTCATCGCCAAATCCATGGTCCGCGTCTCCGGCACTATCAATCCCGATGTCGAGAAAGCCTTGGCTGACGACAAGGACCGCGCCAAGGTCGATTACCTGCTGTTGAACGGCAAGGACCTGATCTACCGCATCAACGACCAATATGGCGGCGCCATTGGTCTAAGCTCAGGCTTTTCCTTTTCGGACGGAGACTGACGTGGACAAGGACCGGCGTCTCCTGATCGACAGGCGCAGCTTTATCAAGGCAGCAGGTATTCCCTTTCTGGCATCGCTCGCGCCGCGTTCGCTCTTCGCGCTGGAGCGCACGGATGCCGTCTTCGCCTCCGCCTTCCGGGCTCGTGACGGCGCCTATGGTGTCGCGACGTTGAGCGAGGCTGGCGAGATCATCGACAGGGTCGCCTTGCCGGCACGAGCGCACGGCATGGCTTTCAGCCCCGAGACGGGTATGACGGTCGCTTTCGCCCGCAGGCCAGGCACATTCTTCGTCGCCTTCGATCCTGGCGGTCGCAGCGCGCCGGTCGTCGTCAACACCCCGGAAGGCCGTCACTTTTACGGACATGGCCAGTTTTCACCGGATGGCACGATCCTCTATGCCAGCGAGAACGACTTCGACGGCAATCGCGGTGTGATCGGCCTTTATGATGCGCGAGACGGCTTTCGCCGCATTGGCGAATATGACGCATATGGGATTGGTACTCACGACATGACGGTGAGTGCCGATGGCACCATGATCGTGATTGCCAATGGCGGCATCGAGACCCACCCGGATTTCGGCCGCACCAAGCTCAACATCGACCGCATGGAGCCCTCCCTCGTGCTTCTGGACGCTGCGACGGGCAGCCTTATACAGAAACACGCACTTCCGGAGCGGTTGAAGCAGCTTTCCACCCGCCACGTCGATCTCGGCAATGACGGTCGAATCTGGTTTGCCTGCCAGTATGAAGGCCCGCGCAATGACGTGCCGCCACTCGCCGGCTATTTCTCCAAGGGCGAAGATCTACGCTTCGTTTCTCTTCCCGATGAAACGACCGCCCGACTTGCCAACTATGTCGGTGCCATTGCCGTCAACCGAGAGGCAGGCATGGTCGGGCTAACGTCTCCCAACGGCAACGCCTTCGTGACACTGAACGAAAAGAACGGCGCGGTACTGACGCAGACGACACTTCGTGAAGCGGCAGGCGTCGCCGCATCGGATCGCGGCGTCATTGCGTCCTCCTATGATGGGGAATTTGCGGGCAGGATGAGTGGGGTTTCATGGGATCAGCATATTGCGCGGATCTCACGCTAATTTGTTGAAATAGCGCGGGAACCAAAGCCTGTTGCCACCATTCTTCCGGCATGAAGCACGCGCTCGTCGTCTATCTCGTCTTTATCGTTGTCGTTGTTACCTGTGGCGCGTTGATTGGCATCAACAACGTGCCGGGCGACTGGTACCAGTCGCTGAACAAGCCGCCATTCAATCCTCCCAACTGGATTTTTGGTCCCGTCTGGACAACGCTGTATGTAATGATTGCGATCGCTGGCGCGCGCACGTGGTTGCAGAGCCGCATGGGCGGACGCATGCAGCTTTGGGGCAGCCAGATGCTGCTGAATTTCCTTTGGTCGCCGATGTTCTTCGGCATGCAGAGCCCGGCCGCGGGCCTGATCATCATCGTTCCGATGCTCGTCTGCATCATCGCCTTCATCATCATGGCGTCCAGCCGCGACCGCCTGTCCATGTGGCTCTTCCTCCCCTATGCCGCTTGGGTCTCTTTCGCCACGCTGCTGAATGCAAGCATCCTCTACTTGAACTAATCGCAAGACTGTTCCACTCCGCGACAACCATTGAAAGCGTCGGAGTGGAAACCTTTGCCGAAACTGGCTAAGATCGCTTCGAGAGCCATGGGAGGCGGCGATCGAAAGCCGAAAATCTATGAATGTTTCGGATCACATAAAAGAAATCGAGCATGCCGCGGATGGCCGGAATACTGGACGCGATGCAGTCGTGTTGGAATCCTGGCGACGCTGCCTCGATACCTACCAGTTGGATCCGGCAAAAGCGCGGGAGGCCGTGATCGTGTCGGAGACGCGCCTGCGCGAACACCGTCAGCGCTCTGAAGATCTTGTGCATATTGCCCGCTCCGCCCTGGAGGGGCTTTACCGGCAGGTGGCGGAGCAGAATTACGTGCTTCTTCTGTCCGATCGGCAGGGAGTGACGGTCGAATTCCTCGGCGATCCATCCTTCAACAACAATTTGCGCAAGGCAGGACTTTACCTCGGATCGGAGTGGTCCGAGCCCCGCGCTGGCACTTGCGCTGTGGGAGCCTGCATTGCGACCGGCGAAGCGCTGACCATTCACCAGACCGACCATTTCGATGTCACGCATACGCCGCTCTCCTGCACGGCCGCGCCCATCTACGATACGCAAGGTGTTCTCGCGGCGGTGTTGGATATCTCGCTTTTGAGTTCTCCCATCCTCAAGACAAGTCAGAACATGGCTCGCCACCTCGTGTCTTCGACGGTGCGGAGAATAGAACTGGCGAACCTGATGGCCAGCAGCCGGCATGATCTCGTCCTGCGTTTTGCCGGCGCGCCGGAGTTTTTGGATATCGATCCGGAAGCGGCACTCTCCGTCGATGGCGCCGGCCGGATCACCGGCATGACCCATGGCGCCGCCCGCTTCCTTGCCGCATCGCGAGGTCTCGATTGGCGGAGGTCGGAAGATATTCTCGGACAACGCGTCGAAGAGTTTTTCGAAGCCGACCTCGATGAGCTTGCCTCGCATACCCGCTCCAGCCTTCCACAGGACAGGCAGATCATGGTGAAGGGCGGAGCCGTATTGTACGCCCACGCAATCGAACCGCAGCAGAGCAGATCGGGCATAGCACTGACGCGGTCGAAACCTCGGACGACGATTTCAAGGATCGGCGAAAGCGGACTGGCAGTCCAAAACCTTCAGCGGAAGGTGGCGAAACTTGCTCCTTCAAGACTTCCGATCCTTCTGCAGGGGGAGACCGGCACCGGAAAGGAGCATCTGGCGCGCATCATTCATGATGCAAGTGGGCTCTCCGGCCGGTTTGTCACCGTCAATTGTGCTGCTATACCCGAACAGCTGATTGAGAGCGAGTTGTTCGGCTATCTTCCAGGCGCTTTTACCGGCGCCTTACCAAAGGGACGCAAGGGGCTTGTGGAAGAAGCGGATGGCGGAACGCTTTTCCTGGATGAAATTGGCGATATGCCGCTGACTGCCCAGAGCAGGCTGCTGCGTGTTCTGGCAGAAGGAGAGGTTCTCCCCGTCGGCGGATCGACGCCGCAAAAGGTCGATTTCCGGGTGATCTCCGCGTCGCACCGCCCCTTGAGTGACATGGTGCGCGCTGGAGATTTCCGCGAAGATCTTTACTACCGGCTGAATGCCGCCGTTATGACCTTACCGCCGCTGAGAGAGCGCGAGGACTTTTCATGGCTTCTCGACAGGACACTGGAGAAGCACGGCGCACCAGATCGCCCGCTTGCCCTCTCCAATGCCGCGCGTGTGGCGCTCGTTCATCATCGATGGCCCGGCAATATTCGCGAGTTGGACAATACCATCGCTTTTGCTGCAGCGCTCTGCGACGACGGTTTGATTACGGTGGACGATCTCCCTGAGCACCTGATTTTCACATCCGTGACCCCCGCGATTGACGACGGGGATTCCGATCTTCGCGCGCTGCTAGCCGCTTGCAACGGCAACATATCCGAGGCGGCCAGACGGATCGGTGTGGATCGCACGACGCTGCATCGAAGGATGCGGAAGCTCGGCATCGGTAAGCCTCACTAAGTGAGGCGTTTGCCACAACTGTTGCACCACAGCTGTGGCGGAATGCAAAACCATCCTCTAGCGAAACCCCTACAATCGCGGCATCTCAGCCAATGACTGCTTCTGGCACGGTCGTTGCACCTTCCTTGGCATTAGACGCCATGGAGGACAAAATGCGCGCCCTTAGATTTCATGCGGCCAAGGATCTGCGGATCGAAGACGTTCCCGATCCCAAACATCCCGGACCGGGACAGGTTCTGGTCCGCAACCGCTTCGTCGGCATATGCGGCACCGATCTCCACGAATATAGCTACGGTCCGATCTTTATTCCTATAGAGCCGCACCCTTTCACGGGCGCGCATGGCCCACAAATCCTGGGCCATGAATTTGGTGGCGTGGTCGAGGCGGTTGGTGAAGGCGTGACCTCCGTTCGCGCCGGTGATCGCGTATCGATCCAGCCGCTCGTCATGCCGCGATCCGGCGATTACTTCGCCGATCGCGGCCTCTTCCACCTCAGCCCTCAACTGGCCCTCGTCGGGCTGAGCTGGGATGGCGGCGGCATGGCCGAGGCCGCGCTGGTCAACGAATACAACGTCCAGAAAATTCCGGACGGCATGACCGATGAGGAGGCAGCACTCGTCGAGCCGACGGCCGTCGCCGTCTATGCCTGCGATCGTGGCGGCGTGACCGCCGGCAACAGCGTCCTGGTAACGGGTGCAGGACCGATCGGCATGTTGACGCTTCTCGCCGCCCGCGCCGCCGGTGCTGCACAGCTTTTCGTCTCCGATCTCAACGATGCACGCCTCGAGCTGGCTCGCAGCGTTATTCCCGACGTCATCACGATCAACCCAAAGCGCGATCATGTGGGTGATGTTGTGCGCTCGGCGACCGAAGGACTGGTCGGCTGCGATGTCGCGATCGAATGCGTCGGCAACGAACATGCTTTGAAAGCCTGTGTCGATGCGGTGCGCAAGCAGGGCGTCGTTGTGCAGACGGGTCTCCACCCGCATGAAAACCCGCTCGACTGGTTCCAGGTGACCTTCCGGGATCTCGAGATCAAGGGCTCCTGGGCTTACCCGACCCACTACTGGCCACGGGTGATCCGCTTGATTGCCTCTGGCCTGTTACCCGCCACGAAGATCGTCACCAAGCGCATCACGCTGGATACCGCTGTTTCGGAGGGCTTCGATGCCTTGCTGGACCCAGCCGGTACGCATCTGAAGATCCTCATCGATCTTTCGAAGTAGCATTCTCTGTCGCAGGCCGGGAAGAGGAGCCCGGCAGGCGGCAGGCCATTGGCTTGCAGGCGGGAAGATCGCCGCTTGCCACAAGACCCAAGCAAAACCATGGAGGAGATGAATATGCTTGATGTCAGTCCCGTCACCAAAATCGACACCGCCCTTTCCAAGCTCGGTAAAGCGCTGGAAGCCGGCGACATCGATGCCGCCGTCCACATGTTTCAAGCCGATTGCTACTGGCGCGATCTAGTGACCTTCACCTGGAACCTGAAGACGCTGGAAGGCCGCGAAGAGATCCGCGGCATGCTGGAGAAGCAGCTTGCGGCCATCAAGCCTTCCGGCTTTGTCCAGGATGGCAAGGAGCCGGCGTCGGAAGGCGGTGGCGTCACCGAGGGCTGGTTCGAATTCGAGACAGCCACGGCGCGTGGGTACGGCCACATCCGTCTGAAGGATGGGCTGATCTGGACCTTGCTGACAACGATGAGCGAGTTGAAGGGTCACGAAGAGCCGAAGGGCGTTCGCCGTCCGATGGGCGCCGAACATGGTCATGACCGCAATCGCAGGACCTGGAAGGAGAAGCGCGAAGCCGAGGCCACAGAACTCGGTTATTCTGAGCAACCCTATGTCGTCATCATCGGCGGAGGCCAGGGGGGCATTGCGCTTGGAGCGCGTCTTCGTCAACTCGGCGTTCCTGCGATCATCATCGAAAAGAACGAGCGGCCGGGCGACAGCTGGCGCAAGCGCTACAAGTCACTCTGCCTGCACGATCCCGTCTGGTACGATCATCTCCCCTATATTCCATTCCCGGAAAACTGGCCGGTCTTCACTCCCAAGGACAAGGTCGGCGATTGGCTGGAGATGTACACCAAGGTCATGGAGCTGAACTACTGGGGCTCTACCACCTGCAAATCGGCGCAATATGACGAGGCTAAGGGCGAATGGACAGTCATTGTCGACCGTGCCGGTGAGGACGTCGTGCTGCGGCCGAAACAGCTCGTGCTGGCCACCGGCATGTCGGGCAAGCCAAACATTCCGAAATTTCCGGGGCAGGAGATCTTCAAGGGAGAGCAGCAGCACTCGTCGCAGCATCCTGGCCCGGATGCATATGCCGGAAAGAAGGTGGTCGTCATCGGCTCCAACAACTCGGCCCATGATATCTGCGCGGCCCTTTGGGAGGCAGGTGCCGATGTCACCATGCTACAGCGGTCATCCACCCATATCGTCAAATCGGACTCGTTGATGGAAATCGGTCTCGGTGATCTTTACTCCGAACGCGCAGTGGCAAGCGGCATGACGACGCGCAAGGCCGATCTCATCTTCGCCTCGCTCCCCTACAGGATCATGCATGAGTTTCAGATCCCGATTTACAACCGGATACGGGAAAAGGATGCAGACTTTTATGCAGCACTGGAGAAAGCAGGTTTCATGCTGGACTTTGGGGATGACGAATCCGGTCTCTTCATGAAGTATCTTCGCCGCGGTTCCGGCTACTACATCGACGTCGGCGCTTGCGATCTGGTGATCGACGGGTCGATCAAATTGAAGTCCGGCGTGGATGTCTCTCACCTCACGGAAAATGCCGTGGTCTTGAAGGACGGCACGGAGCTGCCGGCCGATCTGGTGGTCTACGCCACCGGTTATGGCTCGATGAATGGCTGGGCGGCCGATCTCATCTCCCGCAAGGTGGCAGACAAGGTGGGCAAATGCTGGGGCCTTGGCTCCAACACGACGAAGGACCCCGGCCCATGGGAAGGGGAGCAGCGCAATATGTGGAAGCCGACCCAACAACAGGCGCTGTGGTTCCATGGTGGCAACCTGCATCAGTCACGCCACTACTCGCAATATCTGTCGCTTCAACTGAAGGCGCGCCAGGTCGGGCTTGAAACCCCGGTCTATGGTCTGGAGCAGCCCCATCACCTTGCGTGATGTCAAATCGGCCTCGATCCGTCGGTTGGCACGAACCGGCGGATCAGCCACCCTTGTCTTGCGCGTGAACGGACGCCATGTCATTTTTGCGTAAAAATGAGAGGCAGGGGAATGGCATTCACCGATCCTGGCGATTTTCGCCAGCGCATTGAAAAGAGCTTTGCACGCCAAGGCGTCGTCCAGGCAATCAGGGCCGAGCTTTCGCGTATCGAGCACAGGCTGGTCGAAATCGAACTGCCTTTTCACCCCAAGCTCACTCAGCAACACGGTATCTTGCATGCGGGCGTCATCGCCGCCGCACTCGATACCGCCTGCACCTATGCCGCCTACACTATCGTCGAGCCCGAAGCGTCCCTGCTGACAATCGAGTTCAAGGTCAATCTGATGTCCCCGGGGCGCGGCGAGCGTTTCCTCTTTCGTGGTGAAATCACCAAGCCCGGCAGCAACATCATCGTTGCCGACGGGCGCGCCTACGCGATCTCCGACGGACCTGCCAAGCTGATCGCGTCCATGACAGGCACGATGATGGTTTTGAAGGGCCGCGAAGGGTTCAACGAAAATGAGCTATGAACTGGTCGAGATCGACGGCAAGCGGCTTCTCTTCGTCATGGCAGCCGATGCCGAATATGGCCCGCACCTCAAAGCCCGTTTCCGTCCACTGATGACCGGCGTCGGTCCGGTGGAGGCTGCCGTTTCCCTGACGGCGACACTCAGCGATCTCAACGGTCAGGCGCGCCTGCCGCATCTCGTCGTTTCGCTTGGCTCCGCCGGGTCGCGCAAGCTGGAGCAGGCGGAGGTCTACCAGGCGGTCAGCGTCTCCTACCGGGATATGGATGCCTCCGCCTTCGGTTTTGAAAGAGGGCGAACACCCTTTCTCGATCTCCCGGCAGAGGTGCCCTTGCCCTTCAGGATACCCGATATCCCGACCGCCCGGGTTTCGACCGGCGCCAATGTCGTGTCCGGTACTGTCTATGATGCCATCGATGCGGATCTGGTGGAGATGGAAACCTTTGCAATCTTACGCGCCTGCCAGCGCTTTGACGTACCGCCGATCGGTTTGCGCGGCATTTCCGATGGCAAGGCGGATGTCCACCATATCGATGACTGGACCGAGTATTTGCATGTCATCGATGAGAAACTGGCCCAAGCCGTCGACAGGCTGCAGGACGCGATAGAGGCCGGAGACATTCCACTCTAGCGCGCCGTGCATCCATTTGGACGCGTAAAGGAAGCTCTGTCTTTTTTGAGCCTACGCATCGTGTTTTCCGAAAATCGGTTCTGATACTCGGGTCGATGCCGTAGCGCTTGCACTGCAGCCCATTTTCTGGCTTTTCAAGGCATCTGCCGGGTTGCCTTACGCCCGGCAATTCTTTAAAGGCTCGCCATGACC
The DNA here is from genome assembly GCF_030819275.1 of Agrobacterium larrymoorei. GTDB lineage: Bacteria > Pseudomonadota > Alphaproteobacteria > Rhizobiales > Rhizobiaceae > Agrobacterium > Agrobacterium larrymoorei_B. The sequence continues at coordinate 1,130,822 of NZ_JAUTBL010000001.1, read as the reverse complement.
CAGATAGCCCATCCCGACAGCATCCTCATCATCGATTTCGGCAGCCAGGTGACGCAGCTGATTGCGCGCCGCATCCGCGAAGCCGGGGTCTATTGCGAAATTCACCCGTTCCAGAATGCCGCAGAGGCCTTCGAGAAAATGCAGCCGAAGGGCGTCATCTTCTCTGGCGGTCCGGCATCGGTCACGGCAGAGGGAAGCCCGCGCGCACCGCAGGCGGTGTTCGATGCAGGCATCCCGATCCTCGGCATTTGCTACGGCCAGCAGACACTCTGCACCCAGCTTGGCGGCACGGTCGAAGGCGGCCATGCGGCGGAGTTCGGCAGAGCCGATATCGAAATCAAGAAGGCAAGCCCGCTCTTCGAAGGCTTCTGGGAACTTGGCGGCCGGTATCCGGTCTGGATGAGCCACGGCGATCGCGTCACGCAATTGCCGGCCGGTTTCGAAGTGGCTGCGACCTCGGAGAACGCGCCCTTCGCCATCGCAGTCGATGAGGAGCGCCGTTACTACACCACGATGTTCCATCCTGAAGTGGTTCACACGCCAGATGGCGCGAAGCTGCTCTCCAACTTCGTCCACAAGATCGTCGGTCTCAAATCCGATTGGACTATGGCGGCCTATCGCGCCGAGATGATCCGCAAGATCCGCGAGCAGGTCGGCGATGGCCGCGTGCTCTGCGCGCTCTCGGGCGGCGTCGATTCCTCGGTCGCGGCGATCCTTATCCATGAGGCGATCGGCGACCAGCTGACCTGCGTCTATGTCGATCACGGTTTGATGCGTTTGGCCGAAAGCGAGCAGGTCGTCGGCATGTTCCGCGATCACTACAACATCCCGCTCGTGCACGTGGATGCCTCCGACCTGTTCCTGACGGAACTGGCCGGCGTTTCCGATCCGGAAGTCAAGCGCAAGACCATCGGTCGCCTCTTCATCGAGACCTTCGAGGCCGAAGCTGCGAAGATCGCTGCGGATGGCAAGGGCGCTCCGGCATTTTTGGCGCAGGGCACGCTCTATCCCGACGTCATCGAAAGCGTTTCCTTCTCGGGCGGTCCTTCCGTCACGATCAAGAGCCACCACAATGTCGGTGGTCTTCCCGAGCGCATGAACATGAAGCTGGTCGAACCGCTTCGTGAACTGTTCAAGGACGAGGTTCGCGCTCTTGGCCGCGAACTCGGCCTGCCGGAAAGCTTCATCGGCCGCCATCCCTTCCCCGGCCCCGGCCTCGCAATCCGTTGCCCTGGCGTCGTGACCCGCGAGAAGCTCGATATTCTGCGCAAGGCGGATGCGATCTATCTCGACGAAATTCGGAAGGCTGGCCTCTATGACACCATCTGGCAGGCCTTTGCCGTTCTGCTGCCAGTCCAGACCGTGGGCGTTATGGGCGACTACCGTACCTATGACTTCGTCTGCGCATTGCGCGCCGTCACTTCGGTCGACGGCATGACGGCGGATTTCTACCCCTATGACATGAACTTCCTCGGTCGTGCGGCCACCCGCATCATCAACGAGGTCAAGGGCATCAACCGCGTGGTCTACGACGTGACGTCGAAGCCACCCGGCACCATCGAGTGGGAATAATCGAGAGTCTTCCCAATGCGATGACATAATGATTTCGAGCCGCCGGTGTCCGTGTTCAGAGACCGGCGGCTTTTCATTTTCGAAGTATCTTTTCTGCGTCAGCCCTAACTAAAAACGGTCTCGATGACCTCACCTACGCGAACAAGTGCTCAACGCTTCGCGATTTTTTCTTCCCCATCGATCAACCTTTCATCCGCACAGCGCGTTAGGGACCCATTGTTCCCAGCACCGCGGACCCGCCATGCCTTCAACTTTCCGATTCGATCTGCTCGCCAAGAGTGGTTACGCCGCACGCGGCATCGTCTTTATGCTCGTTGGTGGACTGGCGCTGCTATCCGGTGTCGCAGGCGAGAAAACCGAAACGAAGTCGGCGCTCTCGACGCTTTTGAGCCAGCCTTTCGGGCGCATCTGGGTCGGTGCAATCGGTATCGGGCTTCTCGGCTTCGTCTGTTGGCGCTTGGCACAAGCCATCGCCGATACGGATGATCACGGCACCAGCGCAAAAGGCCTTGTCGTTCGTACGGCGCTGATCGGAAGTGCTGTCACTTATCTCGGACTTGCCGGTTTTGCGCTCGGCCATAGCTTTCTTGCCGGTGGCGGCAATGAAGGATCGGGTGAAAAAGATCTTGCCCAATGGATCATGTCACAGCCCTTCGGATCCTACCTTCTGATCGCGGTCGGCGCGGGCTTCGTTATCGGCGGTGGCGTCACGGCGGCAAAGGGACTGACGCGGAAATTCGAGCGCTATCTTCACATCCCGGACCAAAACGCTATCGCCACCTGGATTTGCATCTATGGGCTTGTTGCACGCGGTCTGGTGTTTGCGATCATCGGCATTCTGTTCATCACGGCTGGAATGAAGGTCGATCCGCAAGAGGCCGGCAGTATGGACGATGCGATGCAGTGGCTGAGGCAGATGCCATTTGGCAGCGCTCTTTACATCTGCGTCGCCGCAGGGCTCGCCGCTTTCGGTGTCTACAATCTGATTGAAGCCCGCTATCGCACGATCCCCAGCCCTTCCTTGAGTGCAGTGAAGCGATCCGTACGCTCCGCCTTGCCCGACCGCTGACGAAATACGCTCAAGACCTTCCGATCATCCACGTTTAAGAAAAGGAAGCCTTCCATGGCGAGTAAAACAATCGAAGACATCGCTTCAACGATGAAGAAGATCGACTTCTGCATGATGGCGACCCATGGCTCATCCGGCGCGATCACCAATCGCCCGATGAGCAATAACGGAGATGTGGCTTACGATGGCGATTCCTGGTTCTTTTCCCTGAAAGATACCAACAAGGTTTCCCACATCAACCGCAATCCTCAAGTGACGCTTTCCTTCACCGAACCGCCGAGCCTGCTTGGCAAGCCCGGCATGTTCATCTCGATCGAGGGCGCGGCAGAACTCATCGACGACAAGGCCGCTTTCGAGCGCCACTGGGTTTCCGATCTCGATCGCTGGTTCACCGAAGGTGTCGATACCCCAGGCCTGGTTCTGATCAAGGTGCGCGGCGTGCGTGTGCAATATTGGGACGGGGAAGAAAACGGCACGATCGATCTCTAGGCTCCAGACTCAATTGATCCACCATGTGACGATCGCTGCAATGTAGCACGTTGCCTCGAAGTTTATCATGAGCTTGTCGTATCGCGTCGCGACACGTCTCCAGTCCTTGAGACGGCAGAATGTCCGCTCGATTATATTCCGTCTTCGGTAGGCGACCGGGTCGAACGGTCTGATCCTCTTTCGGGTTGGATTGTTTGGGATGACTGGTTGCGTGCCGCGTGCCCTCAGGAAGCTGCGTAAGGCGTCGCTGTCGTAAGCCGTATCTGCGGCGCACAGACGTGTCGGAGGCAGGGGATCAAGGAGCGGGATGGCAATGGGTGCATCACCACGTTGCCCAGGCGTTATTCGCAACGCGACTGGACGGCCACAACCATCGACAACAGCATGGACTTTTGTCGATCTGCCGCCTCTCGATCGACCAATTGCTTCGGCATCCGCCCCCCTTTTCCACCAGCGGCAGAACGGTGTGCCTTTGCGGTGGTGCTATCGATCATATGGATGTCGCGATCGGTCGTTTGCACCAGAGACTCAAACAGTCGCCGCCATATCCCTTTTGCAGACCAGCGATGGAAGCGATTATAGATCGTTGTCGAAGGCCCGTAGCAGGATGGACAATCCTGCCAGCGGCAACCGGATCGCAAGACGTGGATGATGCCGCTGATAACCCGGCGATCGTCAGTACGATGAGCGCCGGGTTGGTTGGTCGGAAGCAGCGGCGAAATCACTGCCCACTGTTCGTCATCAAGCCAAAATTCGCCCGCCATGGTCAAACACTCCTGCTTCTACAGGTAGTGAATCATAGATAGCCAATTTCATCAACAATTTGATTGGGTTTCGACCCTAGAGCGTTTCCTTGTTAAATAGAAACAGTTCTGTTGGTTCAAACGGGATCGACTGATTGTCCGGAGGGCGCGTGCCGTAGCCAAAGCATACGGCCAAGGCGCCCGGGCAAGCAGGTGGCCCGTTTCAACCAACCCTCCCGCAGATTTGCTGGCAAATCTGCAAGAGCTTCAATCGCCCGGCGCGCTAATCGCTTCGCACGGCGAAGCGGCGCGACGGGAGGGCCGGGCATCTTTCCGCCAGGCTCAAAGGCGATCGGCTCGACCGTACCTTTGGGTATGCCCTTCGCCAATCGCCTTTGCCCTGACGAAAACCTGCTCCGGCAGAACGTTTCTATTTAACAAGGAAACGCTCTAGGTCGCTACGGCGCAGAAGGGAACGGCTGGAGTGTCGGTGGTGAATCCTATGTTTCCCATCGACACTCAGCTCTACGCCCCCACCTCCTTATCCGGCCGATTGGATCGAGATCGTCAGGCGCCGCCAATTCCTTCGGACATGCCCCTTGCGATTGCCTGCAACTGCGCCCCGAGTTCCGCCGTCCTGTCACCGCTTGCTTCGCTGCGCAAAATGCTGATCGCAATCCCGGCGACCGCGGCCCCGGAGTGGTCTCGAACTGCAGCCCCTATACAGATCATGCCGTCGCGGATTTGCCCGTCATCGATGGAAAAGCCTCGCTCTCGCGTGAGCTCAAGCTCTTTCTCAAGCTCCTCGACTGTGCGGACGCTCCGCCTTGTCAGGGGCTTGGGAAAATCAGCGAGCAGATGGCCGAGCTCAGCCGGTTTGAGATCCGACAGCAGCATCTTTCCAGTGGCTGTAAAAGGCGCTGGCAGTCTCATGCCAATGCGGAAGGTCTGCCCCAGCGGCTGATCTGAATTACGACAGCCGACATAGACGACTTCTGCCCCCTCTCGAACCGTCAGCGTCACCGTGTAAGGGTCAAGCTTGCGGTCCCGCGCAAGCACCTCTTGGAAGGTCGTGACGATATCGAGCTGGGACAAAAAGGCATTTGCCCATCTCAGCGGATGAGGTCCGATCCTCAACGTTCCATCCGGTGTTTTCGCCACCAGATCGAGCTCGCTCATCACCGCCAGCAGTCCGTGCGCGGTGCTCTTGGGGAGACCAAGTGCTCGGGCGATTTCGGCCGCCGTCAGATTTTTGCCTGTAGCGAGAATATCGAGAATGCCAACCGCCCGGCGCAAGGCCGGTACTGTTTGGGCAGACGATATGTCGAGCGCGTCTGTTTGCATTTCATCTCCTTGACAGGATCGGCGCCAGCCATCATAGTTCAATACACGGATCACAGTTCAATTAGTTGAACTTAACTGGAGATCACGCAGTGCTCAAGCTGAAAAATCCTCACCTTCTAACCAATGCATGCCTGATCAACGGGAACTGGATTCAATCGGATAGGTCTGAAACCATCAAGGTTGAAAATCCGGCAAACGGCGAGGTGATTGCTGAAGTCCCCTCTCTGACGCCGAGCCAAGTAGAGCGCGCGGTTGAGGCGGCTGAAAAAGCCTTTGTCAGCTGGAGGAACCGCGCCGCCAAGGAGCGCGCAACTGTGCTGAGGCGCTGGTTTGATTTGATGGTGGCAAATGCCGACGACCTTGCAACACTGATGACAGCAGAACAGGGCAAGCCGATTGCCGAGGCCAAGGGCGAAGCGCTCTATGCGGCGTCTTTCGTGGAGTGGTTCGCCGAGGAAGCAAAACGGGTCTATGGCGAAACCATCCCTGCCCCCACAACAGACAAGCGGATCACGATCCTGAAGCAGCCTATCGGCGTCTGCGCGGCGATCACGCCTTGGAATTTTCCAGCGGCCATGATCACCCGCAAAGCCGCACCGGCGCTTGCCGCGGGCTGCACGATGATCGTCAAGCCTGCCGAACAAACCCCGCTTACCGCGCTCGCTCTAGGCGTTCTTGCCGAAGAAGCAGGCATTCCGGCAGGGGTCTTTCAGGTCGTGACGGGCGAGGCGAGGGAGATCGGCAAGATTTTCACCGAGAGCGACACGGTGCGAAAAATATCCTTCACCGGATCGACGGAGGTTGGACGTGTACTGATGGCGCAGTCGGCACCGACGATCAAGAAGCTGTCGCTCGAACTCGGCGGCAACGCACCCTTTATCGTCTTCGACGACGCCAATATCGACGCCGCGGTGGAAGGCGCGATTGCATCGAAGTATCGCAACGCCGGACAGACATGTGTGTGTAGCAACCGCATCTATGTTCAGGACGCAATCTTCGACAGTTTTGCAGAGAAACTGGCCGAGAAAGTAAAGGCCATGAAGGTTGGCGTGGGGACCGAGGAAGGGGTGACGATCGGGCCGCTGATCGATGAGGACGCTGTCAAGAAGGTCGAGGATCACGTCGCTGACGCCCGGGCGAAGGGTGCTACCGTCATCACCGGCGGCGGACGACATGCTCTCGGTGGCACGTTCTTCGAGCCGACCGTGATTGCCGGCGCGACGCAGGCAATGAAGGTCGCCCGCGAAGAAACCTTTGGGCCCGTTGCGCCGCTTTTTCGTTTCGAGAGGGAAGACGAGGTGATTGCCATGGCCAATGATACGGAGTTTGGCCTCGCAGCCTACTTCTACACCGAGAGCTTCAGCCGCACATGGCGCGTCGCGGAAGCCCTGGATTACGGCATGGTCGGCCACAACACCGGATTGATCTCCAACGAGGTTGCTCCCTTTGGCGGCGTCAAGCAATCGGGCCTTGGCCGCGAGGGATCCCACTTCGGTATCGATGAGTATCTTGAAATCAAATATCTCTGCTCGGCTCTCAGCTGAGACGTGATTGGGAGGATAAAATGACCATCAATCCGTTCGAGTTTCGAACCGTTCCATCCATGCAGATCGCATGGGGCGGGGCCGCAAAGCTTGGAGACATCCTGGCTGGCCGGTTTTCGCAGCGGAAAGCGCTTCTCATTACTGACAGCGGTCTCGTAAAGGCAGGGCTTACTCAACCGATCACCGAAGCCCTGTCTGCCAGTGGCTTTTCCGTCGAGACCTTCGACAAGGTGGTGGCCGATCCGCCCGAACATGTGGTTGCGGAATGCGCCTCCTCCGCCAAAGAATTCGGGGCGGATATCGTCATCGGCCTCGGCGGCGGGTCGTCGCTCGATATCGCCAAGCTAGTGGCCGTGCTTCTGGTTTCCGATCAGTCGCTCGCGGACATGTACGGCATCGGCAACGTCAAGGGATCACGCGCACCGCTGGTGCTGGTACCGACGACAGCGGGAACGGGCTCCGAGGTCACCAATATCTCGATCATCACCACCGGCGAGACCACCAAGATGGGCGTCGTTTCACCCCAGCTTTTTGCCGATTTCGTGCTTCTAGACGCCGCGTTGACGGTGGGCCTGCCGCAGGTCCACACCGCTGCCACCGGCATCGATGCGATGGTTCACGCAATCGAAGCCTATACCAGTAAGCACAAAAAGAACCCGCTCTCCGATTGCCTGGCGCGCGAAGCGCTTCGTCTTCTGGGAGACAATCTGGTCGCCGCCTGCAAGGACGGTGCGAACCGTGAGTCGCGCGAGGCCATGTTGCTCGGCGCCACCCTTGCCGGCCAGGCCTTTGCCAACTCGCCGGTTGCGGCTGTCCATGCTCTCGCCTACCCGCTAGGGGGCCACTATCACGTTCCGCACGGCCTCTCCAACGCGCTGATGCTTGGCCCCGTTCTTCGTTTCAATGCCGCCGCTGCTGCACCACTTTATGCCGAGCTTGCCGATGTACTGAAGGTGCCAGGCGAAGGTGATGCCGCAGCCCGTTCGAACGCGTTCGTTCAGCATATGGAAAGGCTAATGGATGAGAGCGGTGCACCACGCCGTTTAAGAGATGTCGGCGTCACCGACAACAGCCTGGCCATGCTGGCATCGGACGCCATGAAGCAGACGCGTCTGCTCGTCAACAACCCGGTCGAGGTCCGCGAAGAGGATGCGCTGGCGCTTTATCGGGAAGCATTCTGATCACCTAACCATTCAGGAAATGTCTTCGTAGGGAGGAAACGTTTATGACTGATATCAGGCTCTATATGCTTCAATCCGGAACCTTGAAATGCAAGGTCCACAACATCAAGATGAACCAGGGAGACGGCGCGGATTACGAAATACCCGTTCCTTTCTTCCTGATCACCCACCCGGATGGGCATACCGTCATCGACGGCGGAAACGCGATCGAAGTCGCCACCGACCCACACGGTCATTGGGGTGGCGTTTGCGATGTTTACTGGCCGGTTCTGGACAAGGACCAGGGTTGCGTCGACCAGATCAAGGCGCTCGGATTCGACCCTGCGGATGTCAAATACGTCGTCCAATCCCACCTGCATCTTGATCATACCGGCGCGATCGGCCGCTTCCCGAATGCGACACACATCGTCCAGCGCCGGGAGTACGAATACGCCTTCACGCCGGACTGGTTTGCGGCAGGCGGCTATATCCGCAAGGACTTCGACAAGCCGGGCCTGAAATGGCAGTTCTTGAACGGCACCGATGACGATTTCTATGACATCTATGGCGATGGCACGCTTACGACCATCTTCACGCCAGGCCATGCTCCCGGCCACCAGTCCTTCCTGGTGCGGGTGCCGGACAGCAAGCCGCTGCTGCTGACCATCGATGCCGCCTATACGCTCGATCACTGGGAAGAAAAGGCTCTGCCAGGGTTCCTCGCCTCGACGGTGGATACTGTACGCTCCGTACAAAAGCTCAGAACCGTCGCAGAAAAGGCGGATGCGATCGTGGTGACGGGACATGATCCCGATGCCTGGTCGACCTTCAAGAAGGCCCCGGACTATTACGGCTGAGACGCCATTCTCATTTGCGACGTTGGCGCGCTTCTTCGTCGCTGGTCTAAAACAGAAAAGCCGGGCGCTGCATCAAGCGGCGCCCGGCTTTTGAAGCTGGACTAAGAGACGCGCAGCCCGGCGGGCGGGCGATCGTATCTTACAGCTGAACCTTATCGAAAGCCTTGGGATCGATGCCAAGCGCATCAAGATCGGAACCGGCAGGCTTGCGGTGCGCGCGCACAGCGGCGGAGACCGAAACGGCAGCGCCGAAAACGGCAAGGGTTTCACTCAAAAACTTACGCGATGTCTTTGCAACCGAACGCATTTCTTTCTCCTTTTGGGTTGTCCTGAATATGGGAAAAAACCCACAATCTACAACTCATGATATAGAGAAGGAGCCATGCGGCAGAGCTCGAACTCCTTTAGATGACAGTCACGACAAATTTGCATGGGTCGAGAGTCTTTGACTGAAACAGAGATTTTGTTAATCCATAGCAAGCAAGGGAGACTGAAAGCATGACGGTGATCATTTACGGCATCAAGAACTGCGATACGATGAAGAAAGCGCGCAGTTGGCTGGAAGCGAATGGCATCGAAGCCGAGTTTCACGACTACAAGACCCAAGGCATCGATCGCGACAATCTGGAAGCTTGGTGCAAAACGGCTGGATGGGAAACCGTTCTGAACCGCGCCGGCACGACGTTCAAGAAGCTGGATGACGCACAGAAGTCAGATCTGACACAGGAAAAAGCGATCGGCCTCATGCTGGAGCAGCCCTCAATGATCAAGCGCCCGGTTCTGGAAAGCGAAGGCAAGATCACGATCGGCTTCAAGCCTGACATTTACGCTTCGATCTTCGGCAGATAGTCCATGTCCAAGACGACCCGCGCGACACAGATGCTGACGAAGGCCAGCGTGGCTTTTACCACCGTAACCTATGAATACGATCCGAATGCCGAACGTATCGGTCTCCAGGCAGCCGAATCCATTGGCGAGCCGCCGCATCTGGTGTTGAAGACGCTGATGGCCGAGGTGGACGGCAGGGCCGTCTGCGTCGTCGTCCCTTCAGACCGGGAAGTCAGCATGAAAAAGCTCGCAGCAGCCTTCGGCGGCAAATCCGCCCATATGATGAAGTCGGCCGATGCGGAGCGAGCGACCGGTTACCATGTGGGCGGCATCAGCCCCTTCGGGCAGAAGAAGGTGGTTCCGACAGCGATCGAGGTTCAGTCGATGGAGCACGTCTACGTCTATATGAATGGCGGTCAGCGCGGTCTGCAAATCCGCCTCTCACCCAAAGATGCGCTCGCTGCTTTGAAGGCGAAGGCCGCACCCCTCGTCGCCGATTGAACCAAGCCCTTTGGAAGGTGGTTGGCTTTCCCGATGGATGGTCTATTGTCCAGACCCGTTCAAGCAGACATGTGAAGGCAGATCATGAGCGTTTCCCCTATCGATCCCGTCAAACTCGAAAAGCTGGCCGAAGTCGCCGTCAAGGTTGGACTTCAACTCCAGAAGGATCAGGATCTGGTGATCACGGCGCCGCTTGCGGCTTTGCCGCTGGTGCGCCAGTTGACCAAGCACGCCTATATGGCAGGCAGTGGTCTGGTCACGACCTTCTATTCCGACGAGGAAACCACCCTTGCTCGCTACCGCCATGCAAGTGATGCCAATTTCGACAAGGCATCCAGCTGGCTTTATGAGGGCATGGCGAAGGCCTATGCGAACGGCGCAGCCAGACTGGCGATTTCTGGTGACAACCCCTTGCTTCTGTCTGAGCAGGACCCTGCTAAGGTGGCGCGCGCCAACAAGGCCAACTCCACGGCCTATAAGCCCGCACTCGAGAAGATTTCCAACTTCGACATCAATTGGAACATCATCTCCTACCCTAACCCATCCTGGGCTAAGCAGGTCTTTCCTGGCATCAGCGAAGATGAAGCGGTTCGAAAGCTGGCGGATGCGATCTTCGCGGCATCGCGTGTGGATGTTGCCGATCCAGTCGCTGCCTGGGCGGAGCACAACGCCAATCTCGCCAAGCGGTCCAAGTGGCTGAATGGCGAGCGGTTCGCCTCGCTGCACTTCACCGGTCCGGGCACCGACGTCACCATCGGCCTTGCGGACGGTCATGAATGGCATGGGGGCGCTTCGATGGCGAAGAACGGCGTGACCTGCAATCCGAACATCCCGACCGAAGAAGTCTTCACCACGCCGCATGCGCTGCGCGTGGATGGGTATGTTTCCAGCACCAAGCCGCTTTCCCATCAGGGTACGCTGATCGATGATATCCAGGTGAAATTCGAGGGTGGCCGCATCGTTGAAGCCAGGGCTTCCAAGGGCGAGTCCGTGCTGAACAAGGTACTCGATACAGACGAGGGTGCACGACGCCTGGGCGAAGTGGCACTGGTGCCGCATTCCTCACCGATTTCGGCAAGTGGTATCCTCTTCTACAATACGCTGTTCGACGAAAACGCCTCCTGCCATATCGCGCTTGGCCAGTGCTACTCCAAGTGCTTTATCGACGGAGCGACGCTCAGCCAGGATCAGATCAGGGCGCAGGGCGGCAATTCCAGCCTGATCCATATCGACTGGATGATCGGCTCCGACAAGGTCGACATCGATGGTATCAAGCCTGATGGCTCCGCGGTGCCGGTCATGCGCAAGGGCGAATGGGCCTGATCTCGGCACGGGCCTCTTAGCGATGAGAGGCCCTGTCCGCCGTCGCGGTCCGAGAAGCTGCCGACGGTGATGTTGGCAGATCATCGATCATGCCTTAGCGATCGCCTTTGAAGGGCTCGGACCTATTAGACTAAAGTCATAAGCCAAAAGCATCGCTCTTCCTTTCGTTAAAATTCTGTCACTTTGCAATTAGGTGCATCGTGCCCGAAAGGGCCAGTTCGAGGGGAGTCGAGCTGTTTCGATGCGTCTTCTTGATTTCTGTGGAGGACAGACGATGGCAAATATAGCAGCGACGGGCGTGGAAAAAGCCCGCCCCATGACGGGGGAGGAGAAGAAGGTCATTTTCGCCTCTTCTCTCGGTACGGTCTTCGAGTGGTACGACTTCTATCTCTATGGTTCGCTCGCCATCTATATCGGCGCGAACTTCTTCAGCCAATATCCGGAAACGACGCGTAACATCTTCGCGCTGCTGGCCTTTGCCGCAGGCTTCCTTGTCCGCCCCTTCGGCGCTTTGGTCTTCGGCCGTCTTGGCGATATCGTCGGACGCAAATACACCTTCCTCATCACCATTCTCATCATGGGCTTCTCGACCTTTGTGGTCGGCATTCTGCCCGGTGCGGCGCAGATCGGTATCGCCGCGCCCATCATCCTCATTCTGCTGCGTATGCTCCAGGGCTTGGCGCTCGGCGGCGAATATGGCGGTGCTGCGACCTATGTGGCCGAGCACGCGCCGAATGGACGTCGCGGCTATTACACCTCATGGATTCAAACCACGGCAACGCTCGGTCTCTTCCTGTCGCTGGTCGTCATTCTCGGCGTTCAGTTCAGCGTCGGCAAGGAAGCCTTTGCAGCCTGGGGCTGGCGTATTCCCTTCCTGCTGTCCGTCATTCTGCTCGGCGTATCGGTCTGGATTCGCCTGAAAATGAATGAATCCCCCGCCTTCAAGAAGATGAAGGAAGAGGGCAAGACCTCCAAGGCCCCGCTCAGCGAAGCCTTTGGTCAATGGAAAAACGCCAAGATCGCCATCATCGCACTTCTCGGTGCGGTCGTCGGTCAGGCCGTCGTCTGGTACACGGGCCAGTTTTACGCCCTCTTCTTCCTCCAGAGCATTCTGAAGGTGGATGGCCAATCGGCAAACATCATGGTTGCCTGCGCTCTCCTGCTCGGCACCGGCTTCTTCGTTCTCTTCGGTTGGCTGTCCGATAAGGTCGGCCGTAAGCCGATCATCATGGCTGGCCTCGTTCTGGCGATGCTGACCTACTTCCCCCTGTTCAAGGCTCTCACATGGGCGGGCAATCCGGCACTTGCAGAGGCCCAGGCAACGGTGCGCGCAACTGTGACAGCCGCTCCCGGCGACTGCAAGTTTCAGTTCAACCCAACGGGCACGGCGAAGTTCACGACATCCTGCGATATCGCAACGTCGTTCCTGACCCGCAACTCCGTGCCTTACGATGTGGTCGAGGGGCCCGCCGGACAGCCTGCCACGGTCAAGATCGGCGAAGCGACCGTCACCAGCTACGACGCTGTGGCAGCTGGTGCAGATGCAGCGGCCAAGGATCGCGCTTTCCAGAAGCAGATCAACATTGCCCTGCATGACGGCGGCTATCCGCTGGCTCGTGGTGCCGCTCAGGTTCCAGCCGCAAAGCTCGACGCTTTTGTTGCCGCAAACCCTGAACTCGCGCTCAATGCCGATGCCATCCGGGCGACGCCCGCCAAAACCGTGCCAGTGGACAAGCTCGTCGCCGACAAGCTGCTGACACCGGCAGAAGCCAATGGCGCTACCGAAATGGCCGTCTATACGGTTCCAGGCGGCGGCGCCTTCACCATGGTTGCCGATCCCGCTGCCGTGAACTGGGTGGTCATCATCGCAGTTCTGACGGTTCTGGTCATCTATGTGACGATGGTCTACGGCCCGATCGCAGCGCTTCTGGTCGAGCTCTTCCCGACCCGCATCCGCTACTCCGGTATGTCCCTGCCCTATCACATCGGTAACGGCTGGTTCGGCGGTCTTCTCCCTGCAACGGCCTTCGCGATGAGCGCTGCCAAGGGCGATATCTACTACGGTCTCTGGTACCCGATCATCTTTGCGGGCCTCACGCTCGTGATCGGTCTGCTCTTCCTGCCGGAGACAAAGGACCGCGACATCCACAAGATGGATTGAGTATCCCTTAGATTTAAAAGGAAAACCCGGCGAGACGATCGCCGGGTTTTCTGTCGTTCAGGACTTGAAAGCTCAGGCCTTCAGGCTCTGCAATTCGGCATTGACGCGGTCGCGCCACGCACGGTTCTGGACGAGTGCCGCTGGAAACAGTCCGTCGATAGCAAAGAAGGAGGCCGAGGGATCGCTCGGATCGACGTTACCCGCGGCAGCAAGGATTTCCTCACGACGCGGATCGTCAAGATTTCCGCGCTTGTGGATCGAAGCAATCCAGAGCGCGATCACATAGGCAAATTCTGCTGCATCCCGGCCAGCTTCCAGCGTTTCCACGGTCGCTGCCAGAACGCGCTGCGGCAGCTTCTGGCTGGTGTCCATGGCGATCTGGATATTCTTATGCGCAATGGTCGGATTGGCGAAGCGCTCGATAAGCTCGTCCATATAGGCGGGCAGGTCGATACCCGGAACCGGATCAAGCGTCTTGACCGCGGCCTGCATATGCCGCCTGACCTTCTCGACGAATTCCGGAACCGCCATCACATCGCGCACGAATTCCAGATCGTTGAGAATACCGAGATGGGCAATCATCGTGTGCGGGCCGTTGAGAAGACGCAGCTTCATCTTCTCATAGGGTTCGACGGCCTTTGCAAAGACGGCACCGCCGGCTTCCCAAGCGGGCCGACCAGAGACGAAATTCTCTTCGATGACCCACTGCATGAAGGGCTCGGTTTCTATCGACAGCTTGTCTTCAACACCGAGGAGAGCCTCGGCACGTGCGCGGCTTTCGGCTGTTGCTGCCGGCACGATACGGTCGACCATGCTGCAGGGGAATGCACCCTTCTCGGCAATCCAGCGTGCCAGTTCGGGATCGCGACGCTCCGCCATGTCGAGGACGAGGCGACGAACCACATGACCATTGGAGGGGAGGTTATCGCAGCAAAGAACGGTGTAAGGAGCGATCCCCTTTTCGCGACGCTTGGCAAGACCTTCGACGAGGAAACCGATAGCGCCGATCGGTGCATGAGGGTTGGCAAGATCGGCCGCGACGGAGGGATGCTTCAGATCCAGCCCGCCGGTGACGGGGTCAAGACCATAGGCCTTCTCGCTGACGGTCAAGGTAACGATCTTGATGGTCTCGTTGACGAGATAATCAAGCACCTCCGTGCCGCGTTCCGCGGCGCAAAGCCAGTCGACCGTGGCGCCGATGACCTCCGCACTATCGCCCTCTGCGTTGCGAACGATGATCGAGTAGAGACCATCCTGTTCGGCGAGCGCTTCCACCGGATCGGGGGAGCGCAGGTTGACGGCAACGATGCCCCAAGGGCCGAACTGTTCCGACAAAGCGCGCTGCGTATAAACGGCCTGATGGGCGCGGTGGAAGGCGCCAAGACCCATGTGAACGATGCCGGGCAGCAAAGTTGCGCGGTCATAGGAGGGCATTGCAACAACGTCAGGCAATAGCGTGGAGGAAGACAATCTGCTCATAATCAAATGATTCCGTGAGTGGGATGAGAAAGAGTGCGCTCGATACCGCGAAGCTCCGCCAGCCCCTTAAGGCGGCCGATAGCCGGATAACCGGGCTGGGCGCCGCGGGTCACATCGTCCACAATTTCCTGTCCGTGATCGGGTCGCATGGGTATTTGATGATCGGAGAGACCGGCATCCAGGCGGCGCTTCTCTTCTGCGAGAAGGGCAGCAATCACGGCAACCATATCCGTTCCCCCTTCCAGATGCTCGTCCTCGAAGAAGGAGCACGGCACGGTATCGGTGTCGCGGGTGACGTTGCGCAGGTGAACGAAGTGGATGCGATCGGCAAAGCGCTTAGCGATGAAAGGCAGATCGTTATCCTGCCGCGCGCCAAGCGAGCCGGTGCAGAGCGTCACGCCATTTGCGCGGCTGTCGACGGCATTTAGCATATGGGCGTAATCGTCTTCCGTGGAAAGAATGCGCGGCAGACCAAGCAGCGGCCACGGCGGATCGTCACCATGGGCGCAAAGATTGATACCCACTTCTTCGGCCACCGGTACGACCTCGGAGAGGAAATCCACGAGGTTTTGCTGCAACCTTGCCCGATCAATACCGTGATAGCTGCGCAACTTCTCCAGAAGCTGGTCAAGCGTGTAGCCGTCGGCAGAGCCCGGCAAACCAGCGCCGATGTTTCTGCCGAGCGCGGCAATTTTCGCGTCCGGCATATCGGCAAAGCGCCGCGCCGCCTCCTCCACCAGCCAATCGGGATAATCGGAAGCAGCGTCCGGGCGCTTGAGGATATGAATATCAAAGGCAGCGAAATCCGTCAGATCGAAGCGCATTGCCTTTGCGCCATGGCGGGTCTCCCATCTGAGATCCGTCCGCGTCCAATCCAGGACCGGCATGAAGTTGTAGCAGACGGTGCGAATACCGCTGGCTGATAGGCGGCGAAGCGTTTCCTGCCAGTTGGTGACGTGTTGCCTCCAGTCGCCCGTCTGTGTCTTGATGTCCTCTGACATCCAGACACTTTCCACCACATCCCAATAAAGTCCGCCCGCCTTGATTTCCTCATGACGCTTGTGAATTTCATCGACGGGCCAGACATCACCCGTCGGAATGTGATGCAACGCGCTGACGATGCCGACGGCACCAGCCTGTGCGGCATCCTGAACCGTTACTCTGTCCACTGGCCCGAACCAGCGCCATGTGTGTCTCATGATCGTATCCTCTGAAATTTAGTGTCGGTCGCTGAAGGTGATCTGCACCTTGCAGGCCACCTGGCGGTCACCGGCCTGTTCGAAGGCCGCAACGGCCTCCTCAAGCGGAAAATGATGCGAAATGATCGGGCGCACATCGATGGCGCGCGACGAGATCAGCGAGACAGCCTCACCAAACTCGGCGTCGAAGCGTTGCGAGCCACGCCAGATGATTTCCTTGCCCACCAGAAGGTTGAGCGGAATGGTGATGTCACCCGTCACTCCCACCTGTACGAGCGTGCCGCGCGGCTTGATGGCGCTGAAGGCGGATCGTAGTGCAGGGGCGGCGGCCGAACAATCGAACACCACGTCGAAGCTGCCCTTGTTCTCCTGATAAGGGGCTAGCGCCTCTGGGTTGGTGGCGACGTTGATTGTTCCTGTCGCCCCCATCGCCGGTGCGCGGGCAATCGCCGCATCTGTCAGGTCGGTCACGATGATTTTGGCTGCACCGGCGTGTTTCGCAGCGGCAACGGTCAGAAGCCCGATCGGCCCCGCCCCGGTGACGAGCACGCTTTTGCCCGAAAGATCGCCGGCTTGCGCAACCGCATGCAGGCAAACGGCAAGCGGTTCGGCGCAGGCAGCCTCATGGGCTGTGACATCTTTGGCAAAGACGAAACATTGCTTGGCAGGTACGACCAGATGGTCGCGGAACATGCCCTGCTCATGCGGCAGCCGCATGGCGCTTCCCATAAAGCGCATGTCGAGGCAGTGGATGGGTTGCACCTTGAGGCAGTATTCGCACTGGCCGCAGGGCTGCGATGGGTTGACCGCAACCAGCGCCCCGACCGTAAGACCGCTGACACCGGAGCCGAGTTTCTCGACATAGCCTGAGGCTTCGTGACCGGAAATGATCGGCTCGCGCACCTGTACAGGCCCGAATCCGCCATGCTGATAATAATGCAGATCCGATCCGCAGATGCCGCCGGATGCCATGCGAAGAAGGACCTCGCCCTCACTCGGTTCGGAATAATCCTGTGTTTCGACCTTGAGGTCTCTTTTGCCGTAAAGACGCGCCACGCGTGTCAGCATTTCCAGTCGACTTTCCTTGTCGTGAAAGAGGATGGCCGCGCGGGCCTAAACCCGCGCGGACCGTTCTTATAACCTATCGGATCAGACCCATTTCCGTTGGCAGCCACAGCGTGATCGCCGGAATGAAGGTGATCAGGATCAGCGCCACGAAGAGCGGAACGAGCCATGGCAAAATGGCAATCGTCGTACGCTCCACCGAAAGCTTGGCGACGCGTGACAGAACGAAAAGCACCATGCCAAGCGGTGGATGCAACAGACCTATCATCAGGTTCAACGTCATGATCAGACCGAAATGCACCGGATCGATATGGAACTGCAAGACCAGCGGCAACAGGATCGGCACCAGGATGGTGATGGCCGCAATCGTGTCGAGGAAGCAGCCGACAAACAGCATCAAAAGGTTGACCAGTACGAGAAAGATCCACTTGCTGTCGGTGAGCGTCAGTATTGCTGAGGACAGCAGTTGGGCTGCCTGGCTGACAGTCAGAAGCCATGCGAAGACCGATGCCGCTGCCACGATGAACAGCACCGATGCCGTGGTTTCGATCGTGTCGAAGGTTGCCTTCGCCAAAGTCTTGAACGTCATGGTGCGATAACGAACGAGACCGAGGAAGAGCGACCAGAGTACTGCCGCAACCGCTGCTTCCGTCGGCGTGAACCAGCCCATCGTCATACCACCGATCAGAATGACCGGCGTCATCAGTGCCATCACGGCTGAGAAGTCGAAGTACCAGTCGCAGAAGATCAGTATGGCAAGCACGATCAGTATGGAGAGGTTCAACGACAGGCCGAGCAGGGTCAGCACATAAATGCTGACGGGAACGAGCATGACGACGAGGACTTCAAGCGAGGCCCCGAAGATGGTGCGCAGACTGAACGGCGTGTCCGAACCCCATTGCTTGATATAGGCAAAGACCGCGACCGTGATCATCATCAACAGCGTCATGACGACGCCCGGAACGATGCCGGCCATAAACAGCGCGCCGATGGAAACGTTCGCCATCATGCCGTAAATGACAAAGGGCAGAGACGGCGGGAAGATGGGCCCAAGCGTTGCCGAAGCGGCGGTGACGCCGACAGCGGCTTCCACCGGATAGCCGTGATCCTTCATAGCCTTGATTTCGATCGTGCCGATACCCGCGGCATCTGCCAAGGCCGTGCCGGACATACCGGAAAAGATCACCGAGCCGATGATATTGACCTGTGCCAAGCCACCCTTCATCCAGCCGACGAGCGCCACGGCGAAGGAATAGATGCGGCCCGTCACGCCTGCCGAGTTCATCAGGTTTCCGGCCAGAATGAAGAAGGGCACCGCAAGAAGCGGAAAGCTTTCGACGCCTGCGATCATGCGTTGGGCCGCGATGATATCCGGCGCGACATTATAGAAGACGATGTAGAGCAGCGACGACACTGCCATGGAGATGGCCACAGGCAGGCCGACGACCATCAGAAGGAGGAAAGAACCGATCAGCAGCAGCATCTCAAATCTCCTCGCTCGTCTGGAATTCTTCCGGCCGCTCGAGAACGGAGTAGCCGCGACGCTGATTGGCTACGAAGACCTGGATCGAGCGTAGGAACATCAGCACGAAGGCACCGAAGACGGTGTAGAAAACGATGTTGCGCGGCAGAGCAACCGTGACCATTTCTTCATCGGCGACGATCTCAAGATAACGCCACATCAGCCATGAGCCATAAGCGAAGAAACCGATGCGGATGATATCGACCGCGATCGCCATGATGCGCGTCACATTCGGCGGCAGGTAATGGTAGAGAACATCGACCTGGATGTGGCGCGACATGCGTACGCACATGACCGAGCCAAGGAAGACGACCCCGATCAGGCAGTTGACGGCGATTTCTTCGGTCCAGGCATAGCTGTCATTGAGGACGTAACGGGTGAAGAACTGGAGAAAGACGCATCCCGTCATCATCCAGAAAAGAGCGAGCGTCAGCCAGTCCTCGAAGGCATAAACGGAAAGGTCGGTATCGGGAGGCGCCTCGTCAAAGGTGTGGGCAAGCTCCTCGGGCGTAACCTGAGTATGGATTTCCTGCGTCATTGAAATGTTCCGGTTGGAGCATCGGCGCGAGCAGCAGATTCACAATGCGCTCGTCTGCCGGTGCTGAAAACGACAAGGACGGCGCGGAGACGAGCCCCGCGCCAGGCGCAATTTACTGAACGGCGCGGATCGCTTCCCAATCGGCCTTGTTGTATCCAAAGTCTTCGAACTTCACCTTGTCGAGCACATTCTTTTCGAAGTCGGCCTTGTCGACTTCCGTTACCGTCAGGCCACGCTTCTTGAAGTCGTCCACGAGTGCCACTTCACGCTCCTCAATGATCTTGGTCGTCTTGGTCGCAGCCTCCTGCATCACGTCGACGAAGATTTTCTTGTCTTCGTCTGACAGGCTCGCCCAGCGAGACTTGGAGATCACGGTATTGAGATGGTCGACGATATGGCCGGTCAGAACGATGTTCTTCTGCACTTCGAAGAACTTCTTTGCTTCGATGGTCGTCAGCGGATTTTCCTGCGCATCGACGGTGCCGTTTTGCAACGCGAGGTAGACTTCGGCGAAAGCAATCGGTGTGGTGTTGGCGCCGCAGGCGCGCGGCATGGCGAGATAGGCCGGTACGTCCGGAACACGCATCTTCACGCCGTTCAGGTCGCTGCACTTTTCGATGGGCTTGTTCGATGTCGTGTGACGCGTACCGTAATAGCTGACCGCCGCAATGACATTACCGGTCTTGTCCTGATAGCCCTTGGCCAACCGCTTGAAGACATCGCTTTTTGTATAGGCGATGAGGTGCTCAGGATTACGGAAAATGTAAGGGAAGTAGGTGACGCCAATCGGCTTGGAATCTCGGGCTGCAAAGCTCGATCCGGAAATGATGATATCGACCGTGCCGAGTTTCAGGCCCTGGTTGATATCGGCTTCCTTGCCAAGCTGGGATGCCGGGAACACATCGATCTTGTAGCGACCCTCCGTGCGCTTCTCGATCTCCTTCGCCGCCCAGACGGATTCGGTGTGGAACGGTTCTGTTGTCTCATAAACATGGGCCCATTTCAGCACGGTCTGTGCTTGCGCAGACAGCGCAGAGGCCATGATGATGGCCGTGGCACCCAGCAGGCTTCTCAATCTGAACGTCATTTCTTCTCTCCTCCCGAAATAGTGTCAGATGTTCATTCTCTACCGCCCTCACGAAAAAAGCGGCATCGTCCCTCCCCTCAAGCCTCCTCTCCGAAGCTTTGAGAAAATCTCTTTTGCGACTGGCTGAGATGTCGCTGCATGGCAGCTTTCGCCGCCTCCGGATCGTTCGCGGCAATCGCGTCACGGATCACCACATGCTCCTCAAGCGCCAGCCGCCACGTGCGCGGCCCCTCGAAATGGCTGGCAAGACGCTCGAAATAGGGCGTCATGCGGCGATCAAAGATATGTCCGGTGAAGCGATGGAGCGTGACATTGCCGATGATGTCGGCAATCGCCAGGTGAAAGGCGCGGTCATGAACCAGCATCTCCACTGCATCGCCAATGGCGTCTTCCATCCGCTTCAAATTCTCATCGAGAAGAGCGATATGCGATGCTTTGGCCCGCTTTGCCGCCTCTTCGGCAATGCCACCTTCGATGATGCTGCGCGCCTGGAGAATTTCGAAAGGTCCATCGCTATCGTCCGCCGGCAGGATCGACAGCGCCTTCGGACGTTGGCTCACATAGACGCCCGAGCCCATGCGGATCTGGATATAGCCTTCGACTTCCAGCACGATCAGCGCTTCGCGAACAGTTGGCCTTGAAACAGCGAAACGTTCGGCAAGATCGCGCTCAGCCGGAAGCTTGGCCCCGTCGGCGATTTCACCTGCCTCGATCAGCGACCTGATTTGATCCGCCACCTGCCTGTGGAGGCGACGCGGCTCAAGCGCCACAAACATGATGTCCCCTCCCCGTAACCGCATTGGTCAATTGGTCTTACCAATCGCGTTCATTAAGGCTGATTGAATGACGAAGTCAACTGTCAAACTTGCCTCCGCCGTCTCAAGCTCGTCACATCAGCTAAATGGTTGCGTGATCCCAAACCGATTGGCCAAATCTGCAAATGACTGCCGGGTCGCCGGATCCAGGATGACTCCCTGGCGCTCCCTTTCGGGCGCAACCTCCCATTCGCGGTCTCCAGGCGCCATCACCCGCGCCCCCTCACGTGCTGGCGAGTTTCGTAACGTTTCGAGATAACGCGTCATCGCTCCTTCGAAGACGCTCTTCTCCAGAAATGCCTCAGGCCTCAGCGCCAGAACGAAAGCACCCATGCCTCGCGGTGTCGAAAAATCCGGCCCACCCATGGAGGCGATATCGAAGCTGAGTTTCATGCCGGTCAGCACCGCGCTGAATATCTCCGCCACGCCGCCAAGTGCTGCGCCCTTGAATCCAAACTCACCGCCAAGCGGCGCAAGCATCGCCGCGGCATGCGGATCCTTTGTGTCATGGACGCCTTCATCCGAAGCGGTCGCATCGGGCAATGGCTGACCAAGGCTGCGATAAAGAAGCACACGGTTATACGGAATAGAACTCGTCGCCATATCCAGGAGCCAGGGATTGTCCTCACCGGACGGAACACCAACCGCAATCGGGTTTGTGCCGTGAAAGCGCTGCGCGCCATCATGCAAACGCACAAAACTATCGGAGTTGCAGAAGGTGATGCCGATAAATCCCTGCTTCGCGGCTTCAAGTGAATAGGCACCGGCCGGGCCGAAGTGAGAGGTATTGCGAATGGCAACCGCGCCGATGCCGAACTGCGTTGCCAATGGCGTTATCGTTCAGGGTACGAGGCTGACCGAAACCATGGTCGCCAACCGCTTCGGCATCAGCCGCGCGCCCGCACGCCAAGCGCTGGCGGAACTGGAGCGTCTTCATCTCGTGCGAAAGACCGAGAGCCGCGGCTATGATGTCGTGGCAAAAAACAGATCGATGCAGCAAACGGGGACGACCGATGAGAATTCGCTTCCCCCCGCCGACACAATGCGCATGCAGCCGCGATCCAGTTGGGAACTCATCTACGACAATATCGAGATCGAGATCGTCTCGCGCACCTCACTCGCGGCTTGGCGGATCAACGAGGCGATGCTTGCGAAACATTACGGCGTCAGCAGAACCGTGGCACGCGATGTCGTCGCTCGTCTGCAGCAGCGCGGTATCGTCAACAAGGACGAGAGCGGGCGATGGTATGCGCCGGCGCTGACGGCCAAGCATATCGATGAACTTTACGAGCTTCGCTGGATCCTTGAGCCGATCGCGCTGGAAAAGGCAGTCCCCAATCTACCGGATGGCCTGCTGATTTCCTTGCGCAAGAATGTCGCAGACGCCATCCAGTCGGTCGATAAGATCGACGGCGAGATGCTCGATGCACTCGAACAACAGTTGCATGTCGAGCTTCTCGGCTACTGCGAAAACGCCTCACTGATGCAGGCCATCAGCCTGCCGCAGGCGCTGCTTGTCGCCCACCATTTTCTCTATCACTGGACCATGGAGCTCTTCGACACCGAGCCCTTCCTGCCGGAGCACCTGGCGATTTTCGACAGCCTTCTGACGGGTGATATCGAGGGCGCGAAGTCCGCGCTCGTCCGTCACCTGCAAATCTCCAGAAGCCGCGCAATGAAGCGCATCACGGCCGTCGCGGAAGTCATTTCGCCTGACGAACTGCCCTATCTCGAGAAGATGGAAGGCGGCTAAACAGCGGAGCCCGCAAGACATATCACCCGATAACCGGAGGAGGGTTATCCATCATGAAAATCGCATCAGTCCATCCCTTCATTCTTCATTTGCCACTGACATCCGATTCCATTTCCGACTCGACGCATTCCATCACCCACTGGGGCGTGGTCGGCACGAAGATTGTCACCACGGATGGGCTGGAGGGCTACGGCTTCACCGGCACCCATGCGCATCTCGCTTCAGACCGACTGATCACCTCCTGCATTCGCGATTGCTATGCGCCACTTCTGATTGGCGAGGATGCCAATGACCATTCGCGCCTCTGGACCAAGCTTGCCCGTTATCCATCGCTGCAATGGGTTGGCCGCGCGGGCATCACACATCTGGCGCTTGCTGCCGTCGATGTCGCGCTTTGGGACTTGAAGGCGAAAAAGGCGGGGCTACCGCTGTGGAGCTATCTCGGCGGAGCCCGGACCGACAAGCTCGAGGCTTATAATACCGATATCGGCTGGCTTTCTTTCACGAAGGACGCTCTGATTGAGGGGTCCGCAAGGGCCGTTGAACAGGACGGATTTACCCGGCTAAAGATCAAGGTCGGCCAGGACGATCCGAATGTGGACATCGATCGGTTGACGGCGATTCGTGAACGTCTCGGTGGGGCAGTGCGCATCGCCATCGATGGAAACGGCAAGTGGGATCTGCCGACCTGCCAGCGCTTTTGTTCGCTCGCGCGTGATCTCGATATCTACTGGTTCGAAGAACCGCTCTGGTATGATGATATCGGCGGCCACGCAACGCTTGCCCGTAACACCTCGATTCCAATCGCACTTGGTGAACAGCTCTACACGGTCGATGCCTTCCGCTACTTCATCTCCGCCGGCGCGGTCGCTTACGTCCAGCCGGATGTGACCCGCCTTGGCGGCATAACCGAATATATTCAGGTGGCGGATCTGGCATTGGGGCATCGCCTGCCCGTGGTGCCCCATGCAGGCGAAATGAGCCAGGTCCATGTACATCTCAGCTACTGGCACCCGGCCTCGACGATCCTCGAATATATCCCTTGGATCAAGGACCACTTCGAAGAGCCAGCGGATGTGCAGGGCGGCATCTACAAGCGGCCGGAACGCCCAGGTGCGGGTACGACCGTACTGGAAGAAAGCTTCTCCCGTTTTGGCAAAAGCATAGGCTGAGGCAATGGTGGCGTGATTAGAGCGTGCGATAAGCGCGCTTGAAATAGATCAGCGCCTCTTCGCCCTCACCGATGGCAGTATCGACCACATCGCAAATAATGATGTCGTGGGTGCTGCCATCATGGATCGCGCGAACACGGCAATCGAAGGAAGCGAGAGCGCCTTTCAGAACCGGTGCGCCGGTCTCGAGCGACGACCACTCCCCGCCTGCGAAACGCTCTTCCATCGGGGTCTTGCCACCAAAGAGTTGGCTCACCGGCTGCTGGTTTGCCGAGAGCGTGTTGACGCAAATCACGGCATTCTCAAATAGCATCCGGTAGGCGGAAGAGTTGCGATTGATACAGACGAGCAGCGTCGGGGGATTGTCCGATACGCTACAGACTGCGGTGGCGGAAAACCCCGCCCTGCCCGCTGGGCCATCCGTCGTGACGATGTTGACGGCGCCGGCAAGCTGCGCCATTGCGTTTCTGTAGTCCAGGCTGCGTTCTTCCGCAGTCTTGCTTCCCATTTCGACTTCCCTCTTAAAAGACATGGCTTTGCATCTAAGCCTTGCTTTCCTAACAAGTTATTCACCCAAGCATACAGAGAGAGACTTTCGCAGCAATAGCAGGTTTCGGAATGACTGCCGCGAGGCCCCAGATTTCGCGCATGACAGACATGCCCTCAGTGCAATGCAGCAGTTCGAGTGAAGGGTTGGTCTTTGGACACATCGCGATTTGCGCCCTGTTCGCTCTCCATTTCTTCGCCTCTGTCTCACACGGGATCGCCCCGGCGGACGAATGTAAAAACGACGCGCCTGCAAGCAGGCGCGACGATTAATCTACCCACAGTGAATCAATCCATCTGGACGTTGGCTTCTTTCACCACCGGACCCCATTTGGCGATTTCTTCGGACACATGGGTCTTCAGTTCTTCCGGTGATGAGCCGACAATCTTGGCGCTGAAATCCGCCATCCGCTTTGCAACATCTGGGTCGGCCAGCGCCGTCTTGGCAGCTTCGTTCAGCTTGGCGATCGCCTCAGGCGGCGTTCCAGCCGGTGCGAAAGTGCATTCCAGGTATAGGTTTCATAGCCCGGCACGGTCTCGGCAATGGTCGGCACATCCGGGAAGGAGGAAGCTCGCTCGGCGGTGGTCACACCCAGCGCCTTCAGGGTACCGGATTTGATATGCGCTGATGAGGATGGCAGGTTATCGAACATGATCGAGATCTGGTTGCCCAGGAGATCGTTCAAGGCCGGGCCAGAACCCTTGTAGGGCACGTGCTGCATGTCGACGCCGGCCATCGTCTTGAACAGCTCACCGGAAAGGTGGAGCGGCGTACCATTGCCGGACGAAGCGTAGGCGTGTTTGTCCGGCTCTTTCTTCAGAAGCGCGATCAACTCGGCAACAGTGTTGACCGGCAGTTGCGGATTAATGACGAGGACGTTCGGAACGACAACCAGCAGTGAAATCGGTGCGAAATCCTTTTCAGGATCATATGGCTTCGTCTTGAGAATGAGCGGGTTGAGAGCATGCGTTGCCACTGTGCCCATCAGGATCGTGTATCCATCCGGCTCCGCGCGCGCAACGCGGTCAGCACCAAGATTACCGCCGGCACCGGCGACATTCTCCACGACGATCTGCTGGCCGAGAGCGTCACCCATCTTCTGCGCAATGACGCGCGCGACGACGTCGGTCGAGCCGCCTGCCGCGAAAGGCACCACGAGTGTGATGGTGCGCTCAGGATAGGCCTGCGCGTAAGCACCTGCGCTGAAAGACAATAAAGCTGCCGCAGATGCAGCAAGCATCAAAGCAGCGCGGCGTTTCAAAGATACAATTTCCATAAAATCTCCTCCTCACGGCCCGACGGCCCCGGAGGCATAGTACTGAAAGCAATATCCGTAGCAACCTCTACATGCTATCTGGGTATGACAACCAGTCAATTGACGATGAAATACACGTATCGCGGGTTTTCAGCGGATTAGGACGTGGTCATGGGAAAACAAAAACCCGCCGTGAAGGCGGGTTTTGATATTGCGAATGACGATGGCCCTATTACGCGCGGAGCACGCCGCCCGTGGTCTTTTCCACATTGCCGACGATCTTTGCCGTCAAGGCTTCGAAGTCCTCATCCGTCAGGGTCTTGTCCGTCGGCTGGATCTGAACTTCGATTGCAATCGACTTCTTGTTCTCACCCAAGGAAGCGCCTTCGAAAACGTCGAAGACGTTGACACCGGTGACGAGCTTACGATCGGCGCTGGTTGCCGCCTTGATGATAGCCCCCGCTTCGACCGACTTGTCGACCACGAAAGCGAAGTCGCGTTTCACCGCCTGGAACGGTGAAAGCTCCAACGCCGGCTTCGTGCGCGTTGCCTTCTTCTTCGGTTCAGGCATGGCGTCGAGATAGATCTCGAAGCCGCAATAAACGCCAGATACGTCGAGCGCGGCCAGCGTCTTCGGATGGAACTCGCCGAAATGACCGAGAATAACCTTCGGACCCATCTTGATCGTGCCGGAACGGCCAGGATGATACCAAGACGGAGCACCTGCCTCGATCTGCACATTCGCCATCGGTAGACCGCAGGCTTCAATGACGGCCAGAGCGTCTGCCTTGGCATCGTAGACATCGACGGGCTTTCCGCCGCCCTTTGCTGTGTTCGACCACATGCGGCCTGCACCGGCAAGCGATGCGGTGCCGCGGCGAACACCGCCGGCGACGCGCCGCTGGCCCTCCGGCGTATCGCCTTCATAGGTACCGGACACTTCGAAGATAGCGACATCGCCATAGCCCTTGTCGGCATTGCGCTGCGCTGCGGTCAAAAGTCCAGGCAACAAGGACGGCCGCATGTCGGACATGTCGGCAGCGATGGGGTTGGCGAGCTTCAGCGCGGAGGAACCACCGCCGAAGAGCTTTGCCTGCGCTTCTGGAATGAAGGACCATGTGACCGCTTCCAGCATACCCCGGCTCGCAAGCGCGCGGCGCGCCGTACGCGTGCGGATTTGTAGCGTCGTCAAAATGCGCCCGTTGACGGCACCGAGGCTCTCAAGCGGTTCCGGCTTGATGTTGTCCACGCCGTGGATACGCATGACCTCTTCCACCAGATCCGCCTTGCCATCGATGTCCGGACGCCATGAGGGCACCGATACGGAAACACGCTCACCGGAGCCTTCGATGCCGAAGCCGAGACCCTTGAGGATCGCAAGGCTTTCGTCTGCCGAAACCTCAAGACCCGTAAGGCGTTTCACCTCGGAGAGTGGGAAATCGATCCACTTCGGCTCGTAACCCTTGTAGCCGACGACCTTGGCTTCCCCGGCAACGCCGCCGCAAAGTTCGAGCACCAGCTCCGTTGTACGCTCGAGGCCCGGCACCATATATTCCGGATCGACGCCGCGTTCGAAACGATAGCGCGCATCGGTGATGATACCGAGAGAACGTCCGGTCTTGGCAATGTTGATCGGATCCCAGAGTGCCGACTCGATCAGCACGTCGACGGTATTCTCGTCGCAGCCGGAATGCTCGCCGCCCATCACGCCACCAATGGACTCAAGCCCATTGTCGTCGGCGATCACCACATTGTTTGGACCGAGCGTATATTCGCGCTGATCGAGAGCAAGAATGGTTTCGCCTTCTTTCGCGCGCCGCACGACGAGATCGCCCTTGACCTTCGCCGCATCGAAGACATGCATCGGACGGCCCTGATCGAATGTCATGTAGTTGGTGATATCGACCAGTGCGTTGATGGGGCGCAGACCAATTGCGAGAAGGCGCTGCTGCATCCATTTCGGGCTCGGGCCATTCTTCACGCCACGCACGATGCGAAGCGAAAAGCCGGGGCAGAGTGCAGGGTCATCCAGCTCGAGCTTCACGTCCACCGGCGTCGCGCCTTCGACCTTGAAGCTTGGTGCAGGCCGCGTCTTCAACGTGCCGAGACCGGAGGCCGCCAGATCGCGTGCGATGCCGTAGATCGACGTGCAGTCTGGACGGTTCGGTGTGAGATTGATTTCAATGACCGGATCATCGAGCCCGGCGTAGGACGCGAAAGACGCGCCGACCGGCGCATCTTCCGGAAGATCGATGATGCCGTCGTGATTGTCGGACATGTTGAGCTCCTTTTCGGAACACATCATGCCGTGGCTTTCGACACCACGGATCTTGCCGACGGAAAGCGTCACGTCGATGCCCGGAACATAAGTCCCCGGACGTGCCAGCGCGCCGACCAGGCCAGCACGCGCATTCGGCGCGCCGCAGACGATCTGCACCGGCTTGCCATCACCGGCATCCACCGAAAGCACCTTCAGCCGGTCGGCTTCCGGATGCTTTTCCGCCGACAGGACCTTGGCGATGACGAAAGGCTTGTAAGCCGCCTTGTCATCGACATCCTCGACTTCGAGACCGATTGCCGTCAGGCGTTCGCAAATCTGCTCCAGAGACGCATCCGTATCGAGATGCTCTTTCAGCCAGGAGAGTGTGAATTTCATGATCTATTGCTCCTCGACTTGACCGATCAGACGCTCAGACCGCCGAACAGCGTCGGCATGTCGAGCGGGCGGAAGCCGTAATGGTTCATCCAGCGAACATCGGCGTTGAAGAAATCTCGCAGGTCCGGCATGCCGTATTTCAGCATAGCGATGCGGTCGAGACCCATGCCCCAGGCAAAGCCCTGATACTCATCAGGATCGAGCCCACCGGCACGCAGCACATTGGGGTGAACCATTCCGCAGCCGAGGATTTCCATCCAGTCCTTGCCCTCGCCGAACTTGACGATCGGGCCGGAGCGGTCGCACTGAATATCCACCTCGAAGCTTGGCTCGGTGAAGGGGAAGAAGGACGGGCGAAAGCGCATGACGACGCTATCGACCTCGAAGAAGGTCTTGCAGAACTCTTCGAGAATCCAGCGAAGGTTTCCGACATGCGCTTTCTTGTCGATCACAAGGCCTTCGACCTGGTGGAACATCGGCGAATGGGTCGCATCGGAATCCTGGCGGTAGGTCTTGCCGGGAATGACGATGCGGATCGGCGGCTTCTGCGCTTCCATGGTGCGCACCTGAACAGGCGAGGTATGCGTGCGCAAAACCTTGCGTTCACCCTTTTCATCCGGCTGGAAGAAGAACGTGTCGTGCATTTCGCGGGCAGGATGCCCTTCCGGGAAGTTCAATGCCGTGAAGTTATAATAGTCGGTTTCGATATCCGGGCCTTCGGCAATGGAGAAGCCCATGTCGGCGAAGATCGCCGTGATCTCATCGACGATCTGGCTGATCGGGTGGATACGGCCGCGTTCGGCCGGAGACTGACGAACCGGCAGACTGACATCGAGCGTCTCGGCCTTCAGCCGCGCTTCGATGGCCGCATCCTTCAACTCGCTCTTGCGAGCGGTCAGGAAGTCCGCCACTTCATTCTTCAACTGGTTGATGGCAGCACCGCGTGTCTGGCGCTCTTCCGGCGTCATCGTTCCAAGCGTTTTCAGAAGCTCGGAGACCGAGCCCTTCTTGCCCAGTGCCGACAGCCGCACGGCCTCAATGGCGGCCTCGTCTGCCGCCGCAGCGATTTCCGACATCAGTTGCGATTTCAAAGTGTCCAGTTCAGTCATCTTTTCCTGCCCTGCCGGAGGTCTTGGCTCCGACATCGGTTTCAACAGCATTCTTTAGAAAGTCGGTCGCCACGATAAAGCGTCGCAGATCACTACCCATCTGCACGCGGCCAATCAACCGGGCGAGCGGCAAAAATCGGCCAAGCACACGCACCAAGCGATGCAATTCATCAATGGTCGCCCGCGGCGCACGGGCGGCCCATCCGCGATAGGCGGCATCAAGCGTTGCCTCGGTGTTTTCGGCAAAGGCACTCAATGGCAGGAACAGCAGCCAGAGGTCGCGCGCCTGAGCGCTGGCAAGCGGCATGACCGCCTGCGGCTCTTCCTCGAAATCCATGAAGCCGATCCGGCCGCCTTTAAGGAAAAAGTCGCGAATATGTGGGCGTCCATGGCAAAGACCGGCAGCGTGAAGTGCGCCAAGCTCGATCGCCGACTGAACCAGCAACTGATCCGGATGACCTTCGCTCCCCTTGGCCGCCACGATACCCTGGATGGTCGGTCCCACGTCCTCCAGCACGATTGCGGTGTCGGAGGAATAGATGATTGCCGGAACGGTAAAGCCTGCGCTGCCGAATTCGATCATCCGGCGCTTTTCGCGCGCCATCATCTCGACGGGCGAGAGAACGGGGGACGGTCTGAGGAAAGCGTAGGGAAGAAGGCGGGCGGCAAAGCCCTGCAACTTGCTCCACAGCCGTGGTTCTTCGGTACCCTGGCGCTTGATCCACACGGCACCGGAACTCAGTTCCAGGCGCTGAATGCGCTTTTCGCTCATCAACAGGGTCTGCATGAGCGCAGCAATATCGGCATCTTCCAGATGAACATGGAAGCCCTTTTCCCTCTCGCTCGCATTGGCAGCCTGAAGCATGATCGTCCCGTCGGCGCCAAAGCGCCCCAGAGCGCTTCCTTCTGAGAAGGAAGCATTTCAAACGTAAAACCCGCCCCGGTTGCCCGGCGCGGGTTTCAAATGAACAACAATTTGTCCGCGCCGTAATTACTTTACAGCGGATTCAAACTCGTTGGCCGTACCTGCGTCCTTGAGATACTCAAGAGCCTTCTTCGCAGCGTCGACGAGCGCGCCGAAAGCTGCTGGCTCATGGATAGCCATGTCGGACAGAACCTTACGGTCGACTTCGATGCCAGCCTTGTTCAGGCCGTCGATGAAGCGGCCATAGGTCAGGCCGAATTCGCGAACAGCAGCATTGATACGCTGGATCCACAGAGCGCGGAAGTTGCGCTTGTTGACCTTGCGGTCGCGGTAAGCGTACTGCTTGGAACGGTCAACCGCTGCCTTTGCTGCGCGGATGGTGTTCTTGCGACGGCCGTAGAAGCCCTTGGCTGCCTTGAGTGTCTTGGTGTGCTTGGCGCGGGAAGTTACGCCACGTTTTACGCGTGCCATGTCATGATCTCCTTAAAGTGTCCAAAAATGCGGAAAAGTCTTAGAGACCGTTCGGCAGGTAGTTCTTGACGACCTTTTTGCCGTCAGCTTCGGCCAGAACCATGGTTCCGCGCGCGTCGCGAATGAACTTGTTGGAACGCTTGATCATGCCGTGGCGCTTACCGGCGGCGGCTGCGAGAACCTTGCCGGTGCCAGTGATCTTGAACCGCTTTTTTGCAGCGGATTTCGTCTTCATCTTGGGCATTTTGCTACTCCGTTATTTTGTATCGAAACAGGCAGACGAAGCCCGCTTCAAGCTATTCAGGAACGGCCACGGCATGCCCTGCCGGACCGTTCGGACGCGCGCTTATAACCGCAGTTATGAAAAAGCGCAACGGGGAAGGCAAACTTCCCCTGCGAGAGTGGAAAACGCTGGGCCTAACGCCAGCGCGCCACGCATTACTTCGGTGCAAGCACCATCATCATCTGGCGGCCTTCGAGCTTCGGCTCGGCTTCCACCTTGGCGATTGTCAGGGTATCTTCCTTCACCTGCTGAAGCAGCTTCATGCCGAGCTCCTGGTGAGCCATTTCGCGGCCACGGAACTTCAGCGTTACCTTTACCTTGTCACCTTCTTCAAAGAAACGGTTCATCGCCTTCATCTTCACCTCATAGTCATGGGTGTCGATATTGGGACGCATCTTGATTTCTTTGACTTCGACGATCTTCTGCTTCTTGCGCGCTTCGGCCGCCTTCTTCTGCGTCGAATATTTCAGCTTACCGAGATCGAGAATCTTGCAAACAGGCGGTTCTGCGTTCGGCGAAATCTCGACAAGATCAAGACCGGCCTCTTCTGCCATCTTCAACGCCTGATCCGTCGGCATAACGCCGAGGTTCTGGCCTTCTTCATCAATCAGCTGAATTTTGGGAATGCGAATTTCCCTGTTGGAGCGCGGGCCCTCCTTGACGGGGGCATCGGCTTTGAACGGTCTGCGAATGGTCGTATTCTCCTGATCTGTTTCGGTATCGCGTCGGCAAAAACACCTTGTCGGTGCAAATGGCTGAAATGTCGTGAACGCCGCTGGGAAGTCAATAGCACGCCTTTGCAAAAAAATCACCTCCTGTCGTGGTGTTTTACGAATCTGCTCTACAGGGGAAAGAAACGTAAGGAGAATGAGATGACGCAGGCACACGAAGCCCTAGAGTATATTGTCGTTGGCAGTGGTGAGGCCGCACGTGAGATCGCTATCCTTTCTCGCGCAGCGCAAAACTTGGATCATCGCCCTGCCCTCGTCTGGCTTGGCGGATATCGCTCCGACATGACGGGCACGAAGGCCGTCGAGCTCGACCGCTTTGCGCAACAGGAGGGGCTTTCCTGCATCCGCTTCGATTATTCTGGCCATGGCGCTTCCAAGGGCGAGTTCAGGAAAGGCACCATTTCAAGATGGCTGGAGGAATCTCTTGCTGTCCTCGACGACAAGGCACCCGAAAGCGCCATCCTCATCGGGTCATCCATGGGTGGATGGATTGCGCTCAGACTGATCGAGGAACTGCGCAAGCGTGGCAAGGGCCCGAAAGTTGCCGGTCTCGTTCTCATCGCCCCGGCGCCGGACTTCACCGCAGAACTGATCGAGCCCAATCTGACCGACGCCGAAAAAGCATCGCTCACGGAGCGCGGCTATTTCGAGGAGCCATCGGAATATAGCCTTGAGCCCAACATCTTCACCCGCGATCTGATGGAGGACGGCCGCGACAATCTGGTATTGAAGGGCGTGATCGATACCGGCTGCCCCGTTCACATTCTGCAGGGCATGCGCGATGAGGACGTCCCTTATCAACATGCGCTGCGGCTTATGGAACACCTGCCTGCCGACGACGTGGTCTTGAGCCTTATCCGTGATGGCGACCATCGGCTTTCGCGTCCCCAGGATATCGAGCGAATGCTCGCCGCGGTCAAGAGCCTTGTAGCCTAGGGCGCCGCGCGTCCTTTGGACGCGCAAAGGACGCCCTATCCCTTTGGATCCAAGCATCGTTCTTCTCGAAAATCGATTTCGATTTTCGCGACGGTGCCGTGAGCATTTCGGCAACGGTCTTAACCATAATATTCATCTTGCGTTCATAGAAACCCCGGTTCGGATTGACACTTACCCCTTATCTCTCTTAACACTTTATTAAGACTTCAAGGGACGGGTTTGATGATGAATGCATCGCAGGCACGGGCGCTGCTCATGGCAGTGGCGGCCGCACTATTTTCTGCTGCCTCCGTGCAGGCCGAGAACAAGGGCAGCCCGGCCATGGTGACGGGCGGCATTACATCGCAGCCGATCGGCCATTATGAATTTTGCCAGCGATACGCATCCGAGTGCGATATTCGCAGCAAGCTGACACCTGCTCCTCGCGTGACGGATTACGGCTGGACTGTCATCCGCGACATCAACACCGAAGTGAACACCACCATCGTCGCCATGACGGATCAGGAAGTCTATGGCAAGGACGAGTATTGGGAATATCCCAAGACCGCAGGCGATTGCGAAGACTTCGTGCTTTTGAAGCGCAAGAAGCTGATCGAGAAGGGTTTTGCCGTCTCGGATCTTCTTATCACTGTCGTGCGCAAGCCCGATGGCGAAGGCCATGCGGTGTTGACCGTGCGGACCAATGACGGCGACTTCATCCTCGACAATTTGTCGAACGAGGTGAAGCTGTGGACCGACACCAACTACACCTATCTGAAGCGTCAGGCGTCCTTCAACACAGGTCGCTGGGTCTCCATCGAAGATGGCCGCGATGTTCTGGTTGGCGCGTTGCGCTAAGCATATCGCATCCGGCGTGAGCCACTTCAGTGTCCAGTTATCAAAGCGCGGACCGCGGCGTGTTTTGTGAGGCGTCGCGCTTTGATTTCAGCCGTGGAACGACAGACCAACCCAATGTCGAGCCTGCTGCGGCCATGAGAATGGCGACGACGCCGATGATCTGCAATGGCTGCAGGTGATGGCCGAAGGCAATACGGTCGATGATGATCGCAGCTACCGGATAGATGAAGGACAGGGAACCGGTGAGGTTCGTCGGTAATTTCTGGATTGCTCCGTAGAGCAGAATATACATCAGCCCGGTGTGAACGACGCCGAGCGTCACCAGAATCATCCAGGCTTGCGCCTCGATGCGAGGACCGTCTGCCGAAAACGGCAGGAGCAGAAAAACGCCGGTTACCACCTGAATGAGCGCGATCAGTTGCGGTGGAACGCCTTTCAGTTTTTTGGCGATGATGGCGGCTACCGCATAGAAGAAGGCCGCGGCGAGAGCGAGCGCAATTCCCGCCAGATAGTTTTCACCGGAATATCCGGCACCGGGCTTCGCATAGATAATGGCCAGCGTGCCGAGAAATGAAATGGCGAGCCACAGGATCTTATTGAGCGTCAGCCGCTCCGACAAAAAAAGCGCGCCCATGGCGACCAGCATAAAGGGTTGGGTATTGTAGACCGCAGTTGCGATTGAAATCGAAGCGCGTGGATAGGCGGCGAATAAGAGCAGCCAGTTCGTGACGATCGCCATTCCGCCGAGAACTGCGAAACCGAACTGTTTGCGCGAAATGATACCAAGCCGGAAAAATCCCATCGCCGCACAAATCGGCAGCAGGATTGCCGCACCGAAAACGCAGCGCCAGAACACAACACTCGTCACGGGCTGACCGGACAAGACAACAAACATACCGATGGTGCCGGAAATCACCATCGCGCTTGCCATTTCGATTACGCCGCGCATCTTTTCAGTCATCGTTAGGCTCCCCTTCATCGTGAGGAAATCTTAACGGATCACGGCGCCGATTAACTTGATCATTCAAAGGCTTTAAGGTAGTTTTGCTTACGTAATGAAGGCTGACAACGACATCCACTTAACAGGAGGCGCCCATGCTCGATGATATCGATAAACGCATCCTACAGCTTCTGTCGAATGACGGCAGAATGTCTGTGAAGGAACTTGCACAGCAGGTGGGTCTGTCGGCGCCGAGCACGTCCGAGCGGATCAAGCGGCTGGAAGAGCGAGGTGTCATCCGCGGATTTACCGTGGAAATCGACCCGGCGAGTATCGGGTTCACTCTCCAGGCCATCATTCGTGTTCGTCCATTGCCCGGCAAGCTGCATGTCGTTCAACAGCTTATCGAGGCAATCCCCGAGATTTCAGAATGCGATAAGGTGACCGGAGACGATTGCTTCATCGCCCGTCTGCATGTCCGCTCGATCGAGGAGCTGGACACAATCCTCGACAAGATCGCCGACAAGGCGGAGACCAACACGTCCATCGTGAAGCTGCAGCCGATCAAACGCCGGCTGCTTCCTCTGTCCTGATACTCATCCGTGACCGATGATGATACCGGCCGCCAGAACCAGCGAGCCACCAAGAACCACCTGAAACACGGCGCGCAAGAACGGCGTTTCCATGAACCTGTTCTGGATGAAGGCAATCGCCCACAACTCGATGAACACCGCGACGGCTGCAATCGCGGTCGCCGTCCAGAAGTGCGGAATGAGGTAGGGAAGCGCGTGACCAAGACCGCCGACAGCGGTCATGATACCCGACGCCAGGCCGCGCTTCAGCGGCGATCCGCGTCCTGAAAGCTTGCCATCATCGTGAGCGGCTTCGGTAAAGCCCATGGAAATGCCCGCGCCGACAGAGGCGGACAGACCGATCAGAAAGGTCTGCCACGTATCCTGGGTGGCGAAGGCTGCGGCGAAGATAGGCGCAAGCGTGGAAACCGAGCCGTCCATCAGGCCTGCAAGACCCGGCTGCACATAGGTCAGCAGGAACTGCCGCTTGGAGGTCTCATCCTCTTCCGAGCGCGCATCTTCGGGAAGGTGCTTATCGCTGAGCATGCCGGCAATGTCTTCATGCCCCCGTTCCGCTTCGGCCAGATCCCCGAGGAGCTTCCGCGTTTCCGCATCGGTCACGTGGCGAATTGCCTCGTCATAGAAGCGAATGGCCTGCCGCTCCATCTCCTCTGCCTGTTCGCGTATATGCTCCAGCGATAGGGTATGGATCAGCCAGTCCGGCTTGCGCTCGTAAAAGCCACGCACATGCTCGCGCCGAATGAGTGGAATGACATCGCCAAAGCGGCGCTTGTGCATGTCGATCAGGACATTGCGATGGGCGTGCTCCACTTCTGCCATGTCATCGAAAATCTTAGCGGATTGCGGGTATTGCGCGCGCAAATGATCTGCATAGGACCGGTAGATCCGTGAATCGTCCTCTTCCGACGATATGGCCAGGGCAAGGATTTCCTGCTCGTTGAGCGTGGAAAAGGGACGTTTGGATGAGGAGAAGAGACTGCGGAACATAGGATCACCTTTTTAGAATGATTCTAATTAACTCACCGAAGCACGCTTCGCAAGATATTTAGAATGGTTCTAAGAAGGTTTCCTCTAGCAAGCCGAGGACGTTTCCGGACAACACGCCATGCTGCGATGTAAGGTCAAAGCCTACAGGCGCGCAAAACGGGCACAACCAACAACTTAAATATCGGTTGAGCTCGCCCACCGTCGACGCCTCCGTCCCTCCCGATTTTGCGCAGACTGTGAGACTGAAGGCTGGTTACGACAAGCCCGGGATGGACCACGACATACCTGATCCGGAACATTGCTGACGGTCCTGCATTTCTCATTTGCAATGCCGCATCCGGCTGTGTTGCTCCCCCAATCCAGCGAGTTTCGAGAGCACAATGCCATCTCCAGAAAAGAAAATCCGTTACGCCGTCGTTGCCGGAGGCCAGATCTCACAGCAGGCCTTCATGCCCGGCATCAAGCAAACCAACAACTCAGAACTGACCGCACTTGTGACCGGTGATCCGGTGAAAGCAGACAAGCTTGCAAAACTTTACGAGATAAAGGCTTGGTCATACGAGCAATATGATGAACTGCTGAAATCCGGTGAAATTGACGCCGTTTATATCGCCACCCCAAACTTCCGTCACGCCCCATTTGCCGTTGCCGCTCTCGAAGCTGGCATTCACGTGCTTCTGGAAAAGCCGATGGCGTCAAGTGTCGATGAGGCTGAACAGATCCTGGCAGCACAGAAGAAAAGCGGCGCCAAGCTGATGATCGCATACCGTCTTCATCATGAGCCCGGCAATGTCGAGCTTTTTACGCGCGCCCGTAATGGCGACTTTGGTGATCTCCGCAGCTTCTCCTCAACGTTTGCCCAGAATGTCGCAGAAGAAAACTCTCGTGGTCATAACGGCTATTGGGGTGGGCCGGTACCCGACATGGGTGCCTATCCGCTCAATGCTGTGCGCAATCTCTTTGGCAGCGAACCCATCGCGGTCCACGCGGTAGGAACCAAGACCAGGGATCGCGGCTTCAACTTTCACGACACGGTCGCAGTCACTTTGCTATTTCCAGAAGAGCGGACGGCTCAGTTTACCGTGAGTTACGCGACGGCATCGGCCGAAAACTTTACGCTGGTCGGAACGAAATCAACCATCGAAGCATCGCCCTGCTACATGTTCGGACCTTCTGTCGGGATCGCTTACCGCGAAATTACCGATGACAGGGAGAAGGAGCACGTCTTCGAGCCGGTCGACCAATTCGGCAACGAAACGCAGTATTTCTCCGACTGCATTCTAAACGACCGTGATCCTGAAGCCGATGGCGAAGAGGGTCTGATGGACATGCGCGTCCTCGCCGCGGTTGAGCGGTCGCTTGAGACCGGGGAGACCGTGACGTTACCCGCTGCTTCACGATCTCGCAGGGTCGAAGCCGACCAGGCGCTTCACTTGGATCCCGCCGACCAGCCATCAGAAGACGAGATGATCAGCATCATTCCCCAGTCGAAGTAAATCAGTTCCACGCGCCTCCATGCGTCACAAGCAGTCCGCGACACGGGAACAAGCCTCTCGTGTCGCGGTTACGAGATGATGTTCATTTTGGAGGAGAAGACAGTGGCTTTGAAAGCGATCGCGCTCAACGCAACCCTGAAGGCATCTGGCGGCGAGCCATCATCGACCGACCGCATGCTGGCACTCATCGCGTCAGCCCTGTCGAAAGATGGCGTAGAGACCGAAACCATCCGCCTTGCCGACTTCAATATAAAGCCGGGCGTCACCTCTGATGAGGGAGAAGGAGACGATTGGCCGGCGATCCGTCGAAAGATTCTCGACTCGGATATCCTCATACTCGGCACACCGATATGGCTTGGACAGCCCAGCAGCGTTTCGAAGCGGGCGCTGGAACGAATGGACGCATTTCTTGAAGAAACCGATGATGCTGGCAGAATGGTATCTTACGGGCGT
Source organism: Agrobacterium larrymoorei (assembly GCF_030819275.1). GTDB lineage: Bacteria > Pseudomonadota > Alphaproteobacteria > Rhizobiales > Rhizobiaceae > Agrobacterium > Agrobacterium larrymoorei_B. The sequence continues at coordinate 1,092,382 of NZ_JAUTBL010000001.1, read as the reverse complement.
GTGGCTGCCGTAGCCGTTGTCGGCAATGAAGACGGTGCCCATCACGTGTCCGCTGAACTCTATCAGGCCCTGAACGATGTCGGCTTTACGATCGCCCCGAACGCGGTGGCCTATTGGGTGGGCGAAGCGATGGGCAGCACAAACTTTTCCGATCTGGAGCGCATTCCCGAAACAGTGACGAAGGCCGTCGACATGCTGGCTCGCAACACCGCGCACTTGGCAAAGCTGACGAGAGGCAATCCCTATCCAGACCAAGCATGATAACGGGTTTCCACATCTTCGTTGATGAGATCGAACGGCAATTGCGATATCAGTCGAAACCATGAATTAGTCGGCTAATAAAATCGCGGTGGCAGGCCATTTAAAAGCTTGGTGGCGTGCAGGCACTGATGACTTCGCAGGGCACCGGGCCAACGCAGCGAAAAATATGGGGACGCCTGCTTTCGAAATAGTACGCGTCACCCGGCCCGAGAATGCGGCGCTCATCATCGACAGTCACCTCCAGACGCCCGGAGAGTACGATGCCGCCCTCTTCCCCATCATGCACCAGTGGCACTCGACCGGTGCTGGCACCGGGTTGATAGCACTCTTTGAGAATCTGCAAACTCCTGCCGAACAGATTGTCTCCGATTTGCCGGTAGGAAATCGGCCCTTTGCCAATCTCGACCAGTTCCTCCGCTGCATAAAAAGCCTTGCGCGGTTTCTCGGGCTCGAAGGCGAAGAATTCCGCAAGGCCGATCGGAATGCCGTCCAGAATCCGTTTCAATGCACCAACAGACGGATTGGCCGAATTGGACTCGATCAGCGAAATCGTCGAGTTTGTCACACCTGCTCTGCGGGCCAACTCGCGTTGCGACAACTTGTGCATCGACCGAAGATGACGCAATCTGTTGCCAATATCGACGCTCATTGAAATCTCCGCGTTTCACATGTTCGGTATAGCACAAACATACACCCTTCTACTCAGTCAAAACAATAGGTTAGGACTGAAGAGAAAAGGACTTGTTTAGAGCGATAAAGTCGCGGATGGATGCATCATCCAAGTCAAGGGGACCCTCATGGACCATCAAAGCAAACCCAACATGCCAAACCTCGCCAATTTCTGGATGCCATTCACGGCAAACCGCCAGTTCAAGGCATCACCTCGTCTGCTGGCCAGCGCCGAGGGCATGTACTACACCGATATCGACGGCAACCGGATCCTCGACGGCACGGCAGGCTTGTGGTGCGTGAATGCGGGCCATGGCCGCAAGCGGATCTCGACGGCTGTCGAGCGTCAGCTCTCCACCATGGATTTCGCGCCGACATTCCAGATGGGCCATCCCATCGCTTTTGAATTTGCCGAGAAGCTTGCTGCGCACGCACCGGGCGGTGCCGCGGCCGAGCTTGATCGCGTCTTCTTCACCGGCTCGGGTTCTGAATCTGTCGACACCGCGCTCAAGATCGCCATCGCCTATCAGCGCGCCATCGGTCAGGGTACACGCACCCGCATCATCGGTCGCGAAAAGGGTTATCACGGCGTTGGCTTCGGCGGCATCTCGGTTGGCGGCCTCGTCAACAACCGCCGTGTCTTCCCGCAAATCCCCGCCGACCATATGCGCCACACACTCGATGTTGAGCGCAACGCCTTTAGCAAAGGCCTCCCACAACATGGGCTGGAGTTAGCAGAAGATCTGGAACGCCTTGTTGCCCTTCACGGCGCGGAAACGATTGCTGCGGTGATCGTTGAACCCATGTCCGGCTCAGCCGGTGTGGTACTGCCGCCAAAAGGATATCTGGAAAGGCTGCGCGCCATCGCCGACAAGCACGGCATCCTGGTGATCTTCGACGAGGTTATCACCGGATTCGGTCGCCTCGGTCAGCCATTCGCGACCGATTATTTCGGCGTTGTTCCGGATCTGGTTACGACCGCCAAGGGTATCACCAACGGATCGATCCCGATGGGTGCCGTATTCGCGAAGAGGTACATTTACGACGCGCTGATGCACGGCCCGGAGAACCAGATCGAACTTTTCCACGGTTATACCTATTCCGGCCACCCAGTCGCCTGCGCTGCCGGCATCGCCACGCTGGAGATTTATGAGGAAGAAAGTCTTCTGACACGTGCGGCATCTCTTGCACAGAAATGGGAAGATGATCTGCATGGATTGAAGGGTGCACCCCATGTTGTGGACATCCGCAATCTCGGCCTCGTCGGCGCCATCGAGCTCGCCCCGCGCGACGGTGCACCGGGAGCACGGGCTTACGACGTCTTTGTCGATTGCTTTAAGACAGGGCTTCTCGTCCGCGTTACGGGAGACATCATTGCGCTGTCGCCGCCGTTGATCATTGAAGAAGATCAGATCGATACGATCGTCTCCATGATCGGCGACGCTTTGCAGCGGGCGGCGTGATAGCCAAAACGAGGAAAAACGTCCGGGGTGAAGACCCTCCCCGGACGCACATTTGATGGAATTGAGTTAAAATTTAAGAACTTTTATCTCATTGTAATATAATGAGAAAAATCCTCATATCAAAGCAAAGTCAGACTTTGCTTTCTGCACTTCGTATGCACATTTTTGATTGATTTTGATCACTTGGCGATGACTCGTCTCGAATAAGATGCTGGATCTTTTCGGCAACCTTGCGAGTCTGCACGCGGATATCAGGTACAGCAGTAATTTCCCAAAACTGCCCCGCTGTCAAGGCACCTACCGCAAAGAGGTGCGGGTGAGCATGCCCATCAACCGTCAGGACTTGTGACTGCGCGTCGACCTTGATGCCCAACCCGAGCGGATCCGTATCGATCATCTTGTCCGTGACCATCTGCTGCAGAAGCGGTGAATGGGCGATGCCGGCCCGCTCCATTCCGGTGCAGTTCACCAGCCAGTCAAAAGGTAGAACGACCTCGTCCGTTCCGCCGCGCTTACGGTAGGTCAGCAAAGGCCCCTGCTTCTCTCTCGCGATACTCAGAACAAAACCAGCGTGGACTTCGACCACGCCCTCATTCAGTAGACCCTCGAAAACGTCATGGACCTGCGGCGCGACACGGTGCCGATGAATGTTCCACCAGGCCAAAGCATGTCGCAGGAACCGCGCGCGCTTCGGTTGGTTGAGCGACTGCCAGAGTTTTTGAGTATGGGGACGTAGACCATCCATAACGGCGCGCCACTCTGCTCCCGCCTTCACACGACGCCTGAGAGCAGCAAGGAGTTGACTGATTTCGCTTCGATCCAGGTCAAGTGTCGGGTCTACAGGTGTAACGGGCGATGTACTGTGACCATGAGGGACAAGACCGCGTCGGGAAACAACATGGATCTTGCCGTGATGCCCCATATTCCGTAGCGACAAGACTTGATCGATCATCGTCAGGCCGGAGCCTAGGATACAGATGGTGTCATCGGGCTGAACCTTGGAGAGCCAGTTGAGACGCCAAGGGTTTCTAACGACGCGGCGCAAAAGAGCAATGTCTGCTTCCCGAGTTAGCCGCGGTAAACTCGCCGTCCCAACGCCGAGACACAGGATGGCCCTTGCAGACTTCAGCGAGGTTCCGTCGTTGAGACGGAAGGCGACGCAACCATTTTCAGAGGCAGCACAGGACATCGCTTTGGCCTTGACGAAATCAACCCGAATTCGCTGCCTTTGATCTCTGAGAAGTGCTGCCAGCGTATCGCGCAAATAAAGTCCGTAATCATTGCGGCTCGCGAAACCGGAGCCATCCACATCTCGCTCTCGGCTTTTCAGCCAGTTGAGAAAGTCATCGGGACGATCGGCAAAGGCGCTCATACGCGCCGCTGGAACGTTTAATCGATGAAGATGCAATTCCGTCCTATATGCGGTTCCTCTTCCGAAACCGGCATCGTCACCGACGATAGCAATCGACGTACCCGCCGGAAGCAATTGTAAAAGGTTGGTCACCAGACTGATCGCTGAAAATCCGGATCCCACCACCGCGACGTCATAGATCATATTGGCCTCCTTGGTATTGCCTCAACAACAAAGCTCACGCCGCCCCAAAAAGCAAATGAAAGCATCGACACAAAGCAGGCGCGCAGCAGCAGGGAAGTCAGAACAGACGCGTTAGCCGCGGCTAACACAGAGTACATGCGAGAGCGGGATCTTCGTGACGTATTTGTCGCGCGCCCGGAAACTCTCTTTCTGATTCAAAATGCACTTGTATGACGCTGAAAAGATTCATGTTTGGGCCGAGAAATGCCTATTGCGTCGAAAAGAGAATCGGCGCTTATATCCCAGTTGCGGAAAAATCCGATTTCGACGGAAAAAACCGCAATTGATCTAACGAGCGGAAAAGAGAGAAATGACACCTGGTGCCGACCCAAACAATGCTGAAAGAGCGCCCGATCTCACGAGCCTCATCTTACAGCATTCGGCAGCTTTGTCTGCACAGCTTCAGGCGCACAATGCTCACACATTTGCGCCGTTGTCCGAAAAGATCATGCGCACCTTCTCTCCGTCCGAGACGGCAAAGCTGATCGGTATCGGCGAGGCCTATCTGCGCCAGATCGCTGCCGAGATGCCGGACCTCAGCGCGTCCCAAAGTGGCGGCCGCCGCAGCTACTCGGTCGATGACATCCATGCCATCCGCAAGCATCTCGATCAGGGCGCCCGCGGCACTCGGCGCTATCTGCCACATCGCCGTGACGGTGAAGCGCTTCAGGTCGTCGCTGTCATGAATTTCAAAGGCGGTTCGGGCAAAACGACAACCTCTGCGCATCTCGCTCAATATCTGGCGTTGCGCGGCTATCGCGTTCTCGCCATCGACCTTGATCCGCAGGCCAGTCTGTCCGCCCTCTTCGGTCACCAGCCTGAATTGGATGTTGGTCCAAACGAAACACTATATGGTGCCATCCGCTACGACGATGAACAGCGTCCGGTGGCAGAAATTGTCAGGGGCACCTACATCCCTGACCTCCACATCATTCCTGGCAATCTGGAGCTTATGGAGTTCGAGCATGACACTCCTCGTGCTTTGATGCGCCGCGCGCCTGGCGACACGTTGTTCTTCGCCCGCATCGGTCAGGCAATCGCTCAGGTGCAGAACTTCTACGACGTCGTTGTCATCGATTGCCCTCCACAGCTCGGCTATCTGACACTCTCGGCGCTGACTGCCGCGACCTCCGTTCTCGTCACGGTTCACCCTCAAATGCTGGACGTCATGTCCATGAACCAGTTCTTGGCGATGACCGGCGATCTTCTCTCTGAAATCGGCCGCGCCGGTGCGCGCTCCGATTATCATTGGATGCGATATCTCGTGACCCGCTTCGAACCAAGCGACGGACCGCAAAACCAGATGGTGGCGTTCCTCCGTTCCATCTTCGGTGAGAACGTTCTGAACCATCCAATGCTGAAGAGCACGGCGATCTCCGACGCCGGTTTGACCAATCAGACCTTGTTTGAAGTCGAACGGACCCTCTTCACCCGGTCAACCTATGATCGTGCCTTGGAAGCCATGACTAACGTAAATGCCGAAATTGAAGGCCTGATAAAAAAAGCGTGGGGTAGAACCGCATGAGCAGAAAGCAAATCTTCGCCAATCTCGGCGGCAATAGTGCCGATAACAACGAAGCCGCTGCGGAGCGTCCGCGTCCACGTATTCGTCCTATTCTCGGCTCGCCGGATTTGGTGACCGACACGGTCAATTCGCCCGTTGGAATGATCGGTCAGTCTCTCAACGAGGTTTCTGAACGCAGCAAACGTGCCGAAGAAATCGAGAAGAAGCTGGCTGAAGGCTTGGCGATCGTCGCTCTTGATCCGGCCGATATCGATCCGTCCTTTATTCCTGACCGCATGCCAGCGTCGCGCGAAGCGGATGTAGGGTTGGTCGAAGCCATTCGTGAACAAGGCCAGCAGGTCCCGATCCTGGTTCGTCCACATCCCGACAGACCCGGTCGCTATCAGGTCGCTTTCGGACATCGTCGTCTACGTGCTGTTGCGGAGATCGGTATTCCTGTCCGCGCTGTCGTCCGTGATCTGACAGATGAGCAGCTTGTCGTCGCCCAAGGCCAGGAAAACAACGAACGCCGCGATCTCAGCTATATTGAGAAAGCGCGCTTCGCACAGAAGCTACAGCTCAGATTTTCGCGCGATACCATCATGGCCGCGATGTCTCTCTATAAGAGCGATCTTTCGAACATGCTTTCGGTCGTCGGGCGTATTCCCGATGACATCGTTGATAAGATTGGTCCTGCCCCTGGCGTCGGCCGTCGAAACTGGATGGATCTCGCTGACCAGTTGACGTCATCCAAGGTGAATGATGTTGCACGGTCTTTTCTTGACGATGATCGCATCGAAAGACTTGCGTCGGAAGAGCGTTTCAAGGCTCTGCTGGAATATCTTAAGCCTAAGGTCGAGCCCAAGCGCAGCGGCGTTCTGGCGTTGAAGAGCGGTCAGAAGCTCGCGAAGATCGTCGAGACGGAGCGCAAGGTTGATATCTCCATCGATCGCAAGGAAGCACCTGAGTTTGCTTCTTTCGTTCTGGAGCATCTGCAAACTTTATTCGAGGAGTATCGCTCGAAACAGTAGGACCCGTCTGTCGCTCAAGGTCAGTTGAGGCTTTGAGCTACGAGGAATTCGAAACACGACATTGAAGCGCGAGACGGATCTCCCAAGATTTCGACGCGCTTTAACGAAACCCATAACTGAAACAGAAACAGAAACAGGAGCATCTGGCCCAAAAGAAAAAAGCCCCCGAACGTTGCCGCGCGGAAGCCTTTCTTTGATTTAAGCACCCGAAGAATCTCATTTCCGCGAATCATAGTCAAGAGTCTTGGCATCGAAATCTTTTCGGTGAGCGATTTTCTTTTGCCTCGTTGAAGGTGAAAGACATGAATAGCGATACTGTAACGACGCCCTTTGGGCGGCGAGGGGTTAGTTATGCCCAACTCGCACACCAATTTGCGTCTCAAAACATCAGTGCGGAACAGTCCATCGACAAATGGAAACTCTTCCGCCGCATCTGCGAAGCAAGAAACGTTCTCGGCGTTTCTGATCGGTCTCTTGCCGTTCTCAATGCCCTTCTGAGCTTCTATCCGAAAACGGAACTCTCCGACGAACATGGTTTGGTGGTCTTCCCATCCAACGAACAGTTGTCGCTGCGGGCCCATGGAATGTCGGAGCAGACACTACGCCGGCATCTCGCAGCGCTTGTCGATGCAGGGCTTATTCTGCGCAAGGACAGTCCAAACGGCAAACGATATGCCAGGAAAAACCGCGCCGGCAGTATCAGCGATGCTTTCGGATTTTCGCTGTCCCCCCTCATCGCACGTTCTGACGAGATCGAAGCAATTGCGGAAATGCTCGCCGAGGAACGTCTTCAACTCCAGCGTCTGCGTGAAAAAATCAGCCTATGCCGACGTGACATTGTCAAACTCATCGAGTTTCTCGCCGATTGCACCGATCATGAGCGACTGGATGTCTTTCGCGCACGTCAAATCGTGATCACTGCAAAGCTGGATCGCAAAACGAAGGCACCACAGCTAAGCCTCATTCTGGTAGAATTGAGCGAAGTTCGTGACGATATTGCTAAGCTTTTGGAAAAACAGCTAGAAATCGAAAAAACAAGCGCCAATGCCTATCAAAATGAGCGGCTTATACAGAGTTCAGAATCCGAATCCTATTTTGAAGATGCCGACCTTGTGGAAAACGCAGACAGCCCTCAAGCCGATATCTCCACGACGTCTCGACCAGCAATCCGCACAAATCCCTCCAGCCTAGCAGAGGCAACCGTCAACGAAGAGAAATATGATCTTCAGACAGTGCTACGAGCATGCCCTGAAATCTCGCTTTACGGTCCTGGTGGCGTTGTCAGAAGCTGGACAGACCTCCAAAGTGCAGCAAATGTGGTAAAATCCATGCTTTCAATCAGTCAGTCTGCTTATGACGAGGCGGAGAGACAGGTAGGTCCTCAGGCCACATGCGCAATCATAGCGTGTATCTTGGAAAGATCTGAACAGATCAATTCCGCAGGTGGCTATTTGAGAAGCCTCATCAAGAAGAAGCACAGCGACAGCTTCACTGTAAAACCCATGCTGATGGCCCTTCTTCGATCTAAGATGGCGAACAATGCGCGCCCCTCTCAACTTCTCTGCTGAACACCTGGACCCTGTGAGACATCCATATGCCCGGATCATGAGAAAGGATGAAGATTAACAAGACCGCCATAACGACTTCGTCACCGTCGCAATCTGCTTCAGGCTTCCCATATCAGAAGCAAGGAGAGCAAATGACAGGGAGCAGTCCATTGAACGACCAGAGCGTATCACTGAGGCCAATGGGGCCTGTGACGGAAGCGTCAACGGCGAGAGCACTATTGGCGCTTATCCGCAATCCACTCGACGCCCTGCCGCCGGCAGTCTTTACCGAACCGCTGGTTTTTTCGAAGACAGCCGGAAGGGTCAGTATCTACATCTCTGATCCTGCGCTGATCCAAGAGGCACTGGTCAAGAATGCGGATGTACTGGGGAAGGGCGATCAGGTTCGCCGCGCGCTGGGGCCAGCACTTGGGTCTGGGTTGTTGACGGCCGACGGAGCACACTGGAAATGGCAACGTCAGTCGGTTGCCAGCGCATTTCGCCCGTCTTCCTTGACAGAGCTTCAGCCGGCCATGCTTGCTGCTGCGCGACAAACGAGCGACCGATTGTTGAAGCAGCAAGGTGAAACAGTTGATGTCGGCCATGAGATGATGAAGACGACCTTCGATATCATTGTCGAAACGATGATGTCGGGTGGTCATGGCATTGATGTGAATCTTGTTGAACGTAGCATCACGGATTATCTTCGACCAAGCGGCTGGACATTCGCGCTTGGGGTCGTGGGCGCGCCGGACTGGACGCCCTATCCAGGAAGGCGGCGGGCCGACGAAGGCGGTGGAGTTTCTGCGCTCCAGCCTGACGAGCGTTCTGGAGGAGTGTCGGCGTAGCCCATCGGATCGTCACGATCTCGTCTCCATGCTGATTGCGGCAACCGACCCGGAAACGGAGCGTAAGATGACTGACGAGGAGATCATCGACAATCTGATGACCTTCATCACCGCTGGCCATGAGACGACAGCCCTTGGTCTCGCCTGGACTTTCGATCTTCTGGCGCGGCACCCCGAATACGAGGCGCGTGTAGCGGCGGAAATTGACGAGGTCACTCAGGGCGGCGAGGTAAGACCGGAGCATATCGCGGAGCTGCACTATACGAGGCAGGTGTTTTCCGAAGCTATGCGGCTTTACCCACCAGCCCCGATCATCACTCGGACAGCACTCAAAGACTTCAAGCTTGGAGATTATCTCGTGCCGGAGGGCACCGTGATGTTCGTTCCGATCTATGCCGTGCATCACCACGCTGCAATCTGGAGCGCGCCGGAAACGTTCGATCCTGACAGATTTCGACCAGACGCAACCAAGGCCCGGCACCGTTATGCCTACATGCCTTTCGGTGCAGGCCCCCGAATATGCATCGGAAACGCTTTTGCTGTGATGGAGGCCGTTGCCGTTCTGGCCGTCATTTTACAGAAGCTTCGCTTGAGAACGGCTGGCAACACACCCGAACCGCTGATGAAGGTAACGCTGAGGCCAAGAACCAGTCTGAAGATGACGGTTGTAGCGGCGTAAAGTTGGGCAGGGCCATATGCAGGTCAGAGAGAAGAATGGCCAGCGCATCATCGCTGGCCGTCGTTGTTTTACATCTCGACCTTGGCGTTTTCGCCCATATCGGGGCGAGTGTTACTCACGGCCGCGGCCGCCATCTTGATATAGCTAATGACGGTGCCGGGGCTGTCCCAGTATTCTGCGGATGATGGGGTGACCTTCAGGACACGAATGGATGGATCTTCCGCACTGTCCCACCACGCTTTTGCTGGCGTCGAAAACAGGTCGCGGATCCGCTCGCGGTCGTTCTGAACCTCCGCGGTGCCGGAGATCGAGACATATTTTTGGCCCTTCGAATCCGCGAAAGCCAGGCAGACATTTGGATGTCGTGCGATCTCCTCATCCTTATGACTTGCGACATCGGTCAGGAAATAGAAGGAATTTTCCAACTGCTCGGCGTGAGCAGCCATTGGCCGTGCGCGAAGATCTGAGCCTGTTTGCGTCGTCAGCATGCAAAAGCGGATCTTTTCAGCCAGATCCCAGACCTTTGCGTTGTCGTCTTCGATATGTGCCATCTGGCCCTCCTGTAATCGATGCTCCTTGAACGACCTTCGCCGTGACATCGTTCCTCCTGAGGGAACTTCCAAAGCATACGGCCAGTTTGTCCGCAGGATATAATCGGCAGAAAGCGACAGCACATGCAAAGCAAAGAACTGGGCAGAAGCGATCCGTGGAGCGAGCGAAACTTCGTTCTGGTCCTGGACGATGGAGAGGAAGCCTTTGCCGCCATCACCAAGTTCTGTGAAGAGGAGAACATCACCGGAGCCTCATTGACCGCAATCGGTGCCTTCAAACAGGCTAAGCTCGGTTTTTTCGACTTCGCACAGAAAAGCTACATCGACATTCCGGTCGATACCCAGTCTGAAGTTCTAAGCGCCATTGGCGATGTCGCAGTCGATGACGCCGGAAAAGCCAGTCTGCACCTGCATGCTGTTCTCGGTTTTGCCGATCGCTCGACGAAGGGAGGGCATTTCATCAGCGGTATTGTACACCCCACATTGGAGATCATGATCCGAGAAAGTGCTGTTGCTTTGCGTCGACGCAAGAAGCCGGAACTCGGTATTGCGCTGATCGATATCTGAAGGAGAGACAATGGGCTCATGACGCTTCGTCGAAGTGAATGCTGAGGGGACGTTGTCTATAGGCGGGGATATTAGACTTTAGAGTAAAGCTTAATTAGAGAGACTCAATTTTTTCTTCACTAAATTATTAACTTCGACATGAGAGGATGGTCCAAACCGCTCTTCAGGAACATGGCCCATGGCGCTTCTCTACAATTCCGATGCCGCAAAAATCTTGAACGCACTGGATCTGTCCTTTGCTGTCATCGAGTTTGACGTGGATGGCAACATCCTTAAAGCCAACAAAAACTTCTGTGACCTGATGGGATACTCGTCATCGGAGCTCCGTGGAAAACACCACAGTATTTTCCTGGACGACGATTATGCGCGGTCAGCCGATTACAAGACCTTCTGGAACAAGCTTCGCAGCGGAGACTTCATCTGCAGCGAGTTTACCCGGCTTGCCAAGGATGGGACGGAAATCTTCATTCGCGGCAACTACAATCCGATCAAGAACAGCGCTGGCAAAGTGCTCAAGATCATCAAATTCGCCAACGACATCACGCAGACCAAGATGCATGGCATCGATACGGGCGCGAAGATCGAGGCGATCTCAAGAGCTCAGGCGGTGGTCGAGTTCAAGACGGATGGCACAATCCTCTGTGCAAACCAGAACTTCCTGCAGGCGCTTGGCTACACGGCTTCTGAAGTCGTTGGCAAACACCATAGAATGTTCGTTGATGCCGCTTTTGCGGCGAGCCCGGACTACGCGGAGATGTGGCGGAAACTCAACGCTGGAGAGTTTGTCGCCGGCGAGTTCATGCGGGTGGGCAAAGGCGGGCGCCCCGTCCATATTCAAGCATCCTACAACCCGGTCTTCGATTTCAAAGGGCGGGTCTTCAAGGTCGTCAAGTTCGCGACGGACGTGACAGATCGCGTCGAAAATGTCGAGAGACTGGCCAATTCTCTTACAAGCCTTGCCCATGGCGACCTGTCGCAAACGATCGATACACCGTTTATAGCGGCACTTGACCGGCTGCGCCGTGACTTCAATGCCGCATCCGCCAAGCTGCGAGATGCTATGTCGACCGTGCGCAGCAATGCTGAGACGATTTCTGCCGGTGCGCATCAAGTCCGCATCTCCGCTGACGATCTCGCAAAGCGGACGGAGCAACAGGCAGCATCGGTGGAAGAGACTGCAGCAGCGCTTGAGGAGATTACCACAACGGTGAAGGATTCAAGCCAACGGGCGGAAGACTCCGGCCAACTGGTGGGACGCGCGAAAGCTCATGCAGATCGCTCTGGTGCGATCGTGAACGAGGCCATGCTGGCGATGGACAGGATCAACCAGTCGTCGAACGAGATCTCCAATATCATTGGTGTGATCGACCAGATTGCTTTCCAGACCAATCTGCTTGCATTGAATGCGGGCGTGGAAGCCGCGCGTGCCGGAGAGGCCGGCAAAGGCTTTGCCGTCGTCGCCCAGGAGGTCAGAGAATTGGCGCAACGGTCAGCCTCCGCGGCAAAGGAGATCAAGGCGCTGATCACTGCTTCCGGCGCTCAGGTCGCCAATGGCGTCACGCTGGTTGGCAAAGCTGGCGAAGCGCTGCAGGAGATCGCCGGCAATGTTCAGGACATCAACAAGGATATCGGCGCAATCATCGAGTCAGCGCGCGAGCAGTCCACCGCTCTCAACGATATCAATCGCGCTATCAATCTCGTAGACCAGGGCACGCAGCAGAATGCGGCCATGGTCGAAGAGCAGACGGCAGCCAGCCATGGCCTTGCAGCAGAAGCAAAGGCGCTCTTTGCCTTGCTGGAGCAGTTCCGCTTCGATGACCGTGCGGCGGTCACATCGGCACCGTCCAAACCCGTTCAGGCCAAACCGCCAGTCCAGCGCTCAAGCCCGAAATTCGTCTCGCATGGGAGCGCGGCGGTCAAGGCTGAATGGACGGAATTCTAACATCGTCGTCCTCTGCCTTTTTGCGCTGGTAGGGCTGCCCGGCCCGCATTTACAGCGGATCGTGGAAACCAAGCCGTGGCTTCTTGAGCAATGCTGCCCTTGAAGCCACGGCTTGACTCTGCGCGAGATAGTCCCACCAATCGTCAACAGAGTTTCGATACGGCGGCTCTCCGTTTCACGGCCTGGATGAACGGCGCATTTAAATTTGACTTTAAAAGGAAAGATTTTTATGTGCAAATGCGCTGACCAAAGCGCAAGTCGATAAACAGGACGACCACAGAATATGAACAGCGTGAGCCCCATCGTAGAGGAAACCCAGATCGAGCCCAGCCGCACGAAGCGCCTGAAAGCGGGGACACGTGACGCTCACAGTGCGCTCGACAGCTTCATCATGGCTTCCAAGCCATTCGAAAATCGGGAAAACTTCGGCAAATTCGTGAAAACGCAGTACCTGTTCCACAAAGATCTCGATGCGCTTTTCTTCAATGCGACCCTAGACGGCCTTCTGCCGGACCTGAAAGGACGCCGCCGCATTGAACTCATTGAACAGGACCTGCAGGATCTGTCTCTCGATGTTCCGGAAAAGCAGAGCGATCGTTTCCAGCGGGGCGACGAGAATTTCGATCTGGCGGAAGCAATGGGTTGGCTCTATGTGGTGGAAGGGTCCAATCTCGGCGCCGCATTCCTGCTGAAGGACGCTGCGAAGCTGGGACTGGGAGAAGCGTTCGGCGCACGCCATCTGGCTGGAGCTCCGGAAGGCAGAGGCTTGCACTGGCGCACATTCACCGCAGCTCTCGATGAGATTGAGTTGACTGACGATGAGGAGCGCCGTGTCGTTTCCGGTGCGCAAGACGCTTTCGTCGCAGTTCATAATTACGCTCGTCAGATGATGGCTTGAACGGCTTTATCTCCATAAGACTATCTCCCCGAACTGCTGAAGATGCGAGCAGGTCTGTGTGAATAAAACTCACAGATCCGGCTTGCCGCGCTAGTTGCCTTTGAAGGTGCTCTATCCTACATCAGACGGGCTTTTGAAAAGGAATTGCGCATGGCGAAGATCAAGAACGTTGCGATCCAGATGGATCATGTCTCGGGCATCAACATTGCCGGAGATTCAACATTCGCCATCAGCCTCGAAGCCCAGGCAAGGGGATATCGCCTTTTCCACTACACGCCGGACCGCCTGTCTATGCGGGATGGGAAGATCTATGCCACCGTCGAGCAGATGGAACTGCGTGACATCAATGGCGACCATTACTCGCTATCCGCGCCAGAGCGGGTCGATTTATCGACGATGGATGTGATCCATCTGCGCCAGGATCCTCCCTTCGATATGGCCTATATCACCTCGACGCACCTTTTGGAGCGCATTCACCCCAAGACGCTTGTCGTCAACGACCCCGCCTGGGTGAGAAACTCACCTGAAAAGATTTTCGTCACCGAGTTTGCGGATCTGATGCCCGCGACTTTGATCACCAAGGACGTTGCCGAGATTGCCCGCTTCCGTCAGGAAATGGGCGATATCATCCTCAAGCCTCTCTACGGAAACGGTGGGGCAGGGGTGTTCCACTCCACTCGCGACGACCGCAATTTCTCTTCGCTCCTGGAAATGTTCGGCCAGATGTTCCGCGAGCCCTATATCGCCCAGCAATATCTGCCGGACGTGCGAAAAGGTGATAAACGCATTCTTCTGGTGGATGGTGAGCCGGTTGGCGCGATTAACCGTGTGCCGGCTGAGAACGATGCACGTTCCAACATGCATGCTGGTGGACGTCCCGAGCCGACTGAATTGACCGCGCGCGAAAAAGAAATCTGCGAGCGCATCGGTCCAGCCTTGCGTGAACGCGGCTTCCTTTTTGTCGGCATCGACGTTATCGGCACCTATATGACGGAAATCAACGTCACCTCTCCCACCGGCATTCGCGAAGTCAAGAAATTCGGCGGCGCCGATGTCGCCAGCCTTCTTTGGGATGCGATCGAGCGTAAGCGTGACGCTCAGGATTGACGCTCCAGTTGTAAACGCCTTCTCCCTCAGACCGGCTCATTCGGTCTGAGGACCTGGTTTCGTTTTAGCGCTTCAGTCCCAGAAAGATCAGCAGAAATGCGGCCGCAAGCGGCAACCAGAAGTGCATGAGGCCGATCGTGCTCAAGACTGGAAACTCTTCCTTGCAACCTGTCGGGTTCATGCCGCAGCCGAGCGGAACAAAAAAGAAGAACCACACGAACGTCAGGCAGACGAGCAGCGTCCCCGCGATCAGCAAGATTATCTTCACCTCACTCTCCTCCCTGCCTGCCTCGTCCGGCAACTGTCAAGTCCCACGCCTGATGTGCTAAAGCCTTGATAGGCATCATGCAATCACACCAATTTGCCATCGATTGATCGCACCGGTTACGGCAGGCTCAACCAATGCAGGCACGGCTCAAAACGTCGTTGCGCCTACATCCAGAGCTTCCGGATGCAGGCGCAAGTATTGGTGTTTCTTAAGGCGACGGCTTTGAGGCTGGAGTAACCCTCGAAAATCAACGACGGCTCAAGTGTTTGCCGATCAGACGACTTGTCGGAACTCGTCGTCTGCGCCGTCCGGTCCACCCATCGACATGTCGAGTGCGAAGCCATTTGCGCGGGCCTGCTGGGCGTGGACGGAGTGGGTCGGGGCTGCGCGGCGAACGGGAGCAGCAGGCTTTGCAGCAGGACGGTGGGAGACCGACGGAGCGGCGGGGCGAGCCTGTGCCGTGCGGCCATTCGTGGTGGCACGCTCGACCTTGAAGAAGGCGATGCTGGCCTGTAGCTCTTCGGCCTGTGCTGCGAGTTCTTCGGAGGTCGCAGACATTTCTTCGGAAGCGCCGGAGTTCTGCTGTGTCACCTTGTCGAGCTGCTGGATCGCTTCATTGATCTGGCTGGCACCGATATCCTGCTCGCGGCATGCGGCAGAGATTTCCGCCACCAGTTCCGCCGTCTTGCGGATATCCGGAACCAGACGGTTCAACATATCGCCCGCTTCGGTCGCGACCTGAACGGTTTCGCCGGAGAGCGAGGAGATTTCGGCTGCTGCTGCCTGGCTGCGTTCTGCAAGCTTGCGGACTTCCGAGGCAACCACCGCAAAGCCCTTGCCATGCTCACCGGCACGTGCGGCTTCAACAGCGGCATTGAGTGCGAGAAGATCGGTCTGACGCGCGATCTCCTGAACGATAGAGATTTTCTGTGCGATGGTGCGCATGGCAACGACGGCACGACCGACAGCTTCACCACTGGCTTCGGCGTCCTTCGACGACTGGCGAGCGATCTTCTCGGTCTGGGCAGCGTTGTCGGCGTTCTGCTTGATGTTGGCCGCCATCTCTTCCATGGAAGCGGAGGCTTCTTCGGCAGAGGATGCCTGTTCAGTCGCGCCTTGAGATAACTGCTCGGAAGACGAGGACAGTTCCTGGCTGCCGGAGGAGACGTTGTCAGCGGCAGCCAATGCATCGGCCACCACCCCACGCAAACGCTCCACCATCGATTGAAGCGCAATGCCGAGCGTATCGCGCTCCGACAGAGGTTGTGGCGTGACGGTCAGATCGCCGTTTGAAATCTTGTCTGCCACGCTTGCAGTTTCGCGCAGATTGGTCACCATATTCAGCATCGCGATGCCGAGCACGTCTTTTTCAGAAAGAGGCTTCACATCCTTGGACAGATCACCAGCGGCAATCGTACCCGCGACATCGGCTGTCGCACGCAGGTTACCCGTCATGACATTGACGCGATCCACGAGATCCTTGATCTCGTCGTTGCTTTTGATCACCACGTCCTGCTCAAGGTTTCCAACCGAAATGGCGTCTGCCACGACCATGATCTTGCGCAGGCCGGAACTGATACCGATTGCAATCCAGAATGCGGTTGCGGCTGCAATGACGATCGCGGCGCTCGAAAAACAAATCAGCATCAGGCGGGTTTGATCGTAATCTTCGGCGGCTGCTTCCTTTGACTGCTGTAGCCGCGCCCGGTTCATCTGCACACCTTCGTCCAGCTTTTTCGTTAGCGCATTGGCGGCGTCGCGCCCTTCACCGGCGGAGTAGGCTTCCGCGGCGGGACCATTTCCCTGGTCCACCAGTGCGCGTACGCGATCGTCGCTGGCATTAAAAGCGGTGTTGATTGCCTGAAGCTCGGTCCAATAAGGGCGTGTCTCAGCGCTCGCTGTGGACAGCATCTCGTTCAACAGGTCCGTTAGATGCGCCCTGCTTTCATCGCCAAGCTTCTTGTGCGTGTCGACCTCTGACGGTGAGTTTGCGAGGATGAGGTTTTTCTGCGCGCGCACTGTTACCAATGAGAGCGCATTCATTTGATGGACCTTGTCGAGGCGGGGCACGGTACCTTCCACAACCTCGTTCATGGCATCCTTTGCCACGCCAAGACTGTAGATACCGTATGCGGCGGTACCCGCCAGCATCATAATGAGAAGGGCGAATGTCAGCGCCAGTTTTGCTTTGATAGTGAACCGCATATCGGAGTTCCTTGGAGGCTTTATGAGGTGACACGGGCGATCCTTCGCCGCCGGCGAGCATGTTGATGCTCTGCCGCGGTGTAGGGCGGTCGTTGTTCTGTGGCCGAAGTGTTCGCGTACTGACGCTTCGGATGTTTCGGGTTGATGTGCCGGAGACGACTGCCTTTGCGCAAACGTAGGCGGCGGCGGACATTGCTCTAGGAAGACGAGCTCAGTGCGATTGACCAGAGGTCATTGCGGGGCGTTGAGGTGATTTCGCCAACCGAGTTGAACTGCATCTGTTTCTCATGAGAAGGAGGCATGGATAGCTCGCCGCACAATGCTCTCACGGTGGTGGAACAAAGGCGGATCAACGACATCTTTGGACAATTCCGGCTTGCGTCATGTAACCGGGAAGGAAGTGGATGGTGAGGATGCTGCAACCGCATTCATCACCTGTATGGACGGTATTATAGTAAGGTTAAGAACCTATTACATTCTATAATAGTTTTGCGCATGTTACTCTAACCTTCGCATGCGAGCCAAGGATAGTAGATTTGGACGAGCCGCGATTAGCAAGCAACCTTGAAGAAAACGCAGTTCGATCAGCGCCCCGCTGCCTCCTTGCCGCTAGCAATTCTAGCGGCGCATCAATGACTATCGCGCGCTTGCCTCCGGCTGGGAACTTCAACCCTTGCCGGAGAGAGCGTACTCACGGCGTCTGCGCGCCGGTGGTAGCAAGATAGACCGAGTAGAGCGACTTGGTCGCGGTGATGAACAGGCGGTTCTTCTTCGGGCCGCCAAAGGTCAGGTTGGCCACCGTCTGTGGCACCTTGATCTTCCCGAGAAGCGTGCCTTCCGGCGAAAAGCAATGAACGCCGTCGCCCGCGCTGGTCCAAAGGTTGCCGGCCGTGTCAAGGCGGAAGCCGTCGGGCAGGCCACTATCCAGGTTGCAGAACTCTCGGCCATTCGTCAGCGTCTTTCCATCGACCACGTCAAAGACCCTGATGTGGCGCGGGCGTGAGACATCGTGGCTGTAGGAGCTGTCGGCAACATAGAGCTTCGTTTCGTCGGGGGAAAACGCCAGCCCGTTCGGCTGCACGAAGTCGTCGACGGCGATCTCGACCTGGCCTGAGACAGGATCGATCCTGTAGACGTTGCGGGTCTTCTGTTCCGGCTCGGATTTATAGCCTTCATAGTCGGAGAGAATGCCGTAGGTCGGGTCGGTGAACCAGATGCTACCATCGGATTTGACGACGACATCGTTGGGCGAGTTCAACCGCTTGCCATTATAGCTGTCCGCCAGCACCGTGATCGAGCCGTCGATTTCGGTTCGCGTCACGCGACGACCGCCATGCTCGCAAGAGATCAAGCGGCCCTGACGGTCGCGCGTGTTGCCATTGGCGAAGTTGGACGGCTGGCGGAAAACGGAAACGCCGCCATCCGGCACCCAGCGAAGAATGCGCTGGTTGGGAATGTCGCTGAAAAGCAGGCAGTTGAGATCCGCAAACCAGACAGGGCCTTCACTCCAGCGGCAGCCGGAATAGAGTTCTTCCAGTTCGGCGTTGCCGACGATCAGATGGCGGAAGCGGTCGTCGCGAATGTCATAAACAGAGCTTTGATCTTTGGTCATGGGCATCAATCGGCTTGAAAGTGTTGCGTTGGTTTAGCGGGTGGCCTTGGGGCCGCTCGCCAGAAAAATCACGGAAATGATAATGAGACCAGTGAGGATAAGGCGCGCACCGGCGCCGAAGCCGTAGGTGTTCAGCATCGAAACCACAAGGAACATGAAGAGCGATGCGCCCCAGATGCCAGGCACGTTGGAATCACCACCAGCGACCGCTGTGCCGCCGATCACCACGACGGCAATCGACATCAGGAGATATTCCGACCCCATATTGAGCGCCGCACCGCCCGAAAAGCTTGCCAGAAGATATCCGGCGATCGCTGCCAGAACGGAGCAGACAACATAGGTTATGAAGCGCGCACCATCGACGGGAATTCCGGTCATGCGGGCCGCAAACGTGCTTTGACCGATGGCCGAAATCCAGCGCCCGTAGAAGGACCGGTCAAGCAGCACCCAGGCGATGACGGAGAGAAAAAGTGCAACGAGCGCGACATTCGGTATGTTGAACGTGCTGGAGATGGCGAAGTTGGCCAGTGTTTCAGGTGGCCTGATACGCAGCCCGCGATTGGACCAGATCGCAATCGACTGGACGATGAAGCTCATCGACAGCGTCGCGATGATTGGCGGGATACGCAGGAGCTTGATCAGCGCGTAGTTGCCGATGCCGATCGCAATTCCGATCAGGATGGCGACGAGAAGGCCCGGCAGGATGAGATGGTCCGAGACGTCCATGAACTTCAGCGCCAGCGTGCCGGAGAGCGTCATTGTGGCCGGAACGCAGAGATCGATATTGCCTGGCCCCAGCGTGATGACGAACATCTGGCCGATGCCGACGATGACCGAGAAGGCCGCGAATGTCAGCGCCGCGTGGGAAAGCCCGAACGAGCTTGCGCCTCCGGTGAACATCACGGTAATGACCCAGACCGCAACCGTCGCGGCAAAGGACCAGATCCACGGTTTTCTAGTGAAAGCAGCGAGGCGGCTCATTGGTTTTTCTCCCGCTTTTCAAGACGGTTGAGCAGAATGCGCAAGGCAAGCACGATGATGAGGATCGCGCCCTGCGCGCCGATTTGCCAGTCCGGCGAAATGCGCATGAAGGACAGGAAAGAACCCGCGAGCGTCAGCGTCAAAGCGCCGATCACCGCGCCGATCGGGGAAACACGCCCGCCGACGAATTCACCGCCGCCAAGGATGACGCCGGCTATCGATAGAAGCGTGTAGCGCAAGGCGATATTGGCATCGGCTGACGTTGTCAGTCCGACGAGTGCGATGCCGGAGAGCACGGCGAAGAAACCTGCCAGTGCAAAGGTTGCGGCGCGAATGCCGACCACCGACCAACCCGACCGCTCGACCGAGCGCAGATTGCCGCCGACGCCGCGCATCAGAACGCCGAAAGAAGAGCGCATGACGATGTAGTGAGCGACAACCGCAATCACGACACTGGCAATGATGGCAATCGGGACGAATGGCGGCTTTGCCGTCATCAAGGCACGCACGAAGGCAGGCGCCTGTCCGCCCGGTGAGGGCAGGATCAGAACCGCGAGACCACCCCAGACGAAGCTCATGCCGAGCGTCACGACGATGGAGGGCAGGGCACGCAGGTGAATGACGGCGCCGAGCACCGCATAGACGGCGATGGCGGCGGCAAAAATACCGATGCCGAGAACTGGGGAATTCTGCAGAAACGTTGCGGTCACGCAGGCGCAGAAACTGACGAAGGTGCCCATCGACAGATCAAGATCGTTGACGGACATGATCAGCATTTGGGCGATGGTCGCAAGCGCGATCGGCACTGCCAGATTGAACAGCAGGTTCATGCCCGTGTAGCTCATGGCCCGCGGCTGCATATAGAAGACCGCAATCAGCAGGAAGGCGAGTGACGCGGCGGGAATGACAAGGCGAAGTGCGTTGGCGGAGATCTTCACGCGTGGGCCTCCCCTGAAAAGGATGCAGCCAGCACATTCTGCTCGGTGATGTTTTCGCCGATGAGTTCTGCCTGGATGGTGCCATCGCGGAAAACATAGACGCGATCACACAAGCGAATTTCGTCCATTTCCGTCGAGTACCAGATGAAGGTCCGGCCGTGCGCGGCTTCCGTTCTCAAGATGTCGTAGACCTCCTGTTTCGTGCCGATATCGACGCCGCGCATCGGGTCGTCCATCAGCACGGTGCTGGCGGTTGTCGCCAGCGCGCGGGCAAAGAGTACCTTCTGCTGGTTGCCGCCAGACAGCGAGAGAATCTTGTTGCCCATATCGGGTGTGCGAATTTCGATCCGCTTCTTCCACTCCGCGCCAAGGTCGCCCTCGCGCGATTTGTTCACCAGTCCGCCGGACGAGATATCTCGAAGCGATGCGATCGACAGATTTTTGAGAATGCTCCAGAGCGAGAAGGTGCCATTCAGGCTTCTGTCTCCGGCGACGAAGGCTAGGTCTGCCTTGCGGCTTGGTAGCCAACTGCTGTTCTTCGCGAGATAAAGATCGAGCAGCGCTTCGGTCTGTCCGTGGCCACCGAGTCCGGCCAGACCGATGATTTCGCCACGATAGGCTTCAAATGCAATCTCGGAGCCGCGACGCGGCGCCATGGAGAGAACTTTCTCGTTGGAGCGAAGACGGGCGATCTTCTGCCTGTCCTGATCCTTAACCACACTGCCCATGGCTTCGACCAGCGTGCGTGTCGTGAATTCGCTGGCGACCCGGTTGGCCACGACGCGGCCGTCCTTCATCACGACGATACGGGTTGCGGTCGACAGGATTTCCCCGAGAATATGCGAGATCAACAGGACCGAGCCGCCTTCGCGCACGAAACGGCGCACATAGGCCATGAGTTGCTCCGCGATGCCTGCATCGAGCGAAGAGGTCGGTTCGTCGAGGATAACGAGCCTTGGTGCGTCCGGCGTGCGGCAAAAGTTGATCGCGATTTCCACCATCTGGCGTTCGGCGATCGATAGATCGGAAATCGTCGCTTCGCAATCGATGCCGTGGCCGGGAAAAATCTCGTCGATGGTCTGGCGTATCGCGGAAAGCGCGCGGCCGCGCCAGTTGTGGCCGCTCATGCCGGGATGCATGATCCGGACATTCTCGCTGATCGTCAGGTTTGGGCAGAGGGATAGTTCCTGGAATACGCAGCGAACACCGCCGGCGCGTGCTGCCGAAATGCCCTGCCGACCCGGTGCTCCGCCATAGGAAATCGTGCCCTCATGCGGCGTCAGGCCACCATTGATGACATTGACGATGGTGGATTTGCCGGCGCCATTATGGCCGACAAGGCCAAGGCATTCGCCTGCGCGGATGATGAGATCGGCGCCATCCAGCGCCTTGACGGCGCCGAAGACCACCTTGACGCCGCGGGCGGCGACGACTTCTTGCGTCTCGATGATGGTATTCATGAGCAAAACGCCAATGATCTGAAATGGTGAATGAAGGGGATGGCCGCTGCGGCGACGATTGAGCCGCAGCGGATAGGAGGCAATGCTTGGCCTTACTTGGCCGTGATCACCTTCTGCGCATCAGCCTGGGAGTAATCCACATTGGCAACGCCACCCTTCTGGGTGTTCTTCAGGTTCTCCTCGAGATTGTCCTGATCGATGCGGAGGAAGGGAACGGTGAGGTCCTTCTTCACGTCCTTGCCGTCGAGAATCTGCTGGGCAACCCAGAAGGCGAGCGTCGAGACGCCGGGCGAAATCGAAACCGACATGGCCTTGTAGCCGCTGGCATCCTTCTGCTGCTTCCACCATTGCAGCTCATCTTCACGGTTGCCCATGATGATGGTGGGTGTCGGGCGCTTGGCAGCAGCAAAAGCCTGGGCAGCACCGTAACCATCACCGCCCTGGGTCACCACAGCCGCAACTTCCGGCAGGCTCGGCAGAATGCCGGCGACGGCGCGCTGCGCAACGTCCTGCGCCCAGTCGCCATTGACGGAACCGACGATCTTGAACTGCGGGTTCTTGGCAACGCCTGCGGCAATACCCGCATGGATTTCGTCATCGACGGAGACGCCCGCGAGACCGCGGATTTCAAGCAGGTTTCCGCCCTTCGGCATGGCCTTTGCGAGGTAGTCTATCTGGCTTTCGCCCATTGCCTTGAAGTCGACGGCGATGCGCCACGCACACGGTTCCGTGACGATACCATCGAAAGACACGACGATGATGCCAGCATCACAGGCTTCCTTCACCGCACCGTTCAGTGCAGTCGGAGAGGCGGCGTTGATGACGATCGCATCGTAGCCCTGGAGAATGAGGTTCTGAATCTGCGCGGCCTGTTCCGTTGCCTGGTTTTCGGCAGTGGTAAAGGCGTCAGCAGCTGCGACTTGCTTGTCGGCAACCGCCTGCTTGGTGATCTTGTCCCAGCTTGTCAGCATCGCCTGACGCCAGGAGTTACCGGCATAATTGTTGGAGAGCGCGATTTTCTTCGCCGAGGTATCGGCGTGCGCGGTGATCGGCATCGCGGCGCATAGCACCGCTGCCGATGCGAGAAGCATCTTTCTAAAAGCCATTGATTTTCCTCCCTGTGGCTTGCTCTTTCGGAGCATGGAAACTGTTTCGCCGCAAACCTTCCCCACGGCGGAAACGCAATTCCGTTGCACTGGAGCTCCTTTCCCCAGTAAGAACCAAAATGAACAAGAAGGGCTGGCTTGTATAGGCGCATCACGGCAATCTTCGTGCGGATTTACGCATAAAGCTTGCGGGTTCCCGCAAGACGAAGAGCGTTGCCGGGCGCAGAATACTGGGTAGGCGCTTTCGACAGGTCGCCGCCCGTCAGGGAAGATGCTTGGGAGGGCATCGGCACATGCTGGATAAACCAAGTAGCACGCTGTTTCATCACTATATGGGCATCTCGCGTCTGCTTGCCGGGCAGCTCGAGTTCAACGCCATCATTCAGGCGGTGGCAACCGAAATCAGCCATATCATTCCGCATGACCATATGGATGTCTGCATCAAGCAACTCGATGATAAATATCACATTGCTTACGAAAGCGGCCTTGCCAGCGCCTGGAGCCGCCAGCCGCCCGCGCTTTTGACAGGCAGCCCCATCCGCTCGGTCCTGTCAGGAGAGGTCGATTATCTCCTGAGCGGAGACGCTTGCGCCGATCCGCGCTTTCATTTCGATGGTGCGTTCTCCAGCCCGATCCACGAGCTCGATTTGCACAGCCGTCTGCACGTGCCGATGAAGGTGCATGGCGATATCATCGGCGCCCTCAGCTGTTCCTGTCATCAGTCCAATGCCTACACGATGGACGATGTCACCAATGCACGGGCCGTTGCCGATCTTTTGGCCCCTTATTTTTATGCGATCCGCGCGGCCGAGCAAGCCAAGCGCTCGGCCATCGAAGAGGCTGAGGCCAATGCCCGCGAAGAGGGTTTGCGCTTGGGCGCGCTGCAACTGACCGAGGCCCTGGAGGCAGAGCGTCAGCGGATCGGCATGGATTTGCATGATCAGACGCTGGCGGATTTGACGCGGCTTGTTCGTCGCATCGAGCGCATGAGCCGTTCAACGGAAGTTTCGGGAGAAATGCTTGAGCCGGTCATGAGAAGCCTGCAGCAATGCATGCAGGACCTCCGAGGCATCATCGAAGAGGCGAAACCCTCCATTCTTCAGCTTTTTGGTCTGGTACAGGCAATCGAAACCTATCTCGACCGCTCGGTCCGCGACAGTGGACTCGCCATCGACTGGTCCGTCTCCGATATGACGACCGGCGTTGTCGATGCGCTTGATAAGTCGGTAGCGGTCTCGCTGCTTCGTATCGTGCAGGAAGCCGTCAACAATGCCATCCGCCACGCGCAGCCAACGATGATCGACGTCGTGCTATCGGAGGCTCACGGCGAACTTCTGGTCATGGTGTCTGATGATGGTTGCGGTTGCGGCGAGGAGACATCCGGCGGGGGCCTCGGCATCGGCAATATGAAGACGCGCGCAAGGCTGATCTCCGCCCGATTTCATCTCGGTCCCAATCCGCAAGGTGCTGGCACCTGCATCACCCTGACCTTACCGACCGGGCTCGGCGACAAGCCGGAGGAGGCGTGACATGGATGTTTTGATCATCGAAGACGACGTTCTACATCGCGCCTATCTCAATGAAGCGGTGAGAGCGGCTCTGCCGGAATGCGGCACGGTGCTGGAGGCGGAGAATGGTCGTGCGGGCGAAAAGCTGGCACGGGAAAATCGCGCTGCTCACATCGTCATGGACCTGCAGATGAATGAGCGAAACGGCATCGAGGCGGCCCGCACCATCTGGAAGGAAAGGCCGGATACCCGCATTCTCTTCTGGTCCAATTATTCGGATGAGGCCTATGTGCGTGGCGTCTCCCGCATCGTGCCGGAAGGCGCCGCCTATGGTTACGTGCTGAAATCCGCTTCAGACGACCGCCTGAGGCTGGCCTTGCGCAGCATCTTTATCGAGGCGCAATGCGTGATCGACCGCGAAGTTCGGGGCCTACAGGAAAAGAGCCTCGGAAAGGCGCATGGGTTCTCCGACACGGAATATGAAATTCTGATCGATATGGCGCTGGGGTTGACGGACAAGGCCATTGCGCGGCGTCGGAACCTCTCGCTGCGCAGTGTGCAGAACCGCTTGCAGAGCCTTTATGAGAAGCTGAACGTGCATCAGTCGACGGGCGAAGGACGATGCGGAAGGGCGATATAATCTGCGCACCCGCGCCATCACCATCGCCTATCTTCGCAAGCTGCTGAACTACAGTGCCTTGGAAAAGGCCGAGCGTGAACTCGCCGAATGGCATGGCGGAAAATGAAACAGGCCCGGTTTGATCCGGGCCTGCGGATTGCCAATCGATAAGATCAGTTCATCTGGCTGACGAAGCGGGTTTCGAGATAGGCTTCGACTGCTTCCGAACCGCCTTCCGTGCCGTAACCGGAATCCTTGACGCCGCCGAAAGGCACTTCCGGAATGGCAAGGCCATTGTGGTTGATCGTCAGCATGCCGGCTTCGACCCGCTGGCCGAGCGCATGGGCCGTCTTCACCGAGCCGGTAAAGGCATAGGAAGCGAGGCCGAAGGGAAGACGGTTTGCTTCTTCGATCGCATCTTCCATGGTGGAGAAACGATTGACGATCGCCACTGGTCCGAAGGGCTCTTCGTTCATGATCTTGGCGCTTGTCGGTACGTCGGTCAGAACCGTCGGCTCGAAGAAGTTGCCCTTGTTGCCAATACGCTTGCCGCCGGTTTTCAGCGTTGCGCCGTGAGACACCGCGTCCTGGATCAGGGCTTCCATCGCCGGAATGCGGCGTTCGTTGGCCAGAGGTCCCATGCCGGTGTCGGCATCCAGACCGTTGCCGATCTTCAGACCCTCGGCATATTTCACGATACCATCGACGAATTTGTCGGCGACGCTGTCCTGAATGAGGAAGCGTGTCGGTGCGACGCAGACCTGCCCGGCGTTGCGGAACTTTGCCGCAGCCGAGACTTCGATCGCCTTGTCGAGATCGGCATCCTCGAACACCAGCACAGGCGCGTGGCCGCCGAGTTCCATCGTGGCGCGCTTCATGTGCTTACCCGCGAGCGCTGCAAGATGCTTGCCGACAGGGGTAGAGCCAGTGAAGGAGATCTTGCGGATGACCGGATGTGGAATGAGATATTCCGAAATCTCGGCTGGAACGCCATAGACAAGATTGACGACGCCAGCCGGCACACCTGCATCGGCGAAGGCACGAATAAGTTCTGCGGGCGAGGCCGGTGTTTCTTCCGGTGCCTTCACGATGATCGAACAGCCGGTTGCGACTGCAGCCGAAAGCTTGCGCACCACTTGGTTGATCGGGAAGTTCCAGGGTGTGAAGGCCGCGACGGGGCCGACGGGGAACTTGATGGCCAGGTTGGAGACACCGCCAAAGCGAGCCGGGATGACTTGGCCATAGGTGCGGCGAGCTTCTTCGGCAAACCAGTCGATGGTGTCGGCGCCGTTGTTGATTTCGGCCTTGGACTGCGCGATCGGCTTGCCCTGTTCGCGGGTCATCAGCCAGGCGATGTAATCGATACGCTCACGCAGAAGATCGGCAGCCTTGCGCATGATTTTGGAGCGCTCGAAGGCGGATGTGTCGCGCCAGACCTTGAAGCCCTTGTCGGCGGCGGAAAGTGCGAGATCCAGATCTTCCTTTTCCGCATGGGCGATTGAGCCAATGATCTCATCGGTCGCGGGGTCGGAAACGGCGATTGTTTTGCCCGAGAGCGCGGCGCGCCACTCGCCATTGATGAAGAGTTTAACGTCGGGATAGCTGTGCATGTAAAGACCTTCGCGATTTTACCGACCGGCAGGGCGCCGGTGCATTTTGTTCAATCAGCAAATCGATTGCCGCATGGGCGGAATGGGATGTCCTCGGCAAAACCGAAGACGGCGGTGCGCCTCTTATATTATTTCGCATGCTCCCAGTTTCAACCGGTAACTTTTAAAAGTATGATTTATTTCGCAGTGCGAAAGACCCGGGTTGAAAGCCGGGTCCTTACGATAGTCTTGTCGCTTAAAAGAATGCCTGAAGACCCGTCTGGGCTCGCCCGAGGATCAGCGCGTGAACGTCATGCGTCCCCTCATAGGTGTTGACGGTCTCAAGGTTCTGCGCGTGGCGCATGACGTGATACTCGATCTGGATACCATTGCCGCCATGCATGTCGCGGGCCTGCCGCGCGATGTCGAGAGCCTTGCCGCAATTGTTGCGCTTGATGATCGAGATCATTTCCGGCGCCATACGATGTTCGTCGAACAAGCGGCCGACACGAAGCGACGCTTGAAGGCCAAGCGCGATTTCCGTCTGCATGTCGGCGAGCTTCTTTTGGTAGAGTTGCATGCCAGCCAGCGGCTTGCCGAACTGCTTGCGATCCAGCCCGTATTGCAGCGCGCGGAACCAGCAGTCTTCCGCGGCACCCATCACGCCCCAGGAAATACCGTAGCGGGCGCGGTTGAGGCAGCCGAACGGACCCTTGAGCCCGGAGACGTTTGGCAGCAGCGCGTCTTCGCCCACTTCCACGCCATCCATGACGATTTCGCCGGTGATGGAGGCGCGCAACGACAGCTTGCCGCCGATCTTCGGCGCGGAGAGACCCTTCATGCCCTTCTCCAGCACGAAGCCGCGGATCTCGTTGTTATGCGCTTCGGACTTCGCCCAGACGACAAAGACATCGGCGATCGGCGCGTTGGAAATCCACATCTTCGAACCGCGCAGGCGGTACCCGCCTTCGATCTTCTCGGCGCGCGTTTTCATGCCGCCCGGATCGGAACCGGCATCTGGCTCGGTCAGGCCGAAGCAGCCAATGAGTTCGCCCGACACCAGACCCGGGAGATACTTGTCCTTCTGCTCTTCCGAGCCATAGGCAAAGATCGGGTAGATGACGAGCGATGATTGGACGCTCATCATAGAACGATAGCCGCTATCGATGCGCTCCACTTCCCGCGCTACCAGACCGTAGGCGACGTAGCTGGCATCGGCCGCGCCGTATTTCTCTGGCAGCGTCACGCCGAGCAGACCGGCTTGACCCATCAGGCGGAAGAGGTCCGGTTCAGACGTTTCGGACAGATAGGCTTCCTGAACGCGTGGGAGAAGTTCGGCCTTGGCGAAAGCGGCGGCGGAGTCGCGGATCATCCGCTCGTCGTCGTTCAGTTGATCCTCAAGCAGAAACGGGTCCTGCCAGTTGAATGATGCGCGTTCGCTCACGATGAAGTCTCCACTCTTGTTGCCGCGATTATTGGCAATCGGCCATCGCCGGGCAAGCCATGTTTACTCATCCAGCTATTACCGATAGGAATGCGCCATGACTTCACTCAGCCGCAAACTCCTACCCTCCACCAGCGCGCTCGCTGCCTTCGATTCCGTGGCGCGGCTCGGCAGTTTTTCGCTGGCTGCGGATGAGCTTTCGCTGACGCAAGGGGCGATCAGCAGGCAGGTCATGTCGCTGGAAGAGCAACTTGGGGTCAGGCTTTTCGAACGCGGAGCGCGCGGGGTATCGCTGACGCGAGAGGGCGAAACCTATGCGAAAGCGATCGGTATAGCGCTTGGCGATATCCGGTCCGCCTCGCTTCAGGTCATGACGAAAACGCATGCCAATACGCTCAATCTTGCCATGCTGCCCACCTTCGGCACACGGTGGCTTTTACCGCGCATTCCCAAATTCGTTGCGGCCCATCCGGAAATCACGCTCAACTTCGCCACGCGGATCGGTCAGTTCGATTTCGAAAAGGAAGGGCTCGATATGGCGATTCATATTGGTCAGCCGGATTGGCCCGCGGCAGAAAGCATCTTTCTGATGGA
The DNA here is from genome assembly GCF_030819275.1 of Agrobacterium larrymoorei. Classification (GTDB taxonomy): domain Bacteria; phylum Pseudomonadota; class Alphaproteobacteria; order Rhizobiales; family Rhizobiaceae; genus Agrobacterium; species Agrobacterium larrymoorei_B. The sequence continues at coordinate 1,063,397 of NZ_JAUTBL010000001.1, read as the reverse complement.
CGAGATGGTCGCACCTGTCTGCAGCCCGGCTTTTCTTCTCAGCCATCCGATCGCCACGGCTGAGGACATCGCCGGTCTTCCGTTGCTGCACATGGCCTCCAGGCCAGGCGCGTGGGATCACTGGTTCAAGAGCGTGGATATCGTTGCGCATCAGGCGCCCGCCATGCGCTTCGAGCAGTTTTCCAGTGTCGCCCAAGCCTGCATCGCAGGTCTTGGTGTCGCCCTTATGCCGCTGTTTTTGATCGAAAGCGAGCTGAAGTCGGGGCAACTCGTCCAGGCGTTCGATCATCCGGTCAAGAGCCCCAGCTCCTACTATGCCGTCGCGCCGTTGTCGCGCATCAACCATGTCCCCGTCGTTCTCTTCAGGCGTTGGCTGCTCAGCGAAAGTGAAACGTTTCGCGCGCAGACCTCTGGCTAATTCTCGCTCTGTTTGTAGAGTTTCCTTGTCAGGCTGATGCGTGTGGCGAGAATTTCATCCTGCATCAATTTTAAGCTTGCGAAGACCTGGAATATGGTCCTAGATCGCGTGCGACGAGGAATGGTTGAATTGCGGCACGACACCCTACATCCTTTTCTCGTTCCATCCCATCCGTCGATAAGCCTCTGGTTTAAAACGATAAAGTTTTGCGTCAATTCTGGAATAACTTCAAATGCAATTGGTTTTCGACGGTCATAATGATGTGTTGCTGCGTCTGTGGCACAACGGCAAAAAAGGCGGGGACCCAGTCGCAGAATTCGTCGACGGGACGTCGCAAGGCCATATCGATGCACCGCGTGCCAAGGCTGGCGGCCTGGCTGGCGGCCTATGCGCCGTTTACATTCCTTCTGGCGATCTGATCTTGCAGGAGCCGGACGAAAACGGTCACTACGTCACGCCGCTCGCCGCGCCTCTTCAGCGGCAGCCCTCTCTCGATATCGCCATGGAAAAGATAGCGATCGCCTATCGCGTGGAGCGCGCAGGCGGCTGGAAGATTTGCCGTTCGACAGCAGATATCCGCAGGGCAATGGACGAGAATATTTTCGCAGCAGTCCTTCATATGGAAGGGTGCGAGGCGATCGATGAAGATCTGGATGCTCTGGAAGTGTTCTATGCCGCCGGTCTCCGTTCGCTTGGACCTGTGTGGAGCCGTCATAACGCCTTCGGCCATGGTGTGCCTTTCGCCTTTCCCATGTCTCCGGATACCGCGCCCGGCCTGACTGATGCTGGTTTCGAACTCGTCAAGCGCTGCAACCAGCTCGGCATTCTGATCGATCTGGCTCACATCACCGAAGAAGGTTTCTGGGATGTGGCGAAGACAAGCGATCAGCCGCTGATCGCCAGCCATTCGAACGCGCATGCCCTGACCGGTGTCGCCCGCAATCTGACCGATGCCCAGATGGACGCGATCAAGGAAAGAAACGGGCTGGTCGGACTGAATTACGCCGTGACCATGCTGCGCCCAGATGCACGCGACGATGCGAACACACCACTATCCGACATGGTTCGCCACATCGACTACATGGTCGAGCGCATGGGCATCGATTGCGTGGCACTCGGTTCTGATTTCGACGGTGCCACCGTACCGGCGGAAATCGCCGATGCCGCGGGCAATCAGAATCTGGTTGCCGCTCTCAAGGCTGCTGGCTACTCTGAAGTAGAGCTTGCTAAAATTTGCCGGGAAAACTGGCTGCGTGTTCTGGCTCAAGCCTGGCATGAGCCGACCTGATCAAGAGTAATACCAACCTATAAAGGGGAGAACAATGACGAAGTCGCTCAACAAAATGGCCCGCATTCTGGCAACCAGCGCCGCGCTGTCGCTGATTGCGCTGTCCGCGCCGCAGGCTTTTGCCGCCACGCCCGCCGATACGCTGGTGGAAGGTTTCGCCATCGATGACATCATCACGCTCGATCCGGGTGAGGCATTCGAACTGTCGACCGCGGAAGTCACCGGCAACACCTACTCCAAGCTGGTCTCGATCGACCTCAATGACACGTCCAAGGTTGTCGGCGATCTGGCCGAAAGCTGGACGACGTCGGACGATGGTCTGACCTACACCTTCAAGCTGAAGCCCGGCCTCAAATTCGCCTCCGGTAATCCGGTAACTGCTGAAGACGTGGCGTTTTCCTTCGAGCGCGCCGTCAAGCTCGACAAGTCGCCCGCCTTCCTTCTTACCCAGTTCGGCCTGAAGGGCGACAATGTCAACGAAAAGGCCAAGGCGACTGCGCCCGATACCTTCACGCTGACGGTGGACAAGCCCTATGCGCCGAGCTTCGTCCTGAACGTTCTGACCGCGACCGTCGCCTCGGTCGTCGATAAGAAGCTCGTCATGGAAAAGGCAAAAGCCGTCACGCCGACAGCCGACTACAAATACGAGACGGACTTCGGCAATGAATTCCTGAAGACCGGCTATGCCGGTTCCGGTCCCTACAAAATTCTTGGCTGGAAAGCCAATGAGGCCGTCATCCTTGAAGCCAATCCCAATTACTATGGCGAAAAGCCGAAGCTGAAGCGCGTCGTCTATCGCCACATGAAGGAAAGCTCCGGTCAGCGTCTGGCACTTGAAAACGGCGATATCGATGTGGCCCGCAATCTTGAGCCTGGAGATATGGAGGCCGTTGCCAAGAAGCAGGGACTTGCTGTCACTTCCGCGCCAAAGGGCACCGTCTACTATTTCAGCCTTAACCAGAAGAACGAGTATCTGAAGAAGCCGGAAGTCGTCGAGGCGATAAAGTATCTCGTCGATTACGACGCGATCGGCGCGACCTTGATCAAGGGCATCGGCGAAATCCACCAGACCTTCCTGCCGAAGGGCCAGTTGGGTGCGCTTGATGAAAACCCCTACAAGCTCGACGTTGCAAAGGCGAAGGAACTGCTTGCCAAGGCCGGCCTGAAGGATGGCTTCACCGTCACCATGGATGTGCGCAACACCCAGCCCGTGACGGGCATTGCCGAAAGCGTTCAGCAGACCATGGCGCAGGCCGGTATCAAGCTTGAAATCATTCCGGGCGATGGCAAGCAGACGCTTACCAAATACCGTGCCCGTACGCATGAAATGTATATCGGCCAATGGGGATCGGACTATTTCGACCCGAACTCGAATGCCGAAACCTTCACCATTAATTACGACAATGCCGACGACGCGAAGAATAAGACGCTCGCCTGGCGCAATGCCTGGGACGTTCCTGAGCTGACGAAGGAAACGCAGTCCGCACTTCTGGAAAGAGACAGCGCCAAGCGTGCGAAGATCTATGAGGATCTACAGAAAAAGGTTCTCGAAACCGGACCCTTCGTCATCATCTTCCAGCAGACCGAAGTGGCCGGTTACACGACGAAGCTCAAGGGTCTAAAGCTCGGTCCGAGCTTCGACACCAACTATGTCTACAACATCTCCAAGGAATGATCCGGCAGGATCGGTTCATTGAGTATCGTTGACAATTCCGCAAGGGCGAGGCACGGCAAACGCCGTGCCAACCGGCGCCTTATGGCCGTTCTCGGCTTCATCATTACCGTTGTCACCACCTTTTTAGGCTTGCTGGCGGTAACCTTTTTCATTGGCCGCGTCATTCCTATCGATCCGGCGCTGGCGATCGTCGGCGACCGCGCACCCGCCCACGTGGTGGAGCGGGTTCGGGAAGAGCTCGGCTTGAACCTGCCGCTCTGGCAGCAGTTTTTCATCTATCTGAAGCAGGCGCTCACCGGCAATTTCGGGACGTCGGTGCTGACGACCAATCCCGTAATGGACGACATCAAGCGCGTTTTCCCGGCAACCATAGAGCTTGCGACGCTCGGCACATTGATTGGTGCCATCTTCGGCGTCCCGCTCGGCGTATTGGCAGCGGTCAAGCGGGGCAGCATCATCGACCAGATCGTGCGCGTCATCGGACTTATCGGCTATTCGGTGCCGATTTTCTGGCTCGGCCTTTTGGCGCTTCTGGTGTTTTACGCCAAGCTGCACTGGGTGGCCTATCCTGGCCGTATCGATATCGTCTACGAGTTCACCTTCACGCCGACGACCGGATTTTATCTGTTCGATGCGTTGTGGCAGGGCCAGTGGGATGTGTTTTGGGATCTCTTCCGTCACATCATTCTGCCCGCAGGATTGCTCGGCTACTTCTCACTCGCCTATATCAGCCGCATGACGCGCTCCTTCATGCTGAACGAACTGGCGCAGGAATATATCGTCGCCGCACGCGCCAAGGGCCTGTCGGAAACCCGGATCATCTGGTTCCACGCTCTGCGTAACGCCGCAGTCCCTCTGCTAACGGTCATCGTGCTCTCCTATGCCGGTCTGTTGGAAGGCTCGGTTCTGACGGAAACGATCTTCTCGTGGCCGGGCCTTGGCCTCTACATCACCAATTCCCTGCAGAATGCGGATATGAATGCCGTTCTCGGCGGCACCATCGTGATCGGCGCCGTCTTCATCGGCATCAATCTCCTGTCCGATCTGCTCTACCGGACGCTCGATCCAAGGACGCGCAGCCGATGACGGATGCTCTATTGAAACCCTATAGCCGCGAGTGGTTGCTCTCCGACCGCCCGACTTCACGCAAGCAGGCACGGCTTGGCCGCGCCTATGTCATCTGGCGGCGGTTTTCGGAAAACCGTCTGGCGCTTGCCGGGCTCGGCATCATCCTGGCGCTCGTGTTCGTCGCGGTCTTCGCCAATGTTCTGGCGCCGCATTCCCCTGTTCAGGGCGATCTCCGCAATGCCCGCTTGTTGCCTCCGGGGACAGATGGATATTGGCTCGGCACCGACGATCAGGGGCGGGATATTCTATCCCGCCTGATCTACGGTTCGCGCCTCACGCTTTTCGTCGTCGTGCTGGTTGCGATCATTGCCGCCCCGATCGGTCTCATCGTCGGCACCGTGGCAGGCTATGCCGGTGGCTGGATCGACGCGGTGCTGATGCGGATCACCGATATTTTTCTCGCCTTTCCCAAGCTTGTTCTTGCGCTTGCGCTCGTTGCAGCCTTGGGTCCCGGTATCGAGAACGCGGTACTGGCTATCGCCGTTACTTCCTGGCCGCCTTATGCGCGTATTGCACGCGCCGAAACCATGACGTTTCGAAATTCCGACTTCATCGCCGCGGTGAAGCTGATGGGGGCGTCTCCCTGGCGGATCGTGCTCAAACACGTCATCCCCCTCTGTTTCTCCTCGCTCATCGTGCGTGTGACGCTGGATATGGCCGGCATCATCCTCACCGCCGCCGGTCTCGGCTTTCTGGGTCTCGGCGCGCAGCCCCCGCTTCCTGAATGGGGTGCGATGATTGCCTCTGGCCGCCGCTTCATCCTCGACCAGTGGTGGGTTGCTGCCATGCCGGGTGCCGCCATCCTCATCGTCAGCCTTGGCTTCAACCTCTTGGGTGACGGGCTTCGCGATGCGCTCGATCCGAAGGAGGCTGGCCAATGACCCCATCTTTGACCACACCTCTTCTGACGGTCGACAATCTGCGCGTCAGCTTTCCGACGAGAACCGGCCTTGTCGAAGCCGTGCGGGGCGTGTCCTTTACGCTCGGCAAGGAACGTCTCGGAATTGTCGGCGAGTCCGGCTCGGGCAAATCTCAGACCGGTCGCGCCATCATGGGTCTGACACCAGGGCACGCGAAGATTGAGGCAGACGCACTTCGCTTTGGCGATATCGATCTTCTGACCGCTCCGGCAAAGCAGCGTCGCGCTATTCGCGGCAAGCGGATCGCAATGATCCTGCAGGATCCGAAATATTCGCTGAACCCGGTCATGACCATCGGCCGCCAGATCGTCGAAACGCTGAAGACGCATGAGCGGATTGGCTTTTCTGACGCGAAGAAACGCGCGCTCGACATGCTCGAGGCGGTGCAGATCCGCGATCCGGAACGCGTCTTCAATCTCTATCCGCACGAGGTATCCGGCGGTATGGGGCAGCGCGTCATGATCGCCATGATGCTGGTCTGCGGTCCGGAACTCCTGATCGCCGACGAGCCGACATCTGCACTCGACGTGACGGTGCAGCTGGAAGTGCTGGATATTCTCGACAAGCTGGTGCGCGAGCGAGGCATGGGCCTGATTTTCGTCTCGCATGATCTACGGCTCGTTTCGTCCTTCTGCGACCGGGTTCTCGTGATGTATGCGGGGCGTGTGGTGGAAGAGCTTCCATCCGCCAATCTGCAAAACGCCAAACATCCCTACACGCAGGGACTTCTGAACTGTCTGCCGAAAATCGGCGAGCACCGGCATCCGCTGCCGGTCCTTCAACGCCAAGCGGAGTGGCGTCTATGACGGTCGTACTATCTGCCAAGGATATCGTCGTGGACTTCGACGGCTATCTGGCACTGGATCGGGTCAGCATCGAGGTGGCGAAGGGCGAATCCTTCGGGCTCGTTGGTGAATCCGGCTCCGGCAAGTCGACGCTTTTACGTGCGATTGCCGGCCTCAACCATTTCGACGAAGGCTCCCTCATGGTGGACGGGCGGACCTATAGCCGCAAGTCACGCGACAAGAGCTTTTATCGCGATGTCCAGATGGTGTTTCAGGATCCTTACGGTTCGCTGCATCCGCGTCAGACAGTGGATTCCATCTTGTTGGAGCCGCTGGTAATTCACGGGGTGGACAACAAGGAAGCGCGCATCAACCGCGCTCTTGACGAGGTCGGTCTTGGCACCGGTTTCCGCTTCCGCTACTCGCACCAGCTTTCAGGGGGACAGCGCCAGCGTATCGCCATTGCCCGCGCGCTGATCCTGGAGCCGAAGATCCTGCTCCTCGACGAACCGACATCGGCACTGGACGCCTCGATCCAGGCGGAAATTCTCAACTTGCTTGAACAGGCGCGCAAGGACAGAAACCTGACTTTCGTCATGGTCAGTCACGATCTCGGCGTTATCAGCCATATGTGCGACCGGCTGGCGGTGATGAAAAGCGGCAAGATCGTCGAGTCGATGGACGTGCATCAACTGGAAACGAGAGAGTTCTCCGCCGATTACACGCGGCAGCTGATGGTGGCGAGCGAAGGCTTCCGGCGCGATTGAGGCTGGCTTACGCCTGGTGTATGACCGCAGCGGGTCGAAGGCTTTTGTCTGACTGCGTGCATCGCCGACGTTCGTGGGATGTTGCGCCGCGGACGGAGTGTAGCGTTTCTTGGGCCTATCGACCGGCCATTGATCACATTGGGGATGATCGCTCCATGCAATTGCGCGCATTGATGTATTTCGACGAACTCGTCCGTACCAATTCCATGCGCGCGGCGGCCGAGAACCTGAATGTTGCACCCACCGCGGTCAGTCGTCAGATCGAAAATCTCGAATATTATTTCGGCACGCCGCTGGTCGAGCGCTCCAGCCGCGGCGTGAAGCTGACGGCGGCGGGCGAGCTTCTTGCTGCGCGTGCGGGAAAGACGCTGCGTGAGTTGGACCATGTCAACCAACTCATCGACGATCTGAAAGGCCTGCAACGCGGACGGGTCACGATCTATGCCAACGGTGCCACGGTGGCCAATCTGCTGGCGCCCGTGCTGGCGCAGTTCAGCCTGAAATATCCAAAGCTTCGTTTTGAGGTCAATATCACCAGTGCGCGTCAGGCAATGGAGGCCTTGGGAACCGCAGAAGCGGACCTCGTCGTCAGCCTGTTTGCGCCGAAGCTCTCGGGTGTGAAGGTTCGCTCGCGCACGCGTATCAGCTATGATGCCATCTTTCCGGCGAGGCATGCACTTGCAGGCCAGCCGGAAGTGACTTTGAAGGAACTTGCCGCGCTTCCGCTTGCCCTGCCGGACAAAACCTTTGCCGCCCGTCAAGCCTTCGACGCCCTCTTCGCGGAGGCCGGTATCGAACTCGATCCGGTCTTCATCACCAGCTCGCTGGAAATGCTCAAAGAATTGGTCCTGGGAAATGCGGCTGCCACGTTGTTGCCGGCCCTGTCGGTGGGCGCGCGAGCTGCGCAGCGGCCAGATGGTCGCGGTGCCTCTAGCGGGGAAGAAAGGCATCCATACGCAGATCGATCTCTGCGTCGCACCGGATCGGCAATTGTCCTTTGCGGCGTCCAAACTAGCCGATTTCATCGAACGTTTCATGCGTGAGGCAGCGGTATAAAAAACTGCGATTTTGTTTCTGCCATGAAGGGTAAAGCAGCGTGAGACCAGGATGCCCAGGGAGCGCGAAGGAAGACCGGAGTAGAACATTTCGGTTTGCTCTCTCTATCACCTCTCGCCGTCTCACAGGTTGATTTTGATCCCAAATACCGTGTAGCGTTTTCGGCTACGCGGAGCACACAAAAATGCAGATTGTGTGTGCGCCGTCACCATGCCACTCTTTTTGCAACAGACGGTCTTTCAAAGGGCAAAAAGCCCGGCCCGTCCGACAGGGGATAATGATGCCACGCAATTATTTTTCGCAGGCGGCGACGCTTTCACGCCGCACCGCCCTGACCCTTGCCTTGGGGACCGCACTCTGGTTGCCGTTTTCGGCTGTGGAGGCTGAGGCCGCACCCAAGACGGCGCTGACGCTTGGAATGGCGATCGAGCCGACCGGCCTCGACCCGACGATCGCAGCGCCCGTCGCTATCGGTCAGGTGACGTGGCAGAACATCTTCGAAGGACTTGTCACCATTGACAGCAAGGGGCAAGTCAAGCCGCAGCTCGCCGAGAGCTGGCAGATCTCTCCGGACGGCAAGACCTATACGTTCAAGCTGCGCAAGGGCGTGACCTTCCACGATGGTGAAGCCTTTGATTCCTCTGTTGCGAAATTTTCGCTGGATCGAGCCCGCGGCGAAGGCTCCGTCAATCCGCAGAAGCGCTTTTTTGCGTCCATAGACACCATCGAGACGCCTGATGCGGACACCTTGGTTCTGAAACTGAAGCAGCCCGCCGGCAGCCTCATTTATTGGCTCGGCTGGCCGGCCTCCGTCATGGTCGCGCCGAAGAGCGCAGAGAACAACCGCACCACGCCCATCGGTACCGGCCCGTTCAAATTCGTCAGCTGGGCGAAGGGCGACAAGGTCGAGCTCGCAAAGAACCCGTCTTATTGGGACAAGAACGTCGCGGTGAAGCTGGAGAAAGCCACCTTCCGCTTCGTTTCCGATGCGCAGGCACAGGCGGCCGCTTTGAAAGCCGGTGATATCGACGCATTCCCGGAATTCGGTGCGCCGGAGCTCATGTCCTCCTTCGATGGCGACGCCCGTCTCGGCACCTTCGTCGGCAATACCGAGTTGAAGGTCGTTGCGGGTATGAACAATGCCCGGAAGCCCTTCGACGACAAGCGCGTGCGCCAGGCGCTGATGATGGCAGTCGATCGTCCGACCGTCATCGAAGGCGCGTGGTCCGGTCTCGGCACCGCCATCGGTAGCCACTATACCCCCAACGACCGCGGCTATATCGATACGACGGGTGTTCACCCTTATGATGTCGAAAAGGCCAAGGCATTGCTGGCGGAAGCGGGTTATCCGAATGGCTTCAGCTTCACCATCAAGGCCCCTCAGATGGCCTATGCGCAGCGCACCTCACAGGTTCTCCAGGCCATGCTCGCCGAAATCGGCGTCACGATGACCATCGAGACCACCGAATTTCCGGCCAAATGGGTTGCGGATGTCTTCAAGGGCGGCAATTACGACATGACGATCGTCGCACATGCGGAGCCGATGGATATCGATATCTATTCCCGCGACCCATACTACTTCAACTACAAAAACCCGGCCTTCAATGAGGTCATTGCCAATGTCGAAAAGACGGCCGACGCCGGTGAGCAGGAAAAGCTCTATGGTGAGGCGCAAAAGATTCTTGCTGAAGATGTTCCAGCTCTCTTTCTCTTCGTTATGCCGAAGCTTGGCGTCTGGGACAAGAAGGTCAAGGGTCTCTGGCAGGACGAACCTATTCCGTCGAACGTGCTGACGGACGTTCATTGGGAAGAATGAATCTTATGGAGCGAGGTCTACCCATACTCCCCTCTGTCCTGCCGGACATCTCCCCCTCAAGGTGGGAGATCGATTGGTGGTCACCTCCTCGCTTTTGCCGGATGGTTGAGATGGCGCATGGGCTTGCCTTTTTCCAATCTCTCCCCTTGAGGGGGAGAGGCCGGGCAGGACAGAGGGGAGTGCGCTACTTGCAGCACGTCTCCAGCGATTGCAGATCATGACCATCCTGATCCTCAAACGCATCCTTGGCCTGTTCGTCACGCTCCTGGCCGTTTCGTGCCTGATCTTCTTCGTCATGGGCCTGCTTCCAGGTGACCCGGCAGCCATCATGCTGGGCACCTCTGCCAGCCCCGATACGCTCGCCGCCTTGCAGAAACAGATGGGTCTCGATCAGCCGCTCCCAATTCGCTATATCCACTGGCTCATGGGCGTCCTGCGTGGGGATCTAGGGCAATCCTACACATATGGCGTCCCGGTCGCCGGGCTCGTTGCAGAGCGTCTGGTTGTCACTCTGCCACTTGCGCTTCTCGCCGTCTGCCTCTCGGTTGCCATCGCCATTCCCCTCGGTGTTGCAGCGGCGAGGAACCGCAATGGCGCAATAGACTTCGTGGCAGGGCTGTTTTCTCACGTAGGAATTGCCGTGCCCGGCTTCTGGGTTGGCCTGCTCTTGATCATCCTCTTTTCGACGACGCTCGGCTGGATGCCGGCTGGTGGCTTTCCCGGATGGACGCCAAGTTTTACCGCGGGACTGACGGCTCTGGTTCTGCCAGCGGTGGCGCTGGCGCTCTCGCAGGCAGGCGTTCTGACCCGCGTCTGTCGCTCCGCCGTGCTTGAGGTGATGAACGAGGATTTCGTTCGCACGGCACGCGCCAAGGGGCTCAGCGACCGCGTCGCGCTATGGCGGCACGCGGTGCCGAATGCGATGATTCCCGTCGTCACCATGATCGGTTTGCAGTTCACCTTCCTCATTGCTGGCGCGATCCTGGTAGAGAATGTCTTCAACCTGCCCGGGCTTGGACGGCTCGCTTATCAGGCGCTGACCCAGCGGGATATCGTCGTCATGCAGTCCGTCGTGCTGTTCTTCTCAGCGCTCGTCATCATCATGAATTTCCTCGTCGATATCGCCTATCTCTTCATCGATCCGAGACTGCGGTCAGGTGCGAAATGATGCGCTTCGTCCGTCACCGCCCAACCTTCGTGATAGGGATTGTTGTCACGACCTTCCTGATCGCAGTCGCATTGCTTTCCCTGGTCTGGACTCCAGTCTCGCCCACCAAGATGCAGATCGTCCAGAAGCTGAAATCTCCCTTCGTCTATGGCGGCCTCGGCACCGACCACTTCGGTCGTGACGTGCTCTCCATGCTGATGGCAGGTGCATGGAACTCGCTCTCCACGGCAATTGCCGCTGTCGCCATCGGCGCCTTCATAGGCACCCTGATCGGCGTCACCGTCGCAGCCGTCCGAGGATTGACCGAAACCGTGGTGATGCGCATCTGCGATATCATCTTCGCTGTGCCACCCCATCTTGTCCGCGATGATGCTAGGCGCCTTTCTCGGTACGGGGCGTTTCACCGCCATCATTGCCATCGCCACCTTCATGGTCCCGGTTTTCGCTCGCCTGACGCTCGGTGCCGCCCTGCAGATATGGGCAAGGGAATACATCACCGCTGCGGCGAGTATCGGTCAGGGCCGTGCGAAGATCACCCTTGTGCACATCGTTCCGAATATCTCCAACCAGATCATCGTGCAGGTGACGATCCAACTCGGGCTCGCCATTCTCACCGAGGCTGGTTTGTCCTTCCTGGGTCTCGGAATGCCACCGCCTGCCGCAACCTGGGGTCGGATGCTGGCCGATGCCCAGACCTATCTCGGCGTCGCCCCCTGGCTCGCCATCATGCCGGGCCTTGCCATCGCCTTTGCCGTCTTCGGCCTCAATCTTCTGGGGGACGGTCTTCGCGATCTCCTTGATCCGCGCGATACGAGCTGATCGCCCGAAGCCGATATCAACCCTCACATCCTGTTATTTTTGACGAGACGATTCCATGACCGATCTCATAGACCTCAACACGCTCGAAATTCTGGCGCTTTACCGAGACAAGACACTGTCCCCACTGGAATATTGGCAGGCAGTAGAGTCACGCATCGAGGCATTCGAGCCAATTGTGAACGCCCTTTACGCCTATGATCCGGAAGATGCCCGTAGCCAAGCGGAAGCTTCGACGCAGCGCTGGGTGAAGGGAGAAACACTCGGGCCCCTCGATGGTCTCCCGGTCTCGCTGAAGGAGCTCATTGCCACAAAGGGTCAGCCCGTGCCGCTCGGCACGAAGGCGGTCGAACTGGTTCCAGCACTTGAGGATGCGCCTGTGGCGGCGCGCTGCCGTGAAGACGGGGCAATCCTTTATGCCAAGACGACCTGCCCGGATTACGGTATGCTTTCGTCGGGCCTTTCCAGCTTTCACAAGCTCAGCCGCAACCCATGGGACCCGACGCAAAACCCCGGAGGCTCCAGCGCCGGTGCGGCATCCGCGGGGGCGGCCGGTTATGGCACGCTGCATATCGGCACGGATATCGGCGGCTCCGTGCGTCTTCCCGCTGGATGGACCGGCCTTTTTGGTTTCAAGCCCAGCCAAGGCCGTATTCCGGTCGATCCCTTCTACACCGGTCGTTGCGCCGGGCCGATGGCGCGCACCGTCACCGATGCCGCCTATGCCATGGCAACGTTGACGCGCCCGGACTGGCGCGACGGCACATCGCTGCCTCCCAGCGAAATCGACTGGCTTGACCTGAACGCCGACGTGAAGGGCCTGAAGATCGGTCTGATGCTGGATGCAGGCTGCGGCCTCCCTCTGGATGACGAAGTGCGTGACGCCGTCATTTCTGCTGCCAAGCTCTTCGAAGCGGCAGGCGCCATCATCGTTCCGGTCGAGCCGGTGCTGACGCGCGACATGCTGGATGGGCTGGATGATTTCTGGCGGGCGAAATTCTGGGGCGACATGGTGGCGCTCAGCGAGGAACGCCGGGACTTGATCCTGCCCTATATTCTGGAATGGGCAAGAAAGGGTGCGGACGTGTCAGGGTCGCGCGCCGTCTTCGGCTTCAACCAGACCATGGAAATGCGCAAGAGCTGCGGGCGGCTGATGCAGAAGGTCGATGCTGTCATCTCGCCGACCAATCCGATTGTCTCCTATCCGGCGGATTGGGCTTCTCCCACCAATGACCCGCAACTGCCCTTTGAACACATTGCCTTCACAGTGCCTTGGAACATGTCGGAACAACCGGCCTCCTCGATCAATTGCGGCTTCTCGAAGTCCGGCATGCCGATTGGCCTGCAGATCGTTGGCCCGCGCTTTGAGGATCTCTTTGTTATGAAGTTGTCCAAGGCCTTCGAGGACTGGAGTGGCGGTGTGAAACAGTGGCCGCAGCCAAAAGCGCAAGGCTGATCACTTATCTCAGATGCCTTCCGTCGGTAGCAACGCCGACGCTATTCCCGAGGTCCGGCATTTTATGACGAACCCAGCCCGGCTCATCATGAGTCGACTGGGTTACTTACACTAGGCGGTGATGTTTCCTGCCTCAGTTCTTCAGCGCTCTCGGGTCCAGCGCGTCGCGCACGGCGTCGCCGATATAGTTGACGCTCAACACCGTCAGCGAAATGGCCAGCCCCGGCCATAGCACGCGTGACGGCGTCAACTGCAGGAAGTTCGCTCCATCGAACAGCAACCGGCCCCAGGTCGGAAAATCGGATGGGAAGCCGAGTCCGAGGAAGGAGAGTGCCGACTCCGTGATAATGGCGGAGGCGATCCCAAGCGTTGCCGAGACCATGATCGAGCTCAAGACGTTTGGTAGAATATGTTTGACGATGATGCGGTGTTCGCGCATGCCGCTCGATTTCGCCGCCTCGATGAATTCCTGGTTTTTCATTGCCAGAACATCGCCGCGTACGATGCGGGCCGTATGCATCCAACTCGTTATCCCGATCACGAAGACGATGAGGATGAAGATGCCGGTCTCCGGGCCGAATGCGGCGCGCAGCGTATCGCGAAACAGCAGCAATATGACGAGCAATAGCGGCAGAAGCGGCAGAGCCAGAAACAGGTCCGTCAGCCTCATCAACGGCCCATCCAACCGGCGGAAATAACCCGACAGCACGCCAATCAGCGTGCCGAGAAACAGGGCCAGCAGCATGGCCGTGATGCCGACGGCGAGCGAAATGCGCCCTCCCGCCAAAACCTGCGCTAGCATGTCTTTGCCGAGATTGTCCGTACCGAACGGATGGGCAAGCGAGGGCCACTGATTTCGGGCCTTCACATTGAGAGCGTTAGGAGCAACGGTGTGGATGTAGGGGCCAACATAGACGGCAAGCAGGATGAAGATGAAGACGACAAGTCCCGCGACGCCGCCCTTGTGACGCCGGAACTGTTTCCAGATATCGGCGAGCGCGGATAGCGTCGGGCTTTTAGCTGCCGTAGGCTCGGTCATGGTCGCGTCAGTCATAGCGGATCCTCGGGTCGAGAATGCCGTACAATACGTCGGCGATCAGGTTGAAAAGCACGATGAGCACCGCGAAAATGAAGGTCAGCGTCTGGACCAGCGGAATATCTGCCCCTTGGACGGCAGTAATCAGCAGTTGGCCCAGCCCGTTCACGCGGAATATCTGCTCGGTGATGATGGCGCCGGAAAAGATCGTTGGCACACCGAGGGCGATGACGGTGACAACCGGGATCAGGCTGTTTCGCAGCACATGGCTCAGCACCACGGTTTTTTCTTTGACGCCTTTGGCGCGGGCGGTCCGCACATAGTCCTGGTGTAGATTGTCCAGCATGGAGGCTCGTACGAAGCGGCTGATCTGCGACACGTTATAGAGCGTCAACACCATAACGGGCAGGAACATCTGCTTCACCTGAGCCACGAAGCTCGCCCAGTCGGTGACTCGGAGATTGGTGTCGTAGACGGAAGGAAACCATTGCAGGTTGGAGCTGAAGATGACGACCAGCAGAACGCCGGTGAAGAAGGTCGGGACCGAATAGCCGACCATGGATATGAACGTGCCGATCTGGTCGAAGAGCGAATACTGCTTATAGGCGGAGATCACCCCGATCGGGATCGCAAGCAACGCTCCGAAGAGATAGGCAAGGCCCACAACCCACAGTGTCTGCGGCATGCGCTGGACGACAAGATCGACCACCGGGCTGCGCGTCGCCCAGGACAGAATGCGGACACGATCGCCATCGCCAATTTGCCAGCCGGTCAGGGTCTCAATCAGGTTCAGCGGCTCGTTGATGAAGAATTGCTGCAACCACATGAGATAGCGGATGAAGAAGGGCTGATCGAGACCAAGCGAGGCACGAATCTGCGCTCGCACTTCCGGTGGGATCGTCAAAGGCAGATCACCCGTCGGGTCATTGGGCGCGAGATCGAGAAGCGCAAAGATAACGAAGCTGATGACGAGCAGGGTGGGTACGGCGAAGGCAAGCCGTCGGAGTGTAAAGGTAAACATCTGAAACTCTCCAGACGCAGAGCGCGGCATGGCGAAAGTTGGAAGTCTTTACGCCGTGACGCGGCAAATGTGTCTTCAGATCATGGTCCAGGGGCATGCAAAAGGCCGGCCTCGATGAGAAGGCCGGCCATCGGCGTGTTACTTCTTGCGGGACCAGTCCGCGATATTCCAAAGCTCCGAATCCCAGCCGTTGATCTTGACGCCTTCCAGCGTCAGCGAATGCGAGGAGACGTTGCCTCGGTGGATGAGCGGGATATGCGCGCCTTCCTCGGTGAGCATGTCGTTCAGCTGCTTGGATATTTCTTCGCGCTTGGCAGGCTCCGCCGTCTTGGAGAGAACAGCCAGCAGTTCATCGAATTTCGGGTTGCAATAACGGGGAATATTCTGCCCCTGCCAACCATTTGCCGGAGCGGGAACGTTGTTGCACATCCATTCGGCCAGATATTTTTCCGGGTCGGTGCCGCTGAAATTATTGGTGTACATTTCGACGTCGGCATAAAATTTCTGGAACGTGTCAGGGCTTGCGGGATCGCCGCCGAAGAAGACCGAGGCACTGATATTGCGCAGCTCCGCGCCAACGCCGATCTGCGACCACATGTCTTTCACAAGTTCCTGAACGGCCTGACGAACAGAGTTCGTGGAGGTCTGGTAGAGGAAGGATAGCTTCACGCCATTCTTGGCGCGGATGCCATCCGCTCCCTTGACCCAGCCCGCCTCGTCCAGCAGCTTGTTGGCACCCTCGATATCCTGCTTCAGGCACCAGCTGTCATTCTTGGTGGAGTTGAAGGCTTCGGGCGCAGGCACGATGTTGCAGGTCGGTTTGCCCGCCTCGCCGTAACCGGCCTCATCGATAATGTCGCGGTCGATGGCAAGCGAAAGTGCGCGGCGCACGGCAGGATCGGACAGGGCGGGGTGAGGGCCAGCTTCCTTGGTGGAGCGTTTGTCGCCCAGCGCCGGATCGGGATTGTACCAGTTGAGAACGATACGCTCGACATTGGTACCGAAGGCGGTGACCAGCTTACCCTTTCCGGCGGCAACCATGGTCGCCAGAACTTCCGGCTCGACCTGCATATTCCAGGCGTAATCGAACTCGCCGGTTTCAAGCACGGCGCGCGCAGCCGATGCCGCATCGCCGCCACCCTTTAGCGTCACCGTCGCGAAGGCTGGCTTTGCCGGATCGCGATAATTGGGGTTGGCGACGTAGGTGATCACGTCGTTCGCCTTGAAGTCCTTGACGACGAAGGGTCCCGTCCCGATGGGCCCGAAATTGGCGGATGTGCAGCCGGGGGCGGCCGGTCCGACGCAGTTTTCGAACTGCTTTTTCTGGATGACAGGAGATTGCGCACCGATAAAGGCGGAATAGGGATAGGGTTTCGGCTCGGTAAAGGTGATCTTGACGGTGTGCGGGTCGATCGCCTCGACATTTTTCACGCCTTCATACTGTGCTCTCTGCGCGCAGCCACCATCAGGGGCGGTACAATATTTCCAGGTAAACACCACGTCTTCTGCGGTAAAGGGCGTGCCGTCCGACCATTTGACATCGCTCTTCAGCTTCCAGGTCATGCTCAGCAGGTCTTTGGCGACACCGCCATTTTCGAGTGTGGGGATCTCGGTGACCAGCGTCGGGACCAACTCGCCTTTTTCATTGTAACGCGCCAAGGGCTCGATGATCATGGAGGAGCTGTATTCCTCCTTTGTGCCGCCGGACAGATAGGGATTGAGAGTGGAGACGGCCTGCCAGAACAGGATTTTCAGTTCGCCGTCACTGCCGCGTTCAGCATGGGCGGCGGACCCTGCCAAGATTGCCGCCGCCATGGTGCCTGCGTAAAGAACACTGCGCTTTATCATCGTTATTTCCCCTTTTTTCGGATTGATTCCGTTTTCGTTTTCCACCGTTTCGTCACGCGAAATTTGCGCGATATATTGCTTAAATATATGATTTATATGGAGAAAACTCGGTTTCAATAGTGATGCTATGGTCTGTCGTTCTGAAAAGCAAGATACTTTCTGTGTTTGATGACCAAAAATTGAGCTAATTTATAACGGGCCTATTTTTCGTTCAGATTATGAAATTCGTGCTTGCAAAAGCGGGAATTCCATCCGCAATATGGCGTCCAATAACCCGGCGGGGAACAAAAACAGGGAATAGAAGAATGCCCATATTAAACCGTGCTGTTGAAATGCAAGATGAAGTCGCGGGCTGGCGGCGCTATCTGCATGAACATCCGGAATTGCTCTACGACGTCTTCGAAACCTCCAGCTTCGTAGCCGAGAAATTGAGGTCATTCGGCTGCGATATCGTTGAAACCGGCATCGGCAAGACGGGCGTCGTTGGCATCATCAAGGGACGGCATGGCGATGGTCCTACCATCGGCTTTCGATCCGATATGGACGCTCTTCCGATTCTTGAGACCAGCGGCAAGTCATGGGCCTCGAAGACGCCCGGCAAGGCCCACTCCTGTGGTCACGATGGACACACGGCCATGCTTCTGGGTGCTGCGCAGTATCTGGCGGAGACCCGCAATTTCAAGGGTTCGGTCGCGGTTATTTTCCAGCCCGCCGAGGAAGGTGGAGCAGGTGCGCTGGCCATGCTGGACGACGGCATGATCGAGAAGTTCGGCATCTCCCAGGTCTATGGCATGCATAACGAACCCGGCATTCCCGTCGGGCAGTTCGCCATCCGCAAAGGCTCCACCATGGCGGCGGCGGACACTTTCGAAATCGTCATCACCGGCAAGGGCAGCCATGCTGCCGCGCCGCATCTGTCCGTCGATCCGGTACTGACATCAGCGCATGTCATTATCGCGCTGCAATCCATCGTCTCCCGCGAGACCGATCCGTTGAAATCGCTTGTACTGACTGTGACCACGACCCACGGCGGCACGGCCTACAACGTTATTCCAGACGCGGTAACATTGACCGGAACCGTGCGCACTTTGCTGCCTGAAACTCGCGACTTCGCTGAGAAGCGCCTCAAGGAAGTGGCGGCTGCAACCGCTCTGGCACATGGGGCGACCGTGGAGGTGAATTATCATCGCGGATATCCGGTGACCTTCAACCACGATACCGAGACGGAGTTCGCAACCGCGGTCGCCAAGGCCGTTGCCGGTGCGACGGCGGTCAACACCAATCCGAACCCGCATATGGGTGCCGAGGACTTTTCCTACATGCTGGAAGCGCGTCCCGGTGCGTTCATCTTCATCGGCAATGGCGATACTGCGAGCCTGCATAACGCCGCCTATGATTTCAATGACGACGCATTGCCCTATGGCATCAGCTATTGGGTTTCGATGGCCGAAACCGCGCTGGCTGTGTGACGACGGGGCGGCCTCTCCGGCCGCCTTCCGCTTTTTTGGAGATCAGCATGCTTTTGGCCGGAACGTCCATGGAAGAGACCGGCGGGTCCGTAAGCCCGGTCCTATCGGTTCGAAATCTCACCACATCCTTCCGCGTCGATGGCGGATGGAAATCCGTGGTGCGAAATATGAGTTTCGAGATCGCGCCGCGCGAGACGGTGGCAATCGTTGGCGAAAGTGGCTCTGGCAAGAGTGTTACGTCGCTTTCCATCATGCGGCTTCTGGATAAGAAGATGAGCCGCATCGAAGGCGAGGTCATGCTCGGCGGGCGCAATCTTCTAGGCCTGCCGGAAGAGGACATGCGAAAGGTTCGCGGCAAGGAAATCTCGATGATCTTCCAGGAGCCGATGACGAGCCTCAATCCGATCTTTCCGATCGGCAAGCAGATCGCCGAAGCGCTAACCGTGCATCAGAATATCTCCTCATCGTCCGCCAAAGCAGAGGTCATCCGCCTTCTGGAAAAGGTGCGCATTCCCAATGCGACGAGCCGCTTCGACGATTATCCGCACCAGTTTTCCGGCGGCATGCGCCAGCGTGTGATGATCGCCATGGCACTTGCCTCCAGGCCGAAACTCTTGATCGCCGACGAGCCGACGACGGCGCTCGATGTGACGATCCAGGGCCAGATCCTCGACCTTATCAAGCAATTGCAGGAAGAGGAGGGCATGTCGGTCCTCTTCATTACCCATGATATGGGTGTCGTGGCCGAAGTGTCGGACCGCACCATCGTGATGTTTCGCGGCGATGTGGTGGAGACCGGGGCCACGGACGATATCTTTCATCGTGGCCAGCACCCCTACACGCGCGCGCTCCTTTCGGCCGTCCCCAAACTCGGTTCGATGAAGGATCGTGTGCTTCCCGCCCGCTTCCCGATCGTCGACATCAAGACAGGGGAAAGCCAGCCTGCTTCGGAGGTTTACAACACGGTGTCCGGCGGTAAGACGCCCATCCTTTCGGTCAAGGACCTGACAACGCGTTTCGATATTCGCTCGGGTCTCTTTGCTCGTAAATCCGGTGCGGTGCATGCGGTTGAGAAGGTGTCCTTCGATCTCGCCGAAGGGGAGACGCTCTCGCTTGTCGGCGAATCAGGGTGCGGTAAATCCACCACCGGTCGCTCGATCACGCGGCTGATCGAGCCGACATCCGGCAATGTGATGCTCGACGGCTACGAGGTGATGAAACTCGATAAGGTGACGTTGCGCGCCATGCGGCGCAGCGTACAGATGATTTTCCAGGATCCTTTCGCCAGTCTCGACCCACGGATGAGCGTGGGGGCCGCGATCATGGAACCCTTCCTCGAGCATCGTCTCGGCAACAAGCAGCAGGCGCGTGAAAAAGCTGCGGACCTGCTGGAGAAAGTGGGCCTCACCGCAGATATGATGCGGCGTTTCCCACATGAATTTTCGGGCGGCCAGCGTCAGCGTGTTGCGATTGCCCGCTCCTTGATGCTCGATCCCAAGGTGATCGTCGCCGACGAAGCGGTATCGGCGCTCGATGTCTCGATCAAGGCGCAGGTGTGCAATCTGCTGCTCGACCTGCAACAGAGCCTCAATCTGGCCTTCCTCTTCATATCGCACGATATGGCGGTGGTGGAGCGGGTCAGTCATCGCGTCGCGGTGATGTATCTCGGAGAAATCGTCGAGATCGGGCCGCGCGCTGCCGTGTTCGACAATCCGCAACATCCCTATACGAAAAAGCTCATGTCTGCCGTTCCAGTGCCGGATCCTTCGCGACGACACGTTCGGCGCAACATGGCGACAGACGAGATCAAAACCCCAATCCGTCCGGCAGGTTATGTGCCGCCGCCGCGCCATTATAGGGAAGTTTCCGCCGGGCATCTCGTGCAGGAAACAGCCTGACGGGCCGCACGACCACCGATCAAGAGCCATCTGCCGTGTCTCGTAATTTGACATTTTGCCGTAAAAAATGCCAGCACTTGGGGAGCAGACAAGTTAGGGCAAAGAGATGGCGAGGCGATCCGATAGCGGTGGACGGTTAGACGACGCGGCACGCGCCGGCTGGCTCTATTATGTGGCTGGCCGCACGCAGGACGAGATCGCTGCTGCCATGGGTATTTCGCGCCAGTCCGCGCAGCGTCTTGTCTCGCTGGCCGTTGCAGAGCGTCTGATCAAGGTCCGGCTCGACCATCCGATTGCTGCCTGTCTGGAAAAGGCAGAGGCGCTGCGCGAGCGCTTTTCGCTCAAGCATGTCGAGGTCGTTCCGAGCGATCCGGCAGGAACCTCATCCACTGTGGGAATTGCCGAGGCGGGTGCTGCGGAAATCGAGCGATGGCTGCGGCAGCCCGAGCCGATCGTGCTGGCTGTGGGAACGGGGCGAACGCTGAAAGCCGCCGTGGATCAACTCCCGCCGATGGATTGTCCGCAGCATCGCATCGTCTCACTCACCGGCAATATCGGTCCCGATGGCTCGGCGGCCTATTACAACGTCATCTTCTCCATGGCGGATGCGATCAAGGCTCGCCACTTTCCCATGCCGCTGCCGGTTCTTTGCTCATCATCTGAAGAGCGCGTCTTGCTGCATGATCAGCCCATGGTCCGCTCCACGCTGGCTTTGGGGGCTGCCGCGAATGTGACCTTTGTCGGCGTTGGTGAATTGGGAGAAAACGCGCCCTTGTGTCTCGACGGGTTCCTCGCCGTGGACGAGATGAAGCGACTGATCGCCGAGGGGGCGGCTGGTGAGATCTGCGGCTGGTTCTTCGATGAAGAGGGAAGGATCATGAACAACCCCATCAATGATCGCGTTGCCTCCGTTCCCGTGCCGCCAAGGGAAACATGCACTGTGATTGGTATCGCTCAAGGGCGGAAAAAATCGCCTGCCATTCTCGCAGCTTTGCGAGGGGGATTGCTCAATGGTGTTATCACCGACGAGGATTCAGCTGAGTATATGCTCACTCACTGAGCAAAAATATATGATTTGAATCAGTATATTAGCTTCTTCTTTTGCGTTGCAGCGCAGGAGGATGCTTGACTTTGCACATCGAAAAGTGAGTAATTGCCCTCGAGCAAAGCGAATGCTCATTTTTCTTCTGGGAGGAAGATCATGACATTGAAGACACTTCTGCTGGGCGCATGCTCGGCTCTCGCCTTTTCCGGCCTCGCGTCTGCAGAAACATTGACCATTGCCACCGTCAACAACGGTGACATGATCCGCATGCAGGGACTGACAAAGGAATTCACCGACAAGAACCCCGATATTCAGATCGAGTGGGTCACACTGGAAGAAAACGTCCTGCGCGAACGCGTCACGACGGATATCGCCACCAATGGCGGCCAGTACGACATCATGACCATCGGCAACTACGAAGTTCCGATCTGGGCCAAGCAAGGCTGGCTTCTGCCGCTGGAAAAGCTTGGCGACAAGTATGACGTCAACGACATGCTGCCATCCATCCGCGGCGGTCTGACGGTTGAAGGCAAGCTCTATGCGGCGCCTTTCTATGGCGAATCCGCCATGATCATGTACCGCAAAGACCTGTTTGAAAAAGCCGGTCTGAAGATGCCTGAAAACCCGACCTGGGAATTCATTGGCGATGCGGCACGCAAGATCACCGATCGCAACGCCGACATCAACGGCATCTGCCTGCGCGGCAAGGCGGGTTGGGGCGAAAACATGGCCTTCATCACCGCGCTCACCAACTCCTTCGGTGGCCGCTGGTTCGATGAAAACTGGAAGCCGCAATTCGATCAGCCGGAGTGGAAGAACTCCCTGCAGTTCTATGTCGATCTGATGAAGGACGCCGGCCCATCAGGGGCTGCTTCCAACGGCTTCAACGAAAACCTGACGCTCTTCCAGCAGGGCAAGTGCGGCATGTGGATCGATGCGACCGTTGCTGCGTCTTTCGTGTCGAACCCGAAGGACTCGAAGGTTGCGGATAAGGTTGGCTACGCGCTCTTCCCGACGCATGGCGAATTGAAGAACCATGGCAACTGGCTGTGGTCCTGGAACCTTGCGATCCCGAAGAGCTCGCAGAAGGCTGAATCCGCAGAGAAGTTCATCGCGTGGGCAACCAGCAAGGACTATTCCGATCTCGTCGCTTCCAAGGAAGGCTGGGCAAACGTTCCTCCGGGCACGCGCACCTCGCTCTACAACAATGCGGAATACGAGAAGGCTGCACCATTCGCCAAGACGACACTTGCAGCGATGAACGCGGCTGACATTACCAAGCCGACGGTCAAGCCCGTGCCTTACACCGGCGGTCAGTTCGTGGCGATCCCGGAGTTCCAGTCGCTCGGTACAACGGTTGGCCAGCTCTTCTCCGCAGTTGTTGCAGGTCAGTCCTCGGTGGACGATGCGCTTGCAGGCGCCCAGTCGACTGCAACACGCGAGATGACCCGCGCCGGTTACATCAAGTAATCCTCCCGAAGCCCGTCGTCCGGCAAAAGCCGGGCGGCGGACATTCTCGATCGTCTTCATAATCAAAAGAATGAACCGCCTGCGGCCTTGATGCCGCGCGCGATACTGGGAGGGCAGCGAATGGCAACGCAGAACACCAGGAACCTGGCGCGCGTGATGATGGCGCCTTCCGTTTTCCTGCTTCTCATCTGGATGATCGTGCCACTGGCGATGACGCTGTGGTTTTCCTTCCAGAACTACAATCTGCTGAATCCGGCAAATGTCAGCTTCGCCGGTCTGTTCAACTACAAATTCTTCTACACCGATCCGGCCTTCTTCCAGTCGATCTGGAACACGCTGATCATCGTCGGTGGCGTGCTGCTGATCACCATTATCGGCGGTGTAGCCATCGCTCTTTTGCTCGATCAGCCGATTTTCGGCCAGGGCATCGTGCGCATTCTCGTGATTTCGCCATTCTTCGTCATGCCGCCCGTTGCGGCGCTGATCTGGAAGAACATGATCATGCACCCCGGATACGGCGTGCTTGCGGACCTGAACAGGTTCTTCGGTTTCCAGCCCATCGACTGGTTTTCGCGCTTTCCGCTTCTGTCCATCGTCATCATCGTGGCTTGGCAATGGTTGCCTTTCGCGACGCTTATCCTGCTGACTGCTCTACAGTCTTTGGATGGCGAACAGAAGGAAGCGGCTGAAATGGACGGCGCGAACTTCTTCAACCGCTTCATCTATCTGACGCTGCCACATCTGGCGCGTGCCATGACGGTTGTCATCCTCATCCAGACGATCTTCCTTCTGGGCGTCTATGCGGAAATTCTCGTCACCACCAATGGCGGACCCGGCTATGCCTCCACCAACCTGCCGTTCCTGATCTACCGGACCGCGCTGCTTGGTTATGATGTGGGCGGGGCGTCTGCCGGCGGTATCATCGCCATCGTACTCGCCAACATCGTCGCCATCTTCCTGATGCGCGCCGTCGGCAAGAACCTCGATCGTTAAGGAGACGTCCCATGGCTCGTAAAGTCTCTACCCGTTCGAAGATCGGCTTTACCATCGCGGCATGGGTGGTTGCGCTCATCCTGTTCTTCCCGATCCTTTATGCCTTCCTCACCTCCATCAAGACGGAGCCGGAAGCCATTGCAGGCTTCAGCCTCTGGCCCTCGGGCACGCTGGAAAATTACGTCACGGTGAACACGCAGCGTGACTACTTCAAGCCCTTCATGAACTCGGTCGTCCTGTCGGTCGGCTCCACGATTCTGGCACTGCTCATCGCCATCCCGGCGGCCTGGGCCATGGCCTTTTCGCCGACGAAGCGCACCAAGGACATCCTGATGTGGATGCTCTCCACCAAGATGATGCCAGCCGTTGCTGTCCTGGTGCCGTTCTATTTGATGTTCCGCAATGCCGGCCTTCTCGACACCCGCATTGGCCTGACATTGATGCTGACCATGATCAATCTGCCGATCGTGGTGTGGATGCTCTACACCTACTTCCGTGAAATTCCGGGTGAAATTCTGGAAGCGGCGCGGATGGATGGTGCGTCGCTGTGGAACGAGATCGTCTACGTGCTGACCCCGATGGCGGTTCCCGGCATTGCCTCCACATTGCTTCTCAACATCATTCTGGCCTGGAACGAGTCCTTCTGGACCATCCGCCTGACGACCACCAATGCAGCACCGCTGACGGCCTTCATCGCCTCCTTCTCGTCACCGCAGGGCTTGTTCTGGGCGAAGCTTTCCGCCGCTTCGATGATGGCGATCGCTCCAATCCTGGTGCTCGGCTGGTTCAGCCAGAAACAACTCGTGCGCGGCCTGACCTTCGGCGCTGTGAAATAAGGATCATAACAATGGGCAGCATTTCGCTTAAAAATGTTTCGAAGGTCTTTGGCGAAGCCAAGGTCATCCCGTCCATCAATCTCGACATTCAAAATGGCGAGTTCGTCGTCTTCGTCGGCCCGTCTGGCTGCGGCAAGTCCACGCTGCTGCGTCTGATTGCCGGGCTTGAAGACGTCAGCGGCGGCCAGATCATCATCGATGGCAAGGACGTGACCGAAAGGGCGCCCGCCGAGCGCGGTCTTGCTATGGTGTTCCAATCCTATGCGCTCTATCCGCATATGAGCGTGCGCAACAATATCGGCTTTCCGCTGAAAATGGCGAAGATGGAAAAGTCCGCCATCGACAAGAAGGTGAATGACGCCGCTGCCATCCTCAATCTGACGGATTATCTTGATCGTCGCCCCTCGCAGCTATCAGGCGGCCAGCGCCAGCGCGTTGCCATCGGACGTGCCATCGTGCGTGAGCCTTCTGCCTTCCTGTTCGACGAACCTTTGTCGAACCTCGATGCGGCACTGCGTGGCACGATGCGGCTGGAGATATCCGAGCTGCACAATACGCTGAAGACGACGATGGTCTATGTGACCCACGACCAGGTGGAAGCCATGACCATGGCCGACAAGATCGTGGTTCTCAACCGCGGTAATATCGAGCAGGTCGGCTCGCCGCTCGATCTCTACCGCAGCCCGGCCAATCTCTTCGTCGCCGGCTTCATCGGCTCTCCGCGGATGAACCTGGTCAAGGGTGCCTATGCCTTTGGCAAGTCGGCCGAAACGGTCGGTGTCCGCCCTGAACATCTGCTGCTGTCGAAGGAAAGTGGTCTGTGGAAGGGCAAGGTCAATGTGGCCGAGCATCTCGGCTCCGATACCTTCCTGCATATCGATGTCGAGGGGATCGGCATGATCACCGCACGCGCCGGCGGCGAGTTCGCTTGCCAGCACGGCGACATCGTCTTCATCACGCCGGACGAGACCAAGGTCCATAGGTTCGACAAGAACGGTCTGGCAATTCGGGCATAGCGCTTGGATGCCAGCAACTGGCGAAAGCCATCACGAGATGAACCTTGAGCGCGTCTCCTGCGCGCCGGTTCGATTGGGAATTATTCGAGGATTGTCTCATGACATGCAAACTCTCGCTCGCAACGCTTGATCAGGCAAAGGCCACCGCTCAGGTTCCGTCCTATTCGCGGAGCGACCTTTCGGCAGGGATCGTTCATTTCGGCGTCGGTAACTTTCACCGTGCGCATCAGGCGATCTATCTTGACGATCTCTTCAACACCGGTTCCGATCATGATTTTGCGATCATCGGTGCTGGCGTTCTGCCATCGGACGCGGTGATGCGCGAGAAACTCGCCGACCAGGATTTCCTGACGACGGTGGTGGAGCAGGACAACAACCGTACAGGTGCCCGCGTCACCGGACCGATGATCGACATCCTGCCAGTCGGCCAAGCCAAGGCGATTATTGGGGCCCTTGCCGACCCAAAAATTCGCATCGTCTCCATGACGATCACGGAGGGCGGCTACTTCATCGATGCGTCCGGCTCTTTCAATCCGCAGCATCCAGCCATTGCCGAGGACGGCAAGAGCCCGGCAGCGCCGAAGACGGTGTTTGGCCTCATTGTCGCCGGGCTTCGAGCCCGGCGTGATAGGGGTATCCCGGCTTTCACGGTCATGTCCTGTGACAACATTCCTCACAACGGCAAGGTCACGAAGAATGCCGTCGTCGGCCTCGCAGCCCTGTCCGATCCAGCCTTCGCCACCTGGATCGGTGAAAACGTTTCCTTCCCCAATTCCATGGTGGACCGCATCACGCCCGCCACCGGCGATCGCGAGCGCTCCATTGCCCGCGACGACTTCAGCATCGAGGACAACTGGCCGGTCTTCTGCGAAGAGTTCAAGCAATGGGTGATGGAAGACAATTTCCCCGCCGGTCGCCCGGCTCTGGAAAAAGTCGGCGTTCAGTTCGTGAGTGATGTCGCGCCCTATGAACACATGAAGATCCGCATTCTGAACGGCGGACACGCAGCCATAGCCTACCCGGCGGCGCTGCTCGACATTCATTTCGTCCATGAGGCGATGGAGCATCCGTTGATCCGCGCATTCCTTGCCAAGTTGGAAAAGGACGAGATCATTCCGATCATTCCTCCGGTCCCGGACACCAGTCTCAACGAATATTTCGACCTGATCGAGCGCCGTTTCCTCAACCCGAAGATTGGCGACACCATTCCACGTCTGGCGCAGGACGGCTCCAACCGCCAACCGAAATTCATCCTGCCCTCGACGGCTGACCGTCTGGCACAGGGCCTCGACATTGTTGGTCTGTCGCTGGTCTCTGCACTTTGGTGCCGCTACTTCTACGGCACGTCGGACAGCGGCAAGGAGATCGTCTTCAACGATGCGAGTGCCGAGCGCCTGCAGGCGGCGGCGATCAAGGCGAAGGACGATCCGATGGCGTTCCTCGCACTGAGCGATATTTTCGGTGACGTTGCGGAGTCCGACCTCTTCCGCAAGCGCTTTGCCCATGCTCTAAAGACATTGTGGCAGCAGGGAACGGCAAAGACGCTGCAGCTCTATCTGGACGATAAACTCATCGAAAGCTGACATCATGCCCACCGAAACCGGCCCCTTGGTGATCTTCGACTGCGATGGCGTTCTCGTCGATAGTGAGCCGGTTTCCGTCTCCGTGCTGATCGACATGCTGGCGCATCTGGGTGTCCAGATGACCGAGGAGGAGGCCTATCAGCGCTTTCTCGGCCGTAGCCTCGCCAATATGACGGCAACGCTTTGGGAGGAATACGGTATCGAGACCGATATCGACTTTCTCGAACATATGCGAAGCGCGCTGTTCGAACGTTTCCGCCTCGAATTAAAGGCCATTGAAGGCATTGCCGAGACGCTGGACAGGCTCGACGTACCGCGCTGCGTGGCCTCTTCCAGTCAACCGGAACGCATACGCTACTCTTTGGGCCTGACGGGGCTGATCGAAAAATTCGAGCCGCATATTTTCAGCGCGACCATGGTGAAGAACGGCAAGCCGGCGCCCGATCTCTTCCTGCATGCCGCCCACGAGATGGGCGTGGAGCCGGCTAATTGCATCGTCATCGAAGACAGCCCGGCCGGCATTGCCGCGGCTAAGGCAGCGGGCATGTGCGTTTTTGCTTTTACAGGCGGCTCTCACGCACGCTTCCCGGCATTTCGCCAACAGATCGCAGCGCTCGAGCCTGATCTCGTGTTTGACGCCATGCCGGATTTGGTCCACCTTGTGCGCGACCGAAAGGGCCGCAAAGGCTCAAGAGCAGAGGCTGGTTGACGTGCAGGTGACGACACGGAACGGTTCTCTCCCCGCTTTCGGCAAGACAGGGATGGGAAACTAGCTTCATGCGCCAATATCTCGTTGCGGTCGATGTCGGAACAGGCAGCGCGCGCGCCGGGGTGTTCGACCGTCGTGGTGCAATGCTGTCGCGCGCAACGCATCCCATCGTCATGCAAAGACCAAGGGAAAACCACGCCGAGCACGATTCCGAGGACATATGGAACGCGGTCTGCCTTTCGGTACGCTCTGCCATCGCCGAGGCGGCGATCGATGCGGCGGGTGTGGCTGCCATCGGTTTCGATGCCACCTGCTCGCTGGTTGCGCGGGGCAAATCTGGCGAACAGGTGTCGGTCTCGACCACAGGCGAAGACTGCTTCGACACGGTGGTTTGGCTCGATCACCGGGCCATCGACGAGGCGGATTTTCTGACAGCGTCCCGTCATCCGGTTCTGGATTTCGTTGGCGGATCGATCTCTCCCGAAATGCAGATACCGAAGCTGATGTGGCTGAAGAAGCATCTGCCTCAAAGCTGGTCGAGAGCTTTTTACTTCTTCGATCTTGCCGACTTCCTCACATGGAAGGCGAGCGGCAGTGCTGCGCGCTCCAACTGCACATTGACGGCAAAATGGAATTTTCTGGCGCATGAGCCGCAAGGCTGGCGCAACGATTATCTAGAGCTTGCCGGGCTTGGCGATCTGAAAGAACGCGCTTCGCTCCCTTCGAGCACCGTCGCGCCAGGTCAAGCTGTTGGTGTGCTGTCGCCCAAGGGTGCCGATGACTTGGGGCTGGATACCGGATGCCGGGTCGCGACCGGCATGATCGATGCCTATGCGGGCGCGCTTGGTGCGCTCGGCGGTAGCCTCGACAGGCATGTCGAGAACAACGTCGCGCTGATAGCCGGTACATCCAGTTGTCTCGTGGCGCTGACGCCCAATCGCATGCATGGTCGCAGCCTGTGGGGACCCTATTGGCAGGCTGTTCTGCCGGATCACTGGCTGGTGGAGGGCGGACAATCGGCTACGGGCGCGCTGCTCGATCATATTGTCCGCATGCATGCGGCAGGTGGTGAGCCAGACGCCGCACTTCACCGGCGCATCGTCGACCGCGTCATGGCGTTGCGCGCAGAGGAAGGCGAGGCGTTTGCCAGCCGTCTGCATGTCCTGCCGGATTTTCATGGCAACAGGTCGCCGCTTGCCGACCCGCATGCCCGGGGTGTGATCAGCGGTCTGACGCTCGATACATCATTCGACAGCCTCTGTGCACTGTACTGGCGCACAGCCGTTTCGATCGCGCTCAGCACGCGCCACGTTTTGGATGCTATGGAAGGGTTTGGATATCGCACCACTACGCTTCACGTCGCGGGTGGGCACGTTCACAATCCACTGTTGATGGAACTTTATGCAGACGCGACAGGCAAGCGCGTCGTCGTGCCACAAACAAATGATGCCGTGCTTCTCGGAACCGCTATGACCGCGGCGGCGGCGGGTGGCGTCTATACGAGCTTGGCGGAGGCCGGGGCTGCCATGTATCCCGGCTATGAGGAATGCCAGCCGGATGAAGCCCGGGCATCCCTGTATGAACGGGACTACAAAAAATTCCTCGCAATGTATCGGCATCGCGAGGAACTGGATCGTCTTTAACAGATGTGGAAGAGTATCGCTTTAAGGGTGTTTTTTTAGATCACCGGGTAGAGCGACCAAAAGAACAGGTCATGTTCCTGATCTCGATCGCGCTGCTCGGACTCGTCGCGCGAGACCTGATCCTTTTTCGATCCGTTGTCACGCTTGAGCTTTTCTTCCTGTGCCCGACGGCCGAGGCCGAAGAGATCGAAGGAAAGCATGTTGAAACCAGCAACCATTTTCATTCCTCCTGTCACCGAACTTAACAATGTGTAAAGTTTCGCGCGTTGCCACGATTTCGTCAAGATTGCAGGAGGGATTCCTGTGTTAGCGTTGCGGGCGAGAGGGAAAGATCCTTCCAGTAGCGGCGTTTCAGCGAGAGCATTTTTCCAAACGCCCGTATGCGAGCTACTTCGCACCTGAGGACGAATAAAATGCGTCCACCGCCTCAACGGCTTTGTCGGCCAGTCCTGAGCGCCCCTGCAAGTGCAGCGCCTGGGCGAAGGCCTTGATGTTGGCGAGCACCGCTTCCTTGCTGGCGCGGCGGCCGGTATGGTTGAGGCGGACCAAACGATCTGAGCCGGGTCCGACCGCTGCGCCGATATCCGCTCCATCGAGCCTTGCTGCCAGAAGAAGATCGTTGCGGTCGATGTCAGCCGGAAGTCTGACGGCTGTCACCAGTGCTGAAGCGAGAGTGTCGTCGACCCAAAGCTCGGCACCGAGAGCAACCAGAGCTTCGCGTGTCGCCTTTGCCGCAAGATGATGCCGCGCTTGAACTGCGTCAATGCCTTCGGCTTCCAGACGATCGAGTGCGGCGTCGAGCGCGAAGAACTCAAGCGGTGCGGGCGTGCCCGGCAAAACGCCTCTGCCGGTCTCAAGCCATTGCTCTTTCTGATCGAGTAGAGACAGCATCGAGTTGCGGGGAGCGCTTTCATGCCGCAGCATCGCCCAGGCGCGTTCGCTGACGGAGATTGCCGAGACGCCCGCCGGTCCTGCGAGCGATTTTTGCGGGCCGATCACGACGACATCGATGCCGTTTTCATCCACATTCAGTGCATGGCCGCCAATCGACGCGACCGCATCTACCACCGTGAGCACGCCTCTTTCTCTTGCAAGCCGGACGATGTCTTCCAGCGGGTTGAGAATGCCGGTTGCGGATTCCGCATGGACCAGCGAAAGCACAGCGATATTGGGGTTTTCATCCAGTTGCTGACGCACAGCCTCTATCGCGATCGGCCGTCCGAGATCGGCCACGAGATTGATGACATCGCTGCCGCCGCGCTTCAGCCAGTCGCCAAACCATGCGCCGTAGGGGCTCGTCACGATGTTCAGCGCTTTCAGGCCAGGCCGTGCGAGGCTGGTCGCAACGGCCTCCAGCGCCAATACGGCCTCGGCCTGGATAAGAAGCACATCGTTTCGTGTCTTCATCAGGGCTGCCAGTCTGTCTGCAAGCTTTGCGTAACGCTCCGGCGGAAAAGCAGGCACGTCGAGCAGATGGCTCCAGTTGCGATCAGGCATGGCTTTGGTCCTTGCGAAGTGTGGGAACGGCGGCAATCAGCCGTCTTGCCGTGTCCGACTGCGGGTTCGAGATCACACTGTCCGTCTCTCCATGTTCGACGATGCGACCCATCTGCATGATGGCGACGCGATGGCAGACGGCACGAATGACCGCCAGATCGTGGGAGACGAAGAGGCACGAGAGGCCGGTCTCGCTTTGTAAGGACACCAGCAATTCCAGGATCTGGGCACGGACGGAAACATCCAGCGCAGAAACGGCTTCATCCATCACCAGCAGAGACGGGCGACTGGCAATTGCGCGGGCAATCGCCACCCTCTGCCGCTGTCCGCCGGACAGGTGGAGAACCGGACGTGCGGCGTATTCCGCGCCAAGCCCCACCCGCTCCAACAGCCT
This sequence comes from Agrobacterium larrymoorei, assembly GCF_030819275.1. Taxonomy (GTDB): domain Bacteria; phylum Pseudomonadota; class Alphaproteobacteria; order Rhizobiales; family Rhizobiaceae; genus Agrobacterium; species Agrobacterium larrymoorei_B. The sequence goes on along the minus strand of NZ_JAUTBL010000001.1, from coordinate 1,031,646 downwards.
GGCGATTTCCGCCTGCCGAGCCCACGGCTCGACAACTCTGTGGATCCGTAAGGGTTCACCAATCGCTTCTGAAACCGTGGCGCGCGGATTGAATGCTCCATGTGTATCTTGAAACACCATCTGCATATGGCGCCGGGCGGCTCTCAATTCCTGTCCTGAAAAGGCCAGCCAGTTCCGACCTTGAAAACGCACCTCGCCGCCATCTGCCGGTGAAAGACGCATGATAACGCGGGCCAGCGTCGATTTCCCGCAGCCGGACGGCCCCGCAAGCCCCAGGGTTTCACCACGGGCCAGCGTAAAGGAAACATCCTCGAGCGCCTGCACAGTTCGTTCCCGCGATTGATACCGCTTTGACAGGCGATTGACGGAAAAGAATGTCTCCATCAACTCGCCCTCCGGACAAGTGGCGGTGTCGTCAGATCGAGGTGCGAGGACAGCAGACGCTTTGTGTCGTCGCTCGTGGGATGCGAGAGCACGCCCCGCGCCTTGCCCGATTCCACCAGTTGGCCCGATTGGAAAACCGCGATCTCGTCGGCAAGGCCGGAGGCCAGCGCGATATCGTGGGTGATGAAGATCAGTGTCATGCCGTTGGCATCTACCAGACGGTCGAGAAGTCGAGTGATCGCCGCTTGCGTGATCGTATCAAGGGCACTGGTTGCCTCGTCGGCAATCAGGATTTTCGGGGCAGCGGAGATTGCGGCGGCAATCGCCACGCGTTGCCGTTGTCCGCCGGAGATCTGATGCGGATAGGCCGAAAGCAGCGCTTCGGGGTTCGGCAATTGCACCTCTGCCAGCAAATCCCGGGCGTGGGTGTACGCCTGTTTTCGGGTGAGGCGAAGATGACGACGAGCCGCCTCCGCAACCTGCTCGCCGATCGTCAGGACCGGGTTCAGGCTGGCACTTGGGTCTTGGAACACATAGGCGATATCGCGTCCTCGTGTCGGAAATAGCGGGTTGCTGCTTTTATCTCGATCTCCATTCCAGACAATTTGACCCTCCGTCCTCGCCCCCCGTGGCAACAAGCCGGCGATGCAGCGTGCCAGCGTGCTTTTGCCCGATCCGCTTTCCCCAATAATTGCCAGCCGTTTCTTTTCTTGGAGCTGAAGCGATACGTCGCGCAAGGAAGGTCGCGTGGTCCCGTGATAGGTGACGCTGAGCCCTTCAATCTTCAGGAGCGGAGCCAGGCTCATGGCGCATCCCCTTGAAGGGCGAACGCCTTGTTGATGCCCTCTCCCAACAGATAGACCCCAAGAACGGTCAGGAGCAGAGCCGTGCCCGGGATGATGGACAGATAGGCCGCGGAGCGAAGCACGTTTCTCCCCTCCGCGATCATCCCGCCCCAGGTGACGATATTCGGGTCGCCAAGCCCAAGGAAGGAGAGGGCGGCTTCGGTAAGGATCGCAGCGGCGACGATGATGGCGGCAAGCGCCATGACCGGTGGCAAGGCGTTGGGCAGAATTTGCCGGAAGGCGATTTCCAAAGGGTGCATGCCGATGGTGCGGGCGGAAGCCACATAGTCGCGCTCACGGATCGAAAGCACTTGCGCGCGGGTCAATCGCGCCGGATCGGCCCAAGTGCCAAGCGCGATTGCCATGACCACGATGGGCAGCGATGGGCCGATGGTGCTGACAAAGGCAAGGGCCAGCAGGAAACTGGGCACGATCTGAAAGGCATCAGCGACCCGCATCAGCGCTTCATCGACAATGCCGCCTGCAAAACCCGCAAGCGTTCCCATGATGGTGCCAATCAGAAGGGCGGCGGCGGCGGCGGCGAGACCGACGAGAAGAGAGCTGCGCGCCGCGTGGAACAGGCAGGCAAGAACATCGCGGCCGAGGGTATCGGTACCGAGCGGCACGGCGCGGTCGGTGAAAGGCGCAATCAGGGGCGCCGCGACGATGGAAAGCGGATCGTGCGGGAACACAAATGGTGCCGAAAGACCAGCGACCGCCACGACGAGAAGGATTGTCAGGCCGACCAAGCCCTCACGACTGCGGTAGATCCGTCCAAGAACCGTCACGCCGCTTTCTCCCCAGCGCCGATGCGCGGATCAAGAAACGCGTAGAGCACATCGACGATCAGGTTAATCAGGATGACGAAGACGGCGCTGACGAGGATGATACCCATCAACAAGGGGGTATCCCGTCCAGCAACCGCCTCTTGTGCTAGCCTTCCGAAGCCCGGAATGGCAAAGACACTTTCTATCACCACGGAGCCACCCAGCATGGTGGCCGATTGAAGGCCGAGCACCGTGAGAAGGGGAAGGGCAGCATTGCGCGCAATATGGCGCAGCACCACCCGGCTGCGGGATAGTCCTTTCGATTGGGCAAAGGTGACGAAATCCATCCGCCAGATCTCACCCATGGCGCTGCGCATCACGCGCAGAAAAAGGGCGAGATAAATGAGGCCGAGGCTCGCAACAGGAAGAACGAGATGTCGGGCAATATCGAGGGTGCGCGCGACACCTTGCTTACCGGAAGCGATGGTTTCCAGTCCGGACGTGGGGAGCCAACGAAGTTTGACCGCGAAGGCGAGGACGAGAACGAGACCGAGCCAGAAGCCCGGAACGGCATAGAGTGCCAGTGAGACGGACGAGAGTCCCCGGTCCAGTAGGCTTCCAGGCTTTGCTCCAGCGACAATTCCAAGAGTGGTGCCGAGAATGAAGGACAGCAGCGTCGCGCTTCCCATCAACAGCAGCGTGTTCGGTAGACGCTCCATGATCAGCGAAAGGACGGGCCGGTCGAAGGCGACCGACCAGCCGAGGTCGAGTTTCATCACGGAGGATGCGTAGAGCCAGAGCCGCCAGAGGGCGGAATGATCCAGACCATATTGTGCCCGCAGGCTGTCGCGAAGGCTGGCATCTCCGCCGCCGATCGAGACGAGGTAGGCGTCTACCGCATCGCCAGACGCATTTTCCAACAACAGGAATGTAAAGAGCAGCACGATGATCAGCACGGGAATGGCGCTGATCAGCCTGCGACGGAGAATGCGGCCTGCGCCTTGCACCTTAATCCTCGATGGCGGTATCCGCCCAGTTCGAAACCGCCCATCTTGGATTGCTGGCGACGTTCTTCACCGTATCGCGGGCGACCGTAATGAAGCCCCACTCGGCCACATTGATGATCGGCAGGTCCTCTTTCACCTTCTGTTGGAAGGTCTTGTAGAGTTCGGTACGCTGCTTTTCGTCGACCGTTTCCGCCGCCTTGTCGATGATGGCGTCAATCTCCTTGTTCTCGTAGCCGCCCTGATTGGAGAAGGGCACGCCGGCGGGCGTTCCCGATTTCACCAGGATGGTGGTAGAAATGGCAGGATCGCCCCGGAAGACGGTGGGGGCTACGGCAAGATCGAAGGCGTGGTCTGTGTAGACCGCCTTCTGATGCGCTGCCGCATCGTTGTTCACCAGCTGTGCATCGATGCCAATGGCAGACAGTGCTTGGCGCAGATAGGCGCCGAACTGCTTGGTCTCATTGAAATAGGGCGCAGGCAGCAGTTTGAGCGAGAAACGGGTGCCATCGGGCCCTCGCGGATAGCCTGCCTCATCGAGAAGAGCATTGGCTTTGTCGATATCGAAGTCATAGAGTTTTACGTCAGCCGTATAGAACTGCGGCGCGTTCTTCGGCACCGGGCCGGTTGAAACTGTGGCGTATCCCAGGAAAACCGTGTCGACGACGAGCTTCTTGTCGATCGCATGCGCAATGGCCTGTCGTACCTTGAGATCGGAGAGTTCCTTGCGGCGGTGGTTGATTTCAACGACGAGCTGATAGGTCAGCGCCTCATAGCCATCGGCGATGACCTTGAGGCCGGGTTCCTTCGAAATACGCGCGAGATCCGAAAGTGGCACGGCGGAGAAGGCGGCCAGTTGGATTTCGTCCGCCTCCAGCGCGGTGGCTGCCCCTGCGCGATCGGGAAGCACACGATAGATGATCTCGTTGAGCTTTGGCTGGCCCTTGCCCCAGTATCTGTCGTTGCGCGTCAGGCGATAATATTCGCCGGGCTTGTACTCGGCAAAGATAAAAGGACCAGTACCGACCGGTTTGTTATTCAGCGGGTTGGTAGCAATATCGGTGCCGTCATAAAGATGCTTCGGTAGAACGCTTGTCACAACCGGGAGGGCGTTACGGATAAGCTGAAAAGGTGTGGGCTTGGAAAAACGCAAGATCGCCGTGTGTTCATCCGGCGTGTCGACACTTTGGAGGTTGGCAAAGACCAAGCGACCCAGGTTTTGAAGCGGTTTCCAGACGGAGAGGGCTGAGAATGCCACATCCGCCGAGGTGAACGGCTTTCCATCATGCCAGGTCACCCCCTCGCGTAACCTGAAGGTCGCGCTCAAACCGTCCTGCGATCCTTCCCACGATGTGGCAAGTCGCGGCTCCAGACCATTCTTACCGGTAAAGGAAGCCTCTGCCAGGGGCTCGACGATCTTGCTGGAGATGTAGAAGACGCCATTGGAGGCAACGATTGCCGGATTGAGGTTCTTCGGCTCGGAGTCCGCGGCAACAACCAGTCTCTCATCGTTACCTGCAGCCCAGGCCAGATCGGTCCGCGTCAGCGTGGTGGAAGCGGCAAGCAGAGCTGCTGTCTTTAGAAGAGAACGGCGCGAAATAGGAGATGGCATGAAGGACTCCGGGTTCGGATGGCGGGCGGCGTCATGGCTCCATTTAGGACCATGACGGCCCCAGTGTCCATGGGAAGTCATTGCATTGACAGCAATGTTTTCACGCCGCCTCAGACGCCTAGGACAATTCTTTTCATGGCCGTCGGGAAAGCCGCGAAAATTGTCGCAGCAAGCAGAGACGTGTGGGGCTAATCGCGAGATTTAAGAGTCGACGTCTTATCGCGGTCCGGCTGTCTTGGCTGTCAACGCTTTCAACACGCTGTCGGCTTCGTAAATGGCGCAGACGATATGGTAGAAGGTGCTGGCCGGTGCCGGTTCGTCGATCATCGGGGCGTCAGCGGGCCACTTGTCGAACCAGAGGCCTTTAACCGGTGTGTCGAGGAATGGCTGGATCGCCGTTACCGCCCGAGAGGCGGAGGTTAGATAGCGGTGCCGTTCCTCACCTTCGGTAGCACTTGCAAGGCGAACGGCGGCCTTCAGCCATTCGGTTTGAGGCCAGAAGCGGGCCAAAGGATCATGCACGCTGAAATCGTCGAGAAGGCTCATCACCGCTACTTTCCGGCGCGGGCAGATGCCATGGCTTTCGCCGATCTCGAACATCCGCTTTGCCTTTTGAATGGCATCGAAGCTGTTGCGCAAGAGGCCCCACCTGACCAGAAGCCAGGCCCATTCGAACTGGTGGCCCGGCTCCATGATGCGGCCTTTTTCGCCCGGTGCCGGGGTCCAATCCTTGTCGAAGAATTCGCGTAAACCGCCATTCTCCTGATCGATGAAACGCGTCATCGCCAGATCTGCAATCTCATCGGCGACAGCTGTCCAGGGGCCGGTCGGATCCACCGTTTCCCAGGCCAGCATGGCCTCGAACAGATGCATATGCGGGTTGGAACACAGCGGATAGCGCGACGGATTGTCTTCCTCGAAACCCCGATCGAAATGGGCATACTGCTCTTTGAGGAGCGAGAGGATGCCGAGCGCCCGCTCACGCATCTCATGTTTTCTCTCCGGCAAAGCCATTGCCGTCTGTGCTGCAGCAAAGAGGGCGAAGGCTTGATTGTAAAGATCGAAGGATGGATCGATCAACTTTCCGGATGCATCGGCAAGATTGCCGTATAGCCCGCTCTCCAGAAGATAGACCTTATCGAACCAGTCGAGGCCATGATTGATCGCGCGCTGCCAATCGCCCTTCCAACCGTTTTCGCCGGCGGCCGCATAGCAATAGGCCTGACGGGGCTGCACCCGGGCGCGACGATTGTCGCCAAGAACCGGCTTGCCATCCTGGTCCAGCCTCTCGTGAAAGCCGCCATCGGGCTTTGCCGCTCCGGCTTCCCACCACAGCGGCAGAGCAGCCTCCTCCAGCCATTGACGCAATGCGGTGATCTCGTCCGTTAGTTGTACTGTGGCGCTCAAGGCTTGCTCTTCCATACTGTTGGTCTTTGCGTATTTTCATTGCGTCACGCCGCTCGTCAAGTCGTCACAGCGGCTGTCGCCGAAGAAGGGGGGCATCCGCCCAATCTTGGTCAGAAGATAAAGTTCCTGTGAGCGGAACTGAATGTTGTGCCGCAGCGGACGGCATCACTCTATGTCATCGACATTTCGGATTGCTAATTCATTTCAGTCACGTATTTCGTAACCATGATTGTGTCACATGTGATTCGTGATGTTTGTACCCTTTCAAAGGGGCGTGGCGGGATGAGTAACACCGCCACTGCGATAGCATTGGCATGCGGCGCGGCGATTACGCTCTCAGGTTGTAATACGCCAGCCGGCGTGCAGCAATCCGGCGGCCCGAAGATGTTGGCACCGGAAGAAGCGCTGATCTTTCCGCCGCCCGGCGGCCCGGAAGTCCTGACCGTTATCAACCGCAATTACGCCAATGCCGTTCAGCAGGACGTGATCCTGCGCTCGGACGCGGCGACCCCTGGTCAGAATTATCTCAAGGTGCAGCTTTTCGGACCGCAAAAGGCGGAGGATACCGGGAGGGGCGGACTATCGGAAAGCAGTCTGCGTGTTTCGTCGATCTCAAGGGAGATCAGGAGCGCGTTTCCCGGTGTGGCGATGGCGACGTCTGCCGAATATCTGCAGAACAATTACGGTGCCTTTTCTTATGCGTCAGGCAGAGGTTATGGAAACGATGCCTGCATTTACGGATGGCAGCAGATCAGGTCGCCGGAAGACGCGCGTCAAGGTTTCAAGAATCTCGGTCGCATCAATGTGACATTGAGGCTGTGTCAGTCGGGTGTCACCGTGCGTGATCTTCTCTCGGTGATGTACAACTACACGATCACCGGCAACTATCTCTCCAGCGACTGGAACCCTTACGGAACCGCACAGGATCCAGACAAGGGACTTGGACGTCCGGGCAATCCTATCTACCCCGTCTCAGGTGCTGCTCCGATGCAGCCTGGAACACAGACCCCTGTCGCGGCTCCTGCTCTTGCACGGCCACGGACCGTGGTGACAGCCTCCCCCGTACCGGTTGTGGTGCAGCCACAGCCCGCCGCCTCCGCCAGACCGGCCGTCCTCATTCCGTCTCCGACAGCGCCGAGGGCTTCTGGCAGCAGGCCAGCAGATGTGCCTCCGCCGGCACGGCGTATCGAAACGAAACGGGTTGCCATTCCGTCGCCTGCCTGCGTTGCCGGTCAGACGAACGGACAAACCTGCAATTAACTGTTTCGGGTGTAACTGATCCACTTGGTGTCTTCGTCGCAGTGACGGGGCCAGCGGCATGAGGCCAGGGAGCGGTCCGCTTCTTATCGACTTGATGTAAAGGTTCGCTGATGAGCAAGGTCATCACTTTCACCCTCTGGCTGTTCGTTTCAGCCTGTGTCTTGCTGATCATTACGTTACCCGTCAGTTTGCAGACGCACCTCATCGCCACGGCAATTTCGCTGGCTTTGCTCGCAACCATCAAATTTCTAAACGGCAGGGGCGCGTGGCGACTGATCGGTCTTGGTTTCGGCACGGCAATCGTACTGCGCTACGTGTATTGGCGCACGACCAGCACCTTGCCGCCCGTCAATCAACTCGAAAACTTCATTCCCGGCTTCCTGCTCTATCTCGCCGAGATGTACAGCGTGGTGATGCTGGCGCTCAGTCTCGTCATCGTTTCCATGCCGTTGCCATCGAGAAAGACACGTCCCGGTTCGCCCGGCTATGTGCCGACTGTCGATGTGTTCGTGCCAACCTACAACGAGGATGCCGAACTCCTCGCCAATACGCTGGCCGCAGCGAAGAACATGGACTACCCGGCCGACAAGTTCACTGTTTGGCTGCTCGATGATGGCGGCACGGTGCAGAAACGCAACGCGCCAAATGGACTGGAAGCGCAGGCGGCCATCCGACGGCATGCGGAATTGCAAAAGCTCTGCGCCGATCTCGGCGTCAACTATCTGACGCGTGACCGCAACGTCCACGCCAAGGCCGGCAATCTCAACAATGGTCTGGATCATTCCACGGGCGAACTCGTCACCGTTTTCGACGCCGACCATGCGCCCGCGCGCGATTTTCTTCTCGAAACGGTTGGCTATTTCGAGGAAGATCCAAGGCTCTTCCTTGTCCAGACGCCGCACTTCTTCGTCAATCCCGATCCGATCGAGCGCAATCTGCGCACCTTCGAAACCATGCCGAGCGAGAACGAAATGTTCTACGGCATCATCCAGCGCGGCTTGGACAAATGGAACGGCGCCTTCTTCTGCGGATCGGCAGCGGTTCTGCGGCGAACGGCGCTGAAGGAAACCGATGGTTTCAGTGGCGTCAGCATCACCGAGGATTGCGAAACGGCCCTTGCGCTTCATTCGCGCGGCTGGAACAGCCTTTATGTCGACAAGCCTCTGATTGCCGGTCTGCAGCCGGCGACCTTCACCAGCTTCATCGGCCAGCGAAGCCGGTGGGCGCAGGGCATGATGCAGATCCTGATCTTCCGCCAGCCGCTCTTCCGACGCGGGCTCTCCTTCACGCAACGGCTCTGCTACATGTCATCGACGTTGTTCTGGCTCTTCCCGTTTCCGCGCACGATCTTCCTCTTCGCACCGCTCTTCTATCTTTTCTTCGACCTGCAGATCTTCGTTGCGTCCGGCGGCGAGTTCTTGGCTTATACCGCGGCCTACATGCTGGTGAACCTGATGATTCAGAACTTCCTCTATGGAAGTTTCCGCTGGCCTTGGATTTCCGAACTCTACGAATATGTTCAGACGGTGCATCTCTTGCCTGCCGTCGTGTCGGTCCTTTTCAATCCCAGCAAGCCGACCTTCAAGGTGACGGCCAAGGACGAGTCGATCAGCGAAGCGCGCCTGTCGGAAATCAGCCGGCCCTTCTTCGTCATCTTCTTCATTCTCATCATCGCCATGGTTTTCGCGATCTATCGCATCTATGCCGAGCCCTATAAGGCGGATGTCACGCTTGTGGTCGGCGGCTGGAACCTGCTCAACATCATCTTCGCCGGCTGTGCTCTTGGCGTCGTTTCCGAACGCGGAGAGAAATCGGCGTCGCGGCGTATCACCGTCAAGCGGCGCTGCGAATTGCAGTTGCAGGAGGA